>NZ_DASRXZ010000001.1:0-23070 GCF_035687345.1 Microbacterium sp.
TCGCCCGAGGCATCCGTGATCTCGGTCTCGAACCATTCGCGCACCGGCGCGCCGCCCTTCGCGCGCTCGCGCAGCTCCTGCGCCTTCTCGCGCGGGACCTCGAAGTGCGCGGTCAGCACGCCGCGACCGGGCTTGACGAACTCGATCTCGCCGCGCGTGTCCCACACGATGTAGTCGCGCCCGAGCTGGTGCATCACCAGCATGAAGTAATACGGGTCCGTCATCGCCGACATCGAGCCGCCGAACGCGGTCTTGACGTAATTGCGCGTGAAGACGTTGACGTGCAGTTCGACGGTCGCGCTCGTCCAGTCTTCGGCGAATCTCTTGACACGGATGCCGCTGAAGAGGTTCGGGATCCACAGGCTCATGCCGATGGCGAGACGTCGCGGGGTCATGCGCATGGCTCACAGTGTGGCGCGTCCGCAGGGCAACGCGGGAATCGGCGCACGATAGTTCTATTTGTCATAGAATAATGGCGTGCTGTTGAAAGTCGATGCGAGCAGCGACGTGCCGCTGTTCGCGCAGATCGCCGCGTCGGTGCGTGCGGATGCCGCGGCCGGCCGCGTGCGCGCGGGCGACAGGCTTCCGCCCGCGCGCGAGGTCGCCACGGCTGTCGGCGTCAACCTGCACACCGTATTGAGGGCGTACGCCGACCTGCGCGATGAAGGACTGCTCGACCTGCGCCGCGGACGCGGAGCGGTCCTCACGGATGCGGCCGCACGACTGTCCGACGTGCGCGACGAGGTGGCCGCCCTCGTGCGCACCGCCCGAGACGCCGGCCTGTCGGCCGACGCGCTCGCCTCTCTCGTGAAGGAGACCTGGAATGACGAATGACCGTGCCGCGCACGCCGTGCGCCAGTTCGTGTGGTGCGCGATCGTCGCGCCCCTCGTGCTGACGATCGTGTCTGTGGCGGTGCAGCTCGCGCTGCTGCCGCGCGTGCCCGAGACGATCGCGGTGCACTGGGACGCCGCGGGTGTCGCGAACGGCTTCGCGCCCGCGTGGGTTCAGCCACTCGCGACGGTGGCTCTGGCGCTCGGAATCCCCCTCCTCATCGCGCTGACGGCGCTCCCGGGTCTGCGACGCGGCGACCGCGGCGGGTCCTACCGGTTCATGGGCGCCCTCGCATCCGCGGTGTCGGCGCTCGCCGCGCTGCTCATGACGGGCACGCTCCTCGGACAAGTCGGCCTCACGAGCGCAGAGGACGCGCCATCCGTCGTGCCGGTCCTGATCGCCGGCTTCGGCGCCGCGATCGCGGTCGGCGTCCTCGCCTGGTTCGTGCAGCCGGCCGAGAAGCCGCTGCGTACGGAGGTCGACGGCGTGCGTCCGCTCGCTCTCGCACCGGGTGAGCGGGTCGTATGGTTCGGATCGTCCACGATCGCGCGGCCCGGGCTCATCGCGGTGACCGTCGCGTGCCTGGTGGTATCGGGCGCGGCGGTCGTGATGTGGCTGAGCGGCGATGCTGTCGCCGCGGCGATCGCCACGTCGGTGGCCGTCGTCGTCGTCGCGCTCGCGGTCACGACGACCGCGTTCCGCGTGCGGATCGACGACAGCGGCCTCACGGTGACGTCCGTCGCCGGGCTCCCGCGATTCCACGTGCCGACAGGCGACGTCGTCTCGGTCGCCGTGCGCGATGTCACCCCGATGGGCGAGTTCGGCGGGTGGGGGATGCGCTCCGCGCCCGGTCGGTTCGGCGTGGTGATGCGCACGGGACCGGGGCTCGACATCGAGCGACGCTCCGGCCGCCGGTTCGTGGTCACGATCGACGAGGACGCCGTCACCGCGGGGGCACTCCTGGCGGCGCTGACGCAGCCCGTCGGCCACCGCTGACGATCTCCTGAGCCGGGGGCGTCTTGACGGGCCGGATGCCCCTGGCGAGGCTGGCCGTGTGACCCAGCAACCCACACCCGAGACATGGCGTCGCGTCGACGCCTACTTCAGCGAGACGCTCGTCGGGCACGACGAGGCCCTCGAATCCGCCGTCGCCGACCAGAACGCGGCGGGACTCCCGGCGATCGAGGTCGCCCCCGTCAACGGCAAGTTCCTGCACCTGCTCGCGCGCATGACCGGCGCGCGCCGCGTGCTCGAGATCGGCACGCTCGGCGGCTACTCGACGATCTGGCTCGCACGCGCGGTGCCCGACGACGGCCGTGTCGTGACGATCGAGGCCGAGCCGCGCATCGCCGACGTCGCGCGCAGGAACTTCGAGCGCGCCGGCGTGGCGCACAAGGTCGACGTACGGGTCGGGAGGGGTGAGCACGTGCTGCCGACGCTCGTCGACGAGGAGCCGTTCGACTTCGTGTTCATCGACGCCGACAAGGAGTCCAACACGCTCTACCTTGACTGGGCGGCGCGCCTCGGGCACCCCGGCACCGTCGTCGTCGTCGACAACGTCGGCCGCGGGGGAGAGGTCGCGAACCCGGCGACGACCGTGTCGAACGTGATCGGGACGCAGCGCGGTCTCGAGATGCTCGGGCGCGACCCGCGCTTCGAGGCGACGGCGCTGCAGACCCTCGACGCGAAGGGCTGGGACGGCGTCGCGATCGCGATCGTCACGGCGGATGGCCGCGAATGACGGATGCCTCTGGCCGCCGCATCCGCGGTCACTAGACTCGGGGGCGGACCGACGGCGCTCCGCAGAACCACCCTCCACGAAACAAGGAGTCCCCTGTGGCACTTATCGAGGCAGTCAACGCGCGCGAGATCCTGGACTCGCGCGGCAACCCGACCGTCGAGGTGGAGGTGCTCCTCGACGACGGCATCGTGCAGCGCGCGGCCGTGCCCTCGGGCGCGTCGACGGGTGCGTTCGAGGCGTACGAGCTTCGCGACGGAGACAAGGGCCGGTACGGCGGCAAGGGCGTGCTGAAGGCCGTCGCCTCGGTCGTCGACGAGCTCGGACCCGCCGTCGAGGGCGTCGAGGCGAGCGAGCAGCGCATCGTCGACGAGATCCTCATCGAGGCCGACGGCAGCGAGAACAAGTCGCGCGCGGGCGCGAACGCGATCCTCGGCGTGTCGCTCGCGGTCGCGAAGGCCGCCGCCGACAGCGCCGACCTGCCGCTCTTCCGCTACCTGGGCGGCCCCAACGCGCACGTGCTCCCGGTGCCCCTGTTCAACGTCATCAACGGCGGCGAGCACGCCGACAACGGCATCGACTTCCAGGAGTTCTTCCTCGCGCCGATCGGCGCCGACACCTACCGCGAGTCGCTGCGCTGGGGCACCGAGGTGTACCACATCCTGAAGGGCGAGCTGAAGGCCGCAGGATTCGCGACCGGCCTGGGCGACGAGGGCGGCTTCGCGCCCGACCTCCCCAGCAACCGCGAGGGCCTCGACTTCCTCATCCAGGCGATCGAGAAGGCCGGCTTCACGCCGGGCAAGGACATCGCCGTGGGCCTCGACGTCGCCGCGACCGAGTTCTTCGACGACGGCGTGTACACGGTCGAGGGCAAGGCCTGGTCGGCCGAGCAGCTCACCGACTACTTCGCCGACCTCGTCGACAGCTACCCGATCGTCACGATCGAGGACGCGCTCGCCGAGGACGACTGGGACGCGTGGAAGGCGCTCACCGACAAGATCGGCTCGAAGGTGCAGCTCGTCGGCGACGACCTGTTCGTCACCAACCCGACGCGCCTGCAGAAGGGCATCGACCTCGGCGTCGCGAACGCCCTCCTGGTCAAGGTCAACCAGATCGGCACACTCTCCGAGACGCTCGATGCGATCGCGCTCGCGACGCAGAACGGCTACCGCTCGATGCTGTCGCACCGATCGGGCGAGACGGAGGACACGACGATCGCCGACCTCTCGGTCGCGGTCAACTGCGGTCAGATCAAGACCGGCGCGCCCGCCCGCAGTGAGCGCGTCGCGAAGTACAACCAGCTCCTGCGCATCGAGGAGGAGCTGGGCGACGCCGCCGTCTTCGCGGGCCGCTCGGCGTTCCCGCGCTTCAAGGGCTGAGCCGCCGGCATCCGTCGAGAGGGAGGGCCGCGCGGCGCATCACGTCACGCGGCCCTCCCTCCTCGCACGTCGGCGATGCCAGATTAGGAGGCATGAAGTACCTCGTTCTGATCGCCCTGACCGTGGTTCTTCCGATCGTCTTCGGAGTCTCCGAAGCGGTGAGCACGGGCGGCGACGTCATCCTGATCCTCGGCAAGTGGTGGGTGTTCTGGGGCATCGGCGCACGACTGGCCGGCGCCGGGCTCATGCAGCTGCTGAACCCCTCGTTCACGACCAAGATCCTCGGCACCGCGGAGCCGACCGGAACGGAGCTGCAGGTCGTTCGCGAGCTGGGTGCGGCGAATCTCGGAATGGGACTCGCCGGGCTTCTCGCGCTCGTGCAGGACTGGTTCGTGCCTGGTGGCCTCGCGGGCGGTGTGTTCCTGCTCATCGCCGGAATCATGCACGTCGCCAAGCGCGGCAAGGGTGCGTACGAGACGCTCGCCACGTGGACCGACCTCCTCGTCGCGGTCGTGTACGCGGTGTCGGTGGTGTGGTTCACGATCCACGCGCTGAGCTGATCCCGCGGGACCGAGGCGCCGACTCGCGACACTCGGCCCCCGGGCGGCGGACGCCGAGCGCGCTCCGCGTACGATCGAGGAGCAGCCTCGCGGGGGATCGCGGAACGTGTCGTAGGGGGGATCGTCCACTGTGAAGACGACTGCTCCGCCCTCCCGACCGACCGGGACGCGCCGTGCGCCCCGCAAGCCGGTCGACGTGCGGGGGTGGCTCGGCGGCATCCGGTTCTCCGGGTTCATGGCCATCATGCTCGGCCTCGTCGTGCTCGCCGCCTTCGTGCTCGTGCCCACCGTCGGCACGTACGTCGACCAACGGCAGCAGATCGCGGCCCTGCAGCAGGCGGTGCAGGCGACCGAAGAGGAGGTCGCCGCGCTCGAGGCGCAGCGCGACCGGTTCGACGACCCCGCCTACATCACCGCGCAGGCGCGCGAGCGGCTGTACTACGTGCGTCCGGGCGAGGTCGTGTATCTCGTCGACAACGACCTGCCCGACGAGCTTCTGCCGCGTGAACAGGAGCCCGTGAGCGACGACGTGGAGATCACGCGCACCGACTGGATGTCGCAGTTCGTGCGGACGCTCACCGAGGCGGGCATCGCGCAGACCGTCGCGCCGATCACGATCGGCGTGCCCGACACGCCCGATCCCGACGAGACGGATGCGACGCCCGCACCCTGACGGCGGTGGATAGCCGTCCTCGCCAGCGTCCGCTCAGCCCGGAACGGTACCCTGGGCGCCGTGACCACGCCGCCGTTCCCGCCTGTCGCAGACGCCGACCTCGACGTGCTCCGCGAGCAGCTCGGCCGACCCGCGCGCGGCGTCGTGGGCATCGCCGCGCGGTGCGTGTGCGGCAACCCCACGGTGGTGGCGACCGCCCCACGGCTGCCCGACGGCACGCCGTTCCCGACGTTCTACTACCTCACGCACCCGGCGGCCACGGCGGCCATGTCGGCGCTCGAGGCCGACCACGTGATGCGCGAGTTGAACGAGGAGCTCGCCGAAGACGAAGACCTGCGCGTCCGCTACCGGGCCGCGCACGAGGCGTACCTGCGCGATCGCGCGCACTTCGGCGACGTGCCCGAGATCGAGGGCATCTCGGCGGGGGGCATGCCGACGCGCGTCAAGTGCCTGCACGCGGTCGCCGGGCACGCGCTCGCTGCCGGTCCGGGGGTGAACCCCATCGGCGACCGCGCGCTCGAGCTCGCGTCTTGGTCGCCGGAGCGCTGCGTGTGCGCGACGCCCGGTCCGAACCTGGGCAGGGTCGCGTGACGCGCTCGACGCGCTCGACGCGCTCCACGGCGCGAGCGGCGGCCGCGGTCGTCGCGCTCGCGATGCTGGTCGCGCCGTCCGCGGCGGCCGGGGCGTCGACGGATGCCGCGGCATCCGTCACAGGTTCGCCCGCCGGTCTGCGCGCTGTCGCCGTGCCGACGGAGACCCCCGAGGCGGATCCCGAAGACCCGGTGCGCGCCGCGGAATACTGGCTCGACGACTACGGCATCCGCGAGGCGTGGGCGACCACGCGCGGAGCGGGTGTGCGCATCGCGATCATCGACACCGGGATCGGGCGGGGGCCGGTGGAGTTCCAGGGCGCCGTGGTCGGCGGCACGGATGTCTCGGGCGTCGGCACGGACGACGGGCGCACGCCCATCGGGGCGGTCGACGCGAGCCACGGCAGCTGGGTCGCCTCGCTCGCGGCGGGCCGGGGAACCGGCCCCGATACGGGGATGATCGGCGTCGCCCCGGAGGCCGAGCTGCTGTCGATCTCGGTCGGGTTCGGGGCATCCGCGCCCGTTCCGTTCACGGAGCAGATCGCGGAGGCCATGGTGTGGGCCGTCGACAACGGCGCCGACATCATCAACCTCTCGCTCACCACGAACACGCCCGACTGGGATCGCAGCTGGGACGACGCCTTCCTCTACGCGTACGAGAACGACGTCGTGGTCGTCGTAGCGGCGGGGAATCGGGGGAGCGGCACGACGCGTGTCGGCGCCCCGGCGACGATCCCCGGCGTGCTCACCGTCGGCGGAGTCGACCCCGCCGGCCGGGCGAGCGTCAACGCGTCCACTCAGGGCATCACGATCGGGGTGTCGGCACCCAGCGAGGATCTGCTCGGGGTATCGGCCGACGGGCGACTCGTGCAGTGGGACGGCACGAGCGGTGCGGCCCCCATCGTGGCGGGCATCGCGGCGCTCGTGCGGGCGGCGCATCCGGATCTCGACGCGGCGAACGTGATCAACCGCATCATCCGCACGGCGCGCCCGCCGGCCGGTGACCGCGACCTGCCCGACCCGCTCTACGGGTACGGGCTCGTCGACGCCGCGGCCGCCGTGTCAGCCAGTGTGCCGCGCGTGTCGGAGAACCCGATGGGCAGCCTCGAGGAGTGGATCCGGCTGTACCGGCGGGCCGAGGCGACGCCCGACCCGACGCCCACCGAGGCGGTCGTCACGGTGCCTCCGCTGCCGTCGGCGGATGAGGCGCCGCCCGAGACGTATCCGCTGCTGCCGTCGTCCGATACGCTCCTCTACGGCACCCTGCCGCTGCTGGGTGTGACTGCCGCGGGTATACTTGTTGCGCTCGGCGTCACCGCAGCTGTCCGACGCATCCGTACGGCGTCCAGGACGCCACGCCGCTGACTCAGGAGGAGTTCTCCCCACCGTGACGAACACCGTGCCAAAGATCCTCATCGTCGGTGGCGGCTACGCAGGCTTCTACACGGCGTGGAAGCTCGAGAAGCATCTCCGCAAGGGCGAGGCAGAGGTCACCATCGTCGACCCGCTGCCGTACATGACCTACCAGCCGTTCCTTCCCGAGGTCGCGGCCGGCTCGATCGAGGCCCGTCACTCGGTGGTCGCCCTGCGCCGCCACCTCAAGCGCACCAACGTGCTCGCCGCGAAGGTCACCGGCATCGAGCACGCGCGCAAGACCGCGAAGATCGCTCCGATCGCGGGCGACCCGTTCGAGTTCGAGTACGACCACATCGTCGTCACCGCCGGTGCCGTGTCGCGCACGTTCCCGATCCCGGGCATCGCCGACAACGCGATCGGCCTCAAGACGATCGAAGAGGCCGTCGCGATCCGCGACCGCCTGATGTCCAACTTCGACAAGGCGTCGGTGCTCCCTCCCGGCCCCGAGCGCGACCGCCTGCTGACGACCGTCGTCATCGGCGGCGGCTTCGCGGGCATCGAGGTGTTCGCCGAGCTCCGCTCGCTCGCCTCGGCGCTCGTGTCGAGCTACCCGCAGATCTCGTTCGAAGACACCCACTTCCACCTCGTCGAGGCCATGGGCCGCATCATGCCCGAGGTCTCGCTCAAGACGAGTGAGTGGGTGCTGAAAGATCTCGCCAAGCGCGGCGCCATGGTGCACCTCGACACGCAGGTCACGGGCGCCGTCGACGGCAACGTCGAGCTGTCGACGGGCGAGGTCATCCCGAGCGACCTCATCATCTGGACCGCCGGCGTCATGGCGAACCCGACCGTCGTGCGCGGCAGCGACCTCCCCGTCGAGGAGCGCGGCCGCATCCTGACGCGGGCCGACCTGCGCGTCGGCACCGACGAAGAGATCGTGCAGGGCGCGTGGGCGGCCGGCGACGTCTCGGCCGTGCCCGACCTCTCCGGCGGCGGGGTCGGCGGCTACTGCGTGCCGAACGCTCAGCACGCGGTGCGCCAGGCGAAGCTCCTCGCGAAGAACCTCACGGCGGTGCTCCGTGGCGAGCTGCCGCGCGAGTACTACCACAAGAACCTCGGCGCGGTGGCGGGCCTGGGCCTTTACAACGGCGTGTTCCAATCCGGCAACCTCGCGCTGAAGGGCTTCATCGCGTGGCTCGCCCACCGCGGTTACCACGGCCTCGCGATGCCCTCGTGGGAGCGCAAGTGGCGCGTGCTGTGGGGCTGGTGGAACAACCTGTGGCTCGGTCGCGACCTCGTGAACCTCTCCACGGTGCAGAACCCGCGTTATGTCTTCGAGGAGTTCGCCGCTCGCCCGCGCCCGCAGGTCGTCGCCAATCCCGCCGACGACAAGCCGGCGAAGAAGGCCGCGAAGGGCGAGAAGGTCGCCGCGTCGCGCTGAGTCGGCGCATCCGTCTCTTCCCTCATCGCGTCTGCCTGCTTCGCACTAAGGTGAGCACGTCGCCGTGATCCGGCGCGCCCCCGTAGCCCAACCGGCAGAGGCAGGCGGCTTAAACCCGCTCCAGTCTGGGTTCGAATCCCAGCGGGGGCACGCGAACACGCACCTCGAGGGACGGGAGGATCGATGACGAACGACAAGTCCACCGCTTCTGAGACGATCGCCGCCGTGGTGTCGCGCGCGGGCGGCTCCATCGACGAGCCCGGGAGTCTCGTGGACGCGACCATCCCCGCGCCAGGCGACCCGACCGGGCACGACCTGCTCGTCGAGGTGCGAGCCGTCTCAGTGAACCCGGTCGACGTCAAGCGGCGCATCGCAGGCACCGGCGGCCAGGATCGCGTCCTGGGGTGGGACGCCGCCGGCACCGTCATCGCGGTGGGCGACGAGGTCACCCTCTTCCATCCCGGAGATGAGGTCTTCTACGCGGGAAGCATCGACCGGCCCGGCTCCTACGCGCGTCGCCAGCTCGTCGATGAGCGGATCGTCGGCCACAAGCCCGCGAGCCTCGACTTCGCTCACGCCGCCGCGATGCCGCTCACCTCGCTCACCGCGTGGGAGGCCCTGTTCGACAAGCTCCGGCTGGACCGCGAGTCGACCGGGTCGATGCTCGTGCTCGGCGCCGCCGGAGGAGTGGGCTCGATCCTCATCCAGCTCGTCAAGGCGCTCACCGGCGTCCGCGTGCTCGCGACGGCATCGCGCCCGGAGTCGCGTCAATGGGTCGAGTCCCTCGGCGCCGACGTGATCCTCGATCATCACGCACCCGATTTCGAGGAACGGATCCTCGATGCCGCGCCCGGCGGCGTGGACTACGTGTTCACGGCGCAGAGCAGAGGCCGCATCCCCCTCTTCACGAAGATCGTGCGCCCGTTCGGGCAGATCGTGGCGATCGACGACGAGCGCGACCTCGACCTGTTCGCGCTGAAGGACAAGGCGATCTCGTGGCACTGGGAGCTGATGTTCGCCCGGCCGCGACACAACTGGGACCTCGTCGCGCAGCACCGCATCCTCGAGAGCATCGCCGAGCTCATCGAAGCCGGACGCATCCGCTCGACGCTCACCCGGACGCTGTCGCCGGTGAACGCCGCGAACCTGCGCGAGGCGCATCGCATCGTCGAGTCCGGAGGCGCGATAGGCAAGATCGTCTTGGCGGACTCCGCCTGAGGCGCGACACGACGGGCCCCGCTCAGTCCGGACGCGGAGCGGCCCCGTAGAGCGCGTGGTCCACGAGCCGCGGCACGAGGGTCTCGTCGAAAGGCACCTTGAGCACGAGCAGACGGTGGTAGCACGCGCCCCACAGCTGGTCGACGATCACCTCGAGGTCGGCATCCTCACGCAGCTGACCCTCGCGCTGCGCCTTCTGCAGGCGCATGCGCGCGAGTTCGCGACGCGGTCGCGCGTACAGCTCCGCCCACGCACGGGCGACCTCGGGGTCGATCTGCGCCGCGCCGATCAGCTCCGAAACCGGGGTGGCCGCGCCCTCGACGGTCATCCATCGCACGAATGCGGTCAGTTGCGCGACGAGGTCGGCGCGGATGTCTCCCGTGTCGGGAAACGTCAGCACCGGAGCGCTCTCGGCGAAGTACGCCTCCGCGGCCAGGGCGCCGGGGGAGGGCCACCACTTGTAGAGCGTGACCTTGCTCGCTCCCGACTCGCGCGCAACCCGCTCGAATGTCACCGCCCGCAGGCCCTCGTGCAGCAGCAGGCGACCTGTCGCGGCGAGCACCTCTGCGCGCACCTCGGCGGCGGGTCGGCGTCCGCGGCCCCGCCGCGGGGTCGTGCTTTCGGCGGTCATCGCGCTCCTCGCGTTCGCTCTATGTGAACGATATGTACATTTGGCCGCATCCGCAGTAATGTACTCAACGTTCATATAGTAGCGAAAGGACGAGAGACATGACGAGCACCATCGCCCGTGTCGCGATCGTGACGGGCGGCTCCGGGGGCATCGGTCGGGCATCCGCACTTCGGCTCGCCACAGACGGAGTCGCGGTCGTCGTGCACTACCACGGCAACAAGGCCCGCGCCGACGAGACCGTCGCCGCGATCAACGCGCAGGGCGGGCGAGCCATCGCCGTCGGCGGAGACATCGCCGAGGAGCACACGGCGACTGAGCTGTTCGACGCGGCGGAGCGCGAGTTCGGCGGTGTGGACGTGCTCGTCCACACCGCGGGCATCATGCCGCTGTCGCCCATCGCGCAGCTCGACCTCGACGAGTTCGATCGCATCCACCGCATCAACGTCCGCGGCACATTCGTCGTCGACAAGCTGGCTGCCCAGCGCATCCGTCCGGGCGGGGCGATCATCAACTTCTCCACGTCGATCACGCGGCTCCAGGCCCCGACCTACGGGGCGTATGCCGCGTCCAAGGGCGCCGTCGAGGCGATCGCGCTGATCCTCGCGCGCGAGCTGCACGGGCGCGACATCACCGTCAACACCGTCGCCCCCGGACCCACCGCGACGCCGCTGTTCCTCGACGGCAAGAGCCCCGAGCTCATCGAGCAGATCTCGCGCAACAACCCCTTCGAGCGGCTGGGCACACCCGAGGACGTCGCCGAGACGGTCGCATTCCTCGCCGGACCCGCCCGTTGGGTCAACGGCCAGACCATCTACGTCAACGGCGGCGCCGCGTAGCGCGGCATCCGCCAGGGAGCAGTCATGCGAACCCTCCACCACCGCCCATCGAAGCGCACGAGCATCGCGGCAGCGGCCCTCGTCGGCCTCAGCCTCACCCTCGCGGGCTGCACCGTCCCGGCATCCGAATCGCCCACCGTGCCACGGGCGCATGCGACCGCCGGGGCGGACCCGACGCCACGACCGGGCTCCATCGCGACGCTCGGCGAACCCGAGGCGCTCACGACCGGGCTCGAGGCCCCATGGGGGCTCACGTTCCTCCCCGACGGGTCCGCGCTCGTGTCGGAGCGCATCAGCGGACGGGTTCTGCGCATTCCCGCCGCCGGCGGCGAAGCCGAGCCGGTCGGCGTCGTCCCCGGCGTCGCGGTCTCGTCGGAGGGCGGCCTGCTGGGCATCGTCGCGTCGCCGGAGTTCGGCGAGGATCGCACGGTCTTCGCATCCGTCTCGGGCGTCGATGAGAACCGGATCGTCGCGGTCACGATCGCCGACGACTTCGCCTCGCTCACGGTCGACCGCGTGCTGCTCGACGGCATCCGGACCGCCGACCGGCACCACGGCGGGCGCCTCGCCATCGGCCCGGACGGCCACCTGTGGATCGGCACCGGCGACGCCTTCGAACCCGAGAACGCTGCGACCGAGGACTCCCTCAACGGCAAGATCCTGCGCATCGCGACCGACGGATCCATCCCCGCGGACAATCCGGATGCCTCGCCCATCTACTCGAGCGGCCATCGCAACGTGCAGGGACTCGCGTTCGGACCCGACGGCACCGCCTATGCGTCGGAGCTCGGTCACCGCACGTGGGACGAGGTGAACGTCCTGCAGCCGGGCGAGGACTACGGATGGCCCGAGACGGAGGGCATCGCCGGCGACACGGGCGTGCCCCCGATCGCGACGATCCATCCCGACGACGCGAGTCCTTCGGGCATGGCGTACGCCGCCGCGTCGCTGTGGATCGGAGCGCTCGGCGGCCAGCGGCTGTGGCAGCTGCCCGTCGACGGCGGCACCGCGATCGCCGATCCCGTCGAGCACTTCGTCGGCGAGTACGGGCGCATCCGCACGGTCGAGGTCGCGCCCGACGGAGCCCTGTGGCTCATCACGTCGAACACCGATCGCGCCACGTGGGGCGGCACCGACCCCCGACCCGGCGACGATCGCATCCTGCGCGTCCCCATCGAGCAGCCCGGAGCGTGACCGGGTGCCCGGGCGTCACGCCGCGCCCGGGCACCGCCGAATCGAAAACCGATGCCTCATCGCCCTAGGCTGGGGGCCATGTGCTCGCACCCGAAGCGGCAGCGATGAGGCTGGACCTGCTCTCCGCACCCGAGGCGACGCAGCCGTGGCGTGATGCGGCGGCGTACTGGCGATCGATGACGGATGCCGTCGCCGACGTCTCCGGCCCGATCGCCGCGATCAACGTGCCGGCGCTGCGCTTCAACGCGCTCGACATGGTCGTGCGCTCGGCCGGTGTGCCGATCCGCGTCGCGAGCAAGTCCGTGCGCGTGCGCGAGGTCGTCGATGCCACGCTCGATGTCCCCGGCTACCGCGGGATCCTCGCGTTCACGCTGCCCGAGGCGCTGTGGCTCGCCGAGGCGCACGACGACGTCGTGCTCGGCTACCCCACGGTCGACCGCGCCGCGATCGCCCGGTTGGCCGCCGACGAGGGCGCCGCCGCGCGCGTCACGCTCATGGTCGACGACCTCGCCCAGCTCGACCTCGTCGACGCGGTCGTCTCGCCCGAGAAGCGCCTCGAGATCCGCGTCGCGATAGAGGCGGATGCCTCGTGGCGCGCGCCCGGGCTCGGCCACATCGGTGTGCGGCGGTCGCCCCTGCACGGTCCCGCCGACGTCGCGAACCTCGCGCGCGCGATCGCCGCACGGCCGGGCTTCCGGCTCGTCGGGCTCATGATGTACGAGGCGCAGATCGCCGGACAGGGTGACGCCACAGGGTCGGGTGACGCTGTCATCCGGTGGGTGCAGCGCCGGTCCGCGCACGAGCTGCTGGAGCGTCGCGCGGCCGTCGTGGCCGCGCTGCGCGACATCGCGCCGCTGGAGTTCGTGAACGGCGGCGGGACGGGCTCGCTGGAGCTCACGGCATCCGATCAGTCCGTCACCGAGGTGACCGCCGGCAGCGGCCTGCTCGCCGGGCACCTGTTCGACGGCTACCGCGCATTCGACCCCGCGCCCGCGGCGGCGTTCGCGCTCGAGGTCGTGCGCAAGCCCGCGGCCGACATCGCGACCGTGCTCGGCGGCGGATGGATCGCCTCCGGACCGGCGCTCGCGTCGCGGCAGCCGAAGCCGGTGTGGCCCGCGGGGCTCACGACCCTGCCACGCGAGGCGGCGGGCGAGGTGCAGACGCCTTTGCAGGGCGAGGCGGCGCGCGAGCTGCGCGTCGGGGACCGAGTGTGGTTCCGGCACGCGAAGAGCGGCGAGCTCGCGGAGCGCGTCGATCGATACCTCCTCGTGGACGACGGTGCGGTCGTCGGCGAGGTTCCGACCTATCGAGGAGAGGGCAAGACGTTCCTGTGACACGACTCGGCGGTGCATGGCAGAACTGGGCGCGATCGGTGTCGATCCGTCCCCAGCGCATCGAGTTCCCGCGGACGGTGGGAGCGGTGCGGCGCGCGGTGCAGTCCGCGGCTGCGCGCGGGCTGCGCGTGAAGGCGGTCGGCTCGGGCCACAGCTTCACCGCGATCGCCGCGGCTCCGGGCGTGCTCCTCGACCTCACCGACCTCTCGGGGATCGTCGACGTCGACCGGGAGCGCTCGCGCGTCCGGCTGCTCGCGGGCACGCGCCTGCACCGGATCCCGTCGCTCCTGGCTCCGTACGGCCTCGCGATGCAGAACCTCGGCGACATCGATCGCCAGTCGATCTCGGGCGCGATCTCGACGGGCACGCACGGCACCGGAGCGCGCTTCGGCGGCATCGCGACGCAGATCGTGGGCGCCACGCTCGTGACGGCCGACGGCGAGCTGCTCACCGTCGACGAGAACGAGAACGCCGAGCTCCTCCCGGCCGTCGCCCTCGGGCTCGGCGCGCTCGGGGTGCTCGTCGACGTGACGATCCAATGCGTGCCCGCCTTCGTGCTGCACGCGGTCGAGCGGCCGGAGCCCCTGGCCGACGTGCTCGACTCGCTCGACGACCGGGCCGAGGCATCCGATCACTTCGAGTTCTACTGGTTCCCGCACACCGAGCGGGCCATGACCAAGACCAACACGCGTCTGCCCGAGAGCGCGCCGCGGCATCCGCTCTCGCCCGTCGGCAAGTGGGTCGACGACACGCTCGTCGGGAGCGCTCTGCACCAGGTCGCGTGCAGTGTGGCGCGGATGCTGCCCGCCACCGTGCCCGCGATCAACGGAACGTCCGTGAAGGTGTGGGGCGACCGCGAGTTCACCGACCTTTCGCACCGTGTGTTCGCGACGAGTCGCACCGTGCGGTTCCGCGAGATGGAGTACGCGCTTCCGGCGGAGAACGTCCGGCCCGCGTTCGATGCGATGCGCACGCTCATCGACGAGCGCGGATGGCGCATCTCGTTCCCCGTCGAGGTGCGGTTCGCCGCCGCCGACCAGCTCTGGATGTCGACGGCGCACGGTCGCAAGACCGGCTACATCGCGGTGCACCGGTACTGGCGCGAAGACCCCTCGGAGTACTTCGAGGCGGTCGAGGAGATCATGGTCGCCCACGGAGGTCGCCCGCACTGGGGCAAGATGCACACGCTCGACGCGGCCGCGCTGCGCGAGCGCTACCCGCGCTTCGAGGACTTCACGGGCCTGCGCGACCGGCTGGACCCGAATCGCATGTTCCAGAACGCGTACCTCGAGCGCGTGCTCGGTGAGTAACGACTGGGAGTAACGGCCCGGGCCCGGTGGGGCAGGGGGCACGCCGCTAGGATGACGGTGATACGAACGGAGTCACAGGTATGTGGGAATGGCTGATCCCGGTTCTCATCGTGGTCGCACTCGTCGTCATCGTCGGAATCTACCTGTGGGCGACCTACAACTCGCTCGTGCAGCTGAACGTCCGGGTCGACGAGGCATGGAGCGACATCACGGTCCAGCTCAAGCGAAGGGCGGACCTGCTCCCGAACCTCATCGAGGCGGTCAAGGGCTACGCGGCGCATGAGAAGGCGGTCTTCGAGAACGTCACGCGAGCGCGCGCCGAGACGCTGAGCGCGTCCGGACCGGCCGAGGCGGGAGTCGCCGAAGGCCACATGCAGCAGGCGCTGAAGTCGCTGTTCGCCGTGGCTGAGGCCTACCCGCAACTGCAGGCCAGCCAGAACTTCCTTCAGCTTCAGCAGGCGATCGTCGACACCGAAGACAAGATCCAGGCATCGCGTCGGTTCTACAACGGCGGCGTGCGCGAGCTGAACACGAAGATCAAGGTCTTCCCGAACAACATGTTCGCGCGCAACCTCGGCTTCCACGAGCGGGAGTTCTTCGAGGTGGTCGACGGCGCCGCCATCTCGGAGCCGCCGCGCGTCCAGTTCTGACGCGTGTACTCCGCGATAGCCCGCAACAAGCGGAACACGTGGTTCATCCTCATCGCGTTCATCCTGCTGCTGGGCGCGATCGGCCTGCTCGCGGGCTGGCTGATGAACAACAACTGGTGGGTGACCGCGTTCGTCCTGATCTTCGCCGCGGGTTACGCCGCGTTCCAGTACTTCTTCGCCGACCGTGAGGCGATCGCGATGTCGGGCGCGGTCGAGGTGGGCCGCGAGGACGCACCGCGCTACTACCGGCTCGTCGAGAACCTGTGCATCGCGACCGGCACGCCGATGCCGAAGCTGTACGTCGTCGACGATCCGGCGCCCAACGCGTTCGCGATGGGGCGCAAGCCCGAAGAGGCGTCCATCACGGTGACCACCGGCCTCTTCGAGCTCATGACCGACCGCGAGCTCGAGGGCGTCCTCGCGCATGAGCTGGGGCACATCCGCAACTACGACATCCGGGTCTCGCTCATCGTCTTCGGCCTCGTCGTGGCGGTCGGCATCCTCGCCGACATCTTCCTGCGCGTCGCGTTCTTCGGCGGCGGCCGCCGGGGCGGCAACAACCAGGCGCAGATCATCTTCCTGCTGTTCGGCGTGGTCGCGGCGATCGTGGCGCCGCTGCTGGCGGGGGTGGTGCAGGCGGCGATCTCGCGACAGCGCGAGTACCTCGCGGACGCCACGAGCGCCCTCACCACGCGTGACCCCGATGGGCTCGCATCGGCGCTGGCGAAGCTCGAGCAGTACGGTCGTCCGCTGCGGAAGGCCAACACCTCGATGGCCCACCTGTGGATCTCGGACCCGTTGCGACCCGGCGCGCTGTCGCGCCTCTTCGCGACGCATCCGCCGATTCCGCAGCGGATCGAGCGGCTGCACACCATGGGCGGTCGCTTCTGAGCCCTTCGGTCGCGTCGCATGTCCGCGCTAGGGTCGCGGGATGACTCATCGCCTGTCGCGTGACGAAGCCCGCCGCATCGCGATCCGGGCCCAGCTGCTGACGGCCGAGCGGCCCGCGGGGATCGTCGAGACGATCGACGCACTGACCGTCGTCAACATCGAGCCCACGGCGGCGATCGCGCCGAGCGCGGATCACATCCTGTGGAGCCGGCTCGGGTGGCCGTACGACCCCGCAGACCTGGCGCGGCTCGTCGAGGAGGATCGCGCGATCTTCGAGTGGGGCGGCTTCTATCGCACCATGGCAGATCTGCCCCTTCTCCTCCCCGAGATGCGCAAGCGCCCGCAGTCGCGCGAAGCGCGCGAGTGGCTCGCGGCGAACGACCGGTTCCGCCGCGACATCCTCGACCGGCTGCGTGCAGACGGTCCGCTGCGTCCGGCCGACATCCCCGACACGGCGCAGGTCTCGTGGCGTTCGTCGGGTTGGACCAACAACCGCAACACGCTCCAGATGCTCGAGATGCTCGTCCTGCGCGGCGAGGTCGCGATCTCGGGGCGCGACGCGAAGGGGCGACTGTTCGACCTGGCCGAGCGCGTGTACCCCGCCGATGTGCCCGAGCTGTCCGACGAAGACGCGGCACGCGAGCGCGCGGAGCGCCGCCTCGGGTCGCTCGGCATCGCACGAGCGCGCAGCGTGAGCCAGCCCGTCGAGCCGATCGACGTCGGCACGGTCGGCGAAGAGGCCGTCATCGACGGCATCGACGGCCGCTGGCGCCTCGACCCCGCGGCGCTCGAAGGGCTCGACGACGTCGCGCCGCGCACCGCGCTCCTGTCGCCGTTCGATCGGCTCGTGTTCGACCGCAAGCGGCTCGAGGAGCTGTTCGCCTACGAGTACCTGCTCGAGATGTACAAACCCGCCGCCAAGCGGCGGTGGGGGTACTTCGCGCTCCCGATCCTGCACGGAGACCGGTTCGTCGGAAAGCTCGACGCGAAGGCCGACCGCAAGGCGGGCGTGCTGCGCGTCAACGCGATCCACGAAGACGAGCCCTTCACGGCCGAGATCGCCGACGGGGTGCAGGCCGAGATCCGCGACCTCGCGCGGTGGCTCGGACTCGAGGTGCAGGGCGTCGCCGTCGCGTGATCAGCCGACGGCGAGCACCATCTCGTCGCCCTCGAACGACACCGTGCCGCGCAGCGCCCAGTCATCGGCGCGGTAGGTGAACGACGCCGTCGCTCCGTCGCGCGCCGTTCCGGTCGCGGTGGCGACGATCACACCCCCCGTCGCATCGAACGCTGTCGCGTCGGGGGAGAGCGCGAGCTGCGGCATCCGCTCTATGCGGAACGCGATCGAGTCGAGGGTCGCGAGATCCGCGGCCCACGGCACGCGCAGCCCGCAGTTGGCGGGCACCGTGTCGGCGGGTTCGGCGCACGCCCGCGCGTACTCCTCGAGCTGCGCCTGCGCGTGCTCGATCGCCTGAGGCGATACGGATGCCTCGACCACCGCGTCCGCGGTGGCACCCGGCAGCACGACGGCGGTCGCCTCGCCTTCGAGCAGCCCGCGTGGGGCGGGCGCGACCGCGTACTGCGCGGGGAGCAGCGGGAAAGGCTCGCCCGCCGGGACGACGACGTCGCCGACGGCGATCGAGTCCCCGATCGTCGTCGTGGCCACGAGCGCGCCGAGGGCGTCGGGGTCGATCCGCCAGCCGTCCGGAGTCTCGACGAGCCCGAACGCGGCATCGACGGACTCACCCGCGAGCTGGAAGCTCACCTCGGCGCGCGCGGCGCCGTCGTCCGCCGTCACGCTCTCGATCGCCGCGTCTCCGATCGTCGCGGTCGCCGCGTCGTAGGCGATGGCGATGTCGGCCGCATCCGCCGGAGGATCGACGACGAGTTCCGTCGCCCGCGCGCCGTCACCCGCCTCGAGGGCTGCGAGGAAGTCGCGTGCGACATCCTCCGGTCCGGCAGGACCCGTTGGCCGCGCGAGCAGCCACCAGAGTGCCGCGCCTGCGGCGACGGCGACGACTGCGCCGGCGGCGATGCCGATGACGGCTCCTCGTCTCACGCCTCAACGGTAGCGGTCGGCTCATCGGGTGAGAGAGGCACAGGCTCGCGCGGACCGGCCTCATGGCGCGCAGCCTCGGGAAGCACCCCCGCGAGGTCGTCGGTCGCGTCGCCCCACCGCGAGACCGAGATGGACTCGAGGCCCTGCCACCGCGCCGCGGCACGCAGCTCGTCGGCGAGGCGCTCGGCAGCGTGGTCGGGTGCGCCGTGCTCCCACCACGCCGACTGCACGAGCAGGGTCGACGCGGCGCGGTCGGCCTTCAGATCGACGCGGCCCACGAGGTCGTCGCCCACGAGCACCGGCAGCGAGTAGTAGCCGTACCGCCGCTTCTGCGCCGGCGTGTAGATCTCGATGCGGTACTCGAAGTCGAAGAGGCGCTCCGCGCGATCGCGGAACCACACCACCGGATCGAACGGTGTGAGGATCGCCGTCGCGTCGACGCGGCGCGGGATCGTCGCATCGCGGTGGAGCCACGCCTTCGCCGGTCGCCCCGCCGTCGTCCACCCCTCGACCGTCACGGGCGTCAGCTCGCCCGCGTCCGCGAGGTCGCGGATCGAGGCGACCACGCGAGGACGGTCGCGTATGCGCCAGTAGTCGGCGATGTCGGATGCCGTGGCGACCCCGTACGCGCGTGCGGCGCGCCGCACGAGCTCGCGGATCGCGTCGTCGCGCGGTACGGACGCCTCCAGCGCGGCATGAGGCAGCACGTCGGCGGCGAGGCCGTACGTGCGCTCGAAACCCCGGCGGCCGGCGATCGCGACCTCGCCGAACATCCACAGGTGCTCGAGCGCCTCCTTGACGACGTCCCAGTCCCACCACGGCCCGCGCGCCTCGCGCTTTGCGTCACGGTCGATCTGGGCGGGACGCAGCGGCCCCCGCGCGGCGAGCTCGGAGCGGACCCACTCGACCGTCTCGCGATTGCGCGCGAACCACGTGTCCTCACCTCCGTACTTCGCGCGCAAGTCCTCCATGCGGAACCGGAAGAGTCCCCAGTCCTCTGCGGGGATGAACGCCGCGACGTGGGCCAAGTACTCGACGTACGGAGCGCGGCGGGAGAACAGGAGCCGGTCGAGCGCCTTCTGGTCGTACGGGCCGAGGCGCGAGAACAGCGGAAGGTAGTGCGACCGCGCGAAGACGTTGACGGAGTCGATCTGCAGCGTGTGCATCCGTCGCAGCGTCGTGTTGAGCTGGCGCGTGCCGGGCGCCTCGGGACGCGCACGTGCGAAGCCCTGCGCGGCGAGGGCGATGCGACGCGCCTCGGAGGCGCTCAGGGAGCCGTTCACCCGCGTCAGCCTAGACCCCGGCTCCGACACGGCCTGGGGCGTCTCGCGCACCGGAGACGCGCCCGCGCGCCCGTAGACTGGCGGGATGAGCGGCCCAGACGAAAAGGCCCGCGGAGGGATCTTCGACGCGATCCGCGACCGCAGCCGGGTGGTTTCCACAGAGCTGTCGCCGACCATTCCCCGCGGGCTCCGCATCGCGACCGCGTACTCCTGGCGCTTCCTCGTCGTCGCCGCGGCGATCGGCGTGGGCATCTGGCTCGTGATCCAGCTGCGGCTCCTTGTCGTGCCGCTGCTCATCGCGATCCTCGTGACGGCCCTCCTGTGGCCGGCGTTCTCGTGGATGCTGCGCCACCGCGTGCCGAAATGGCTTGCGATCGTCATCGCGGTCGTCGGAACGCTCGCGGTCGTCACCGGCCTGCTGTGGCTGGCCGTGTGGCAGATCACGCGACAATGGTCCGACGTGCAGACGCGCACGGTCGAGGCGATCGAGCAGCTCCGGCAATACCTCATCGACGGGCCGCTGCATCTGACGGCCGAGCAGATCGACGACCTCCTCGCCCAGGCGGGCGCGCTCATCCAGCAGCAGGCCGAGCTGCTGTGGTCGGGCGCCCTCGCCATCGGCTCGACGGTCGGGCACGTGGCCACCGGCACCCTGCTCGCCCTGTTCATCCTGCTGACCCTCCTCGCCGATGGTCCGGGCATCTGGCGGTGGACGCTGCGGCTCTTCCCCCAGAAGGCCCGCCCGGCGGCCGACGCATCCGCGCGCGCAGGCTGGGTCACCGTTGTCAACTACGCGCGCACGCAGCTGCTCGTCGCGACCATCGACGCGGTCGGCATCGGGCTCGGGGCGTTCCTGCTGGGCGTCCCGCTCGCGATCCCGATCGGCGTGCTCGTGTTCCTCGGTGCGTTCGTGCCGATCGTCGGTGCGGTCGTGACCGGAGCGCTCGCGGTGTTCCTCGCCCTCGTCTACAACGGGCCCTGGATCGCGCTGTGGATGCTCGTCGTGGTGCTCGGTGTCCAGCAGCTCGAAGGCCACGTGCTGCAGCCCCTGCTCATGGGATCCGCGGTCAAGGTGCATCCGCTCGCCGTCGTCCTCGTGGTCGCCGGCGGTGCACTCATCGCGGGCATCCCCGGGGCGCTGTTCGCGGTGCCGCTCGCGGCGTTCATCAACGTCGTCGCCGTCAGCCTCTCTCGCCGGACGTGGCAGACCGGCGAGAGACCACCGCCGGCGGATCTCATCTGGAGCACGGTCCCACGTACGAGGAGGAAGCCCGCTTGACCACGCCCACCCTGGCGGAGTTCGAGGACGCCGCCGCATCGCTGGCGGGCGTCGTCTCGCACACGCCGCTGGACGCATCCCTCCACCTGACCGAGCTCATGGGTGTGCCCGTCCACCTCAAGCTCGAGAACCTGCAGCGCACCGGCTCGTTCAAGATCCGCGGCGCGATGTACCGGCTGTCGCGCCTGACCCCCGAGGAGCGGGCGCGCGGCGTCGTCGCCGCATCCGCCGGCAACCATGCGCAGGGCGTCGCGTTCGCGGCTCAGGCACTCGGCATCCCCGCGACGATCTTCATGCCGCTCGGCGTGCCGGTTCCCAAGCTCCTCGCGACACGCGGCTACGGGGCGGACGTCGTGCTCGAGGGCACGGCGGTCGAGACCCCGCTGCGGCTCGCGGCGGAGTTCGCGGAGCGCACGGGCGCGATGCTCATCCCCCCGTTCGACCATCGCGACATCATCGTGGGGCAGGGCACGCTCGCGCTGGAGATCATGGACGACGTCCCCGACGTCGAGACGATCGTCGTGAGCGTCGGGGGAGGCGGACTCATCGCGGGCGTCGCCGCGGCGGCGAAGGCGCGCGCCACGGCATCCGGAAGATCCGTGCGGATCATCGGGGTGCAGGCCGAGAACTCGGCCGCCTACCCGCCGTCGCTCGCGGCGGGCGAGCCGGTCCTGGTCGAGACGACGCCGACGATCGCCGACGGCATCGCGGTCGCGCGGCCGGGCGACATCCCGTTCGAGATCATCCGCGAGCTCGTCGACGACATCGTCACGGTGAGCGACGACGACATCGCGCGGGCGATCGTGACGCTCCTCGAGCGCGCGAAGCAGGTCGTCGAGCCGGCGGGGGCCGCGGGCGTCGCGGGGATCCTCTCGGGCAGGATCGAGGCGTCCGGGCCGACGGTCGCGATTCTCTCGGGCGGCAACATCGACCCCCTGCTGCTGCAGCGCGTCGTGGCGCACGGGCTCGCGGCATCCGGTCGGTATATGACGCTGCGGATCCCGCTGCCCGACCGGCCCGGTCAGCTCGCGCGGGTGTCGGAGCTGCTCGCCCTCGCCGGCGCGAACGTGATCGAGGTGCTGCACACGCGCCACGGCCAGGGACTGCAGATCAGCGAGGTGATCCTGCAGCTCAGCGTCGAGACGCGCGGTGAAGAGCACCGCGCGCACGTCATCGCCGTGCTCGAGGAGGCCGGCTTCACCCCGACCGTGGTGCCCGACTAGGACGCGGAAGGCCGACGCCGCACGAGCGGCGCCGGCCTTTCGATGTCACTGGCCCGCGTAGGTCTCGACCTTGACGATCTCGACCGAGATCTCGCGGCCGTTGGGAGCCGTGTAGGAGGTCTTGTCACCCTCCTTGAGGCCGATGATGGCCGCGCCGAGGGGCGATGCCTCGCTGTAGACGTCGAGCTCGGAGCCCGAGGCGATCTCGCGGTTGCCGAGGAGGAACACCTCTTCGCCGCCCGCGACGACAGCCGTCACGACGGTGCCGGGCTCGACGATGCCCTTGGACTCGGGCGCGTCGCCGACCTTGGCGTTCTTGAGGAGCTGCTGGAGGGTGCGGATGCGCGCCTCCTGCTTGCCCTGCTCGTCCTTCGCGGCGTGGTAGCCGCCGTTCTCCTTCAGGTCGCCCTCTTCGCGAGCGGCCTCGATGCGCTTGGCGATCTCTTCGCGGCCGACGGTCGACAGGTGCTCGAGCTCGGCGGCGAGGCGGTCGTAAGCATCCTGGGTGAGGAACGTCACCGGTGCGTCAGTGGACACGTCGGTCTCCTTCGTTCGGGGGGTGACGTCGATAAGCCAAACGCCCCGGCTCACGG
>NZ_DASRXZ010000002.1:0-27567 GCF_035687345.1 Microbacterium sp.
CTCGGCGCGCTCGGTGATCGACCTGGAGAACGGGCGCATCTACCTGCCGCCGGCCTCCATCCCGGGAGGCCACGGACTGCGCTCGATGGCGCTGCAGGCGATGGCGCACCGCCTGCTCGGACACAAGCCGCCGAGCGACTACGCCGACTTCCTCATGCAGCGGCTCGAGATCAACTACTACGCCGCGTGCTGCCTCATGCCCGAGACCGCTGCGGTCGCGTTCCTGCAGCAGGCGAAGAAGGACCGCAACCTCGCCGTCGAGGACTTCCGCGACGCGTTCGGCGTGACGCACGAGGCGGCGGGAATGCGCATGACGAACCTGCTCACGCACCACCTCGGCATCCGGCTGCACTTCCTGCGCGTCGACGGATCGGGGGCGATCACGCGCGTGTACGAGAACGACGACCTGCCGCTGCCGAGCGACGTGACCGGATCGGTGGACGGGCAGATCGCGTGCCGCAAGTTCGCCGCGCGCGCCGCGTTCGCCGAACAGAACCGCACGACCGAGTACTACCAGTACACCGACACCCCGAGCGGCACGTTCTGGTGCTCGACGCAGACGGGCACGACCGCCGACGGCGAGTTCTCGATCACCGTCGGCGTCCCGTTCGACGACGCCAAGTGGTTCCGCGGTCGCGAGACCCACAAGCGCGCCGTGTCGACGTGCCCCGACGAGTCGTGCTGCCGCCGCCCGCCCGACGATGTCCGCAACCGCTGGGAGGGCAAGGCGTGGCCGAGCGCCCGCGTGCACATGCAGATGTTCTCGCCGCTCCCGCGCGGCGCCTTCCCCGGCGTCGACGACAACGAGGTGTATGCGTTCCTCGACCGGCACGCCGAGGGCTGAGACGGATGCCGCAACACCTCGTCAGCTCGTGATGAACACCTTGTAGCGCTCGAGCGCCGCCGCGATCTCGGCGTCGGGTGCGGCATCCGGCACGAACAGCTCCGGAATCGGATCGTCGGCGTGTCGGGACAGCGCGATCGAGTGCGTCCACCTCCCCACGACCTCGCCGTTCACGACGAGGATCGGGTGCACCATGCCGTTCATCGCCGGGCCGATCGTCTTGAGGAACTCGGGTGCGCACGGCACGGTGCGGTCGACGTAGGACAGGTAGTACTCCTCGAACGGCGGGAGCGCGACGACCGAGGGGGCCGAGGGGACGCGCCGCGGTGCGGGGCCGGCCGCGACGTACTGCGGCTCGGGCTCGGCGGCGACGACGACGAGGCGCTCACCGGCCCGCTCCGCCGCTTCGCGCGAGACGCCGAGCGGCAGTCCCGTCCACCACGCGAAGTCCCGTGCTCCGGCGGGTCCGTGCGAGGCGATGTAGCGGACGAAGAACTCGGCGAGGGGATCCTCGGGCCACACCTGGTCGGGCGCCCACTCCTCGAGGAGCACCCAGTACTGCTCGCGCGTCGGCCCTCCGCTGCGCGGCACCACGGGGCCTTGGCAGATGATCGAGCGGATCGAGAGTGCGACGAGGGTGTGATAGCCGCGCTGCTTCGCGGTCGAGACACCTGCGGCCTCGAGCACCTCGAACAACTCCTTGCGCGTGAGGCGATTGCCACCGCCGAGTGCCGCTCGCACGGCCCGCTCGGCCTTCGCGACCTCGGCGTCGTCGAGGCCCTCGTTGCGATGCACGGCCGCCGCCTGGCGCCGCTGGCGCTCGCCCGTGATGCTCAGCACCCACGCGAGCTCGCGCGCGGGGATGATGTGGATTGTTCCGCGCATCGTCCACGACCGCACGATCTCTCCGCGACCGAATGCGGCGTCGATGTCGCTCACCGAGGGGGCGCCGCGCGTGCGCTGCGCGATCGCCCAGCGGCCTCCCCAGAACTCCTGCGCCTGCGTCGCGAGCATGTGCTCGGCGGCGGCCGCGATCGTCGGAGCGGGAGCACTCAGCCGATGGGATCGGAGCCTGCGCTCACGGACTCGCTCGACGGACAGGGTGGGCGGGCGACGGGCGGTCGGGGCATCCACTCCCCCATCATGGCGGCGGGCGCCGACACCGCGCCACGGGCTCCGGTCGTCACCGCGGGAGGACGCGACACGAGCGGAGGACCGGTCGGGGAGCATCCGTGACCACCCGTCGCATCTCCTCCCCTCGCGCCGCCGCTTGCCCGATCGAGCGACACACCCGCACGCCGCCGCGCCGATACGATCGGTCGCGGAGGAGAAATGGTCGTTGCGCTGTGGATCGTCAACGTCGTGCTCGCGCTCGCCTTCCTCGTGGCGGGCGGCGCCAAGCTCATCCGACCGCGGGAGGCGCTGCCTTCGCTGGGGATGCGCTGGACCGAGGACTTCGGCGATGCGTCCGTCAAGGCGATCGGCGCCGCCGAGGTGCTCGGTGCGATCGGACTCATCGTGCCGATCGCGACCGGCATCGCGCCGATCCTCGCGCCGATCGCCGCCGTCGCGCTCACGGTGCTCATGGCCGGCGCGATCGCCACGCATGTGCGCCGCCGCGAGCAGTTCGTACCGCCGCTCGTGCTCGGCATCATCGCGATCGGCAGCGCGATCCTCGGTTTCCTCGTCGTGCTCGGCTGAATGTCTGTCGATCTCTACTGCACAGAGATCTAGTGTGACTGCACACTCCCTGCTACTGTCTGGCTGACCCCGGCTGGTCGCGGTGCATCCGCGAGGTCGACGAAGACACACCAGAGGAGTGCCGATGGGCAAGTCCATTCCGCGCGCAGGCGAGGACCACAACGAGAAGGACGGGCCGGGCGCTCCGGGCGTCTCCCGTCGCAATCTGCTCCTGGGCAGCGGTGCCGCCGCCGCGGCGGCCGCGATGGGCGTCGGCGCCGCCGTGCCGGCGAGCGCCGCGACGGCGTTCGCGCCGCCCACCTACCGCATCGCGGGCAACCGCGACGACGAGGGCGACCTGCTGCTGTACAACGGGCGCATCCACACCATGGATGACGGCAACTCCGTCGTCGATGCCGTGCGCGTGCGCGACGGTCGGTTCGTCGCCGTCGGCAAGGCCGCCATGGCGGGCGGCGCCGGCAAGCGCATCGACCTCAAGCGCCGCACCGTGGTGCCGGGCCTCATCGAGAGTCACACGCACTTCGTGAGCCTCGCGAACCGGCCCGGGTATCACGTCGCCGAGTGGGAGCTCGCGAAGGACGTCGCGGGAGTCCTCGCGGTGCTCAAGGCGCGGCGCAAGGACGTCCCCGAGGGTCAGTTCATCACCGCGATGGGCGCGGGCACGCCGCGGCAGTTCGCCGAACGGCGCACACCCACGCTCGCGGAGCTCGACGCCGCGATCCCCGACCGGCCGGTGTTCCTGTACGAGAGCTTCGGCGGCCCCGGGCGCACGAACACGCTCGGCAAGCAGTTCTTCGAGTCGGTCTCCGACCCCGCGGTGGTCGTGGGGCCGGACGGCGTGCTCACGCAGCCGAACGCCGACTACGCGCTGTATCACCTGCGCATCCGACAGACGTTCGAGGACCTGCAGCGCAGCGCCCTCGACGCGATGGCGTTCTCGGCGTCGGTCGGCGTGACCCTCAACTACGACCAGGTGCTGTTCGTCACGCCGAACGGCACCCTCGATCCCTCCGCGCTCGAGACGCAGCCCAACGACGGGCTGCGCAAGCTGAACCACTTCCGCATGTACGACGCGTACCTCGAGCTGCACCGACAGGGGACCGCGTTCGTGCGGCTGCTCATCAACTTCCTGCACCACCAGGGGTTCATCCCCGCGCTCGGCGGGCTCGACAAGCAGCTTCCCGAATTGCGCGAGCGCCTCAAGAACCAGTTCCCCGACTTCGGCGACGACATGGTGCGCACGCGCGGCATCGGCGAGTGGGGCGCGCCGTTCGCGACGCCGTCGAACCCCGACGCCTACGCGGTCTGGCTCGAGGCGCAGCGGCTCGTCGCCGAGGCGGGCTGGCACAACGAGAACGCCCAGGCGACGACGGCGGGCATCGAGCAGGTTGTCACGGCATGGGAGGCGATGGACGCCGAGTACGGCATCAAGGACCTGCGGTGGGGGCTCCAGCACGCCGACCTCGCCACGCCCGACCAGCTGCAGCGGCTCAAGACGCTCGGCTGCGGCGTGTCGGTCTCGGGGTTCCGCTGGCTCAACGGAGTGCCGCGCGCCGACGGGCTGCCGGTCGGGCCGCTGTTCAAGGACATCGTCGCCAGCGGCATCCCGATGGGGCTCCACGAGGACGGCACGCACATCGCACCGCACAACCCGTTCTACGCGATGCACTACGCCACGACGGGGCTCAACGTCCTCGGAGAGCAGATCAACCCCGGTCAGCAGATCACCCGTCAGCAGGCGCTTCACGCGTACACGCGCGGCGCCGCGTGGTTCTGCGGGCGCGAGGACGTGCTCGGCTCGATCGAGGCCGGCAAGCTCGCCGACCTCGTCGTGCTGGACCGGGACTACTTCTCGGTGAGCGACGCCGCGATGCGCGACACCCGCCCGATCATGACGATCATCGACGGGCAGATCGTGCACGACACCGGCGACCTGCGCGGCAAGCGCGACTGGAAGCACGACCGCGACTCCCGCTGGGATTGGCGCGAGGTCGTCAAGCCCGGTCGCGGCCGTCGCCGCTGACCCCCCCCGGAGACCGGCGG
The DNA here is from genome assembly GCF_035687345.1 of Microbacterium sp. Taxonomy (GTDB): domain Bacteria; phylum Actinomycetota; class Actinomycetes; order Actinomycetales; family Microbacteriaceae; genus Microbacterium. Next base: position 4,589 of record NZ_DASRXZ010000002.1, read on the forward strand.
GGAGGGTGCCCGAGACACCCTTCCCGCCGGTTCAGGTCAGCGGCTCCGCATCCGTCAGAACGGGTTCGGCGTCAGCGTGTACTTCGTCTGGAGGTACTCGTGGATGCCCTCGGCGCCGCCCTCGCGCCCCAGGCCCGACATCTTCCAGCCGCCGAAGGGCGCCGCGGCGTTCGAGACGACGCCCATGTTGAGGCCCATCATTCCCGTCTCGAGACGCTCGATCATGCGCTGACCGCGCGCGAGGTTCTCGGTGAACACGTACGACACGAGGCCGTACTCGGTGTCGTTCGCGAGGCGCACGGCCTCGTCCTCGTCGTCGAACGGCACGATCGCGAGCACCGGCCCGAAGATCTCCTCGCGGAGGATCTCGGAACCGGGCTTGACGTCCGTGACCACCGTCGGCTCGTAGAACGTGCCCGGGCCGTCGATCGCGTGACCGCCCGTGCGGAGCTCGGCACCGCGGTCGACGGCATCCGTCACCAGCTCGTTCGCCTTCGCGACCGCGCGGTCGTCGATGAGCGGGCCGATCTGCACGCCCTCCTCGGTCCCCCGGCCGATCTTCATCGCCTTCACCCGCTCGGTGACGCGGCGCGCGAACTCGTCGGCGACCGAGCGGTGCACGATGAAGCGGTTCGCCGCCGTGCACGCCTGGCCGATGTTGCGGAACTTCGCCGTCATCGCGCCGTCGACCGCCTTGTCGAGGTCGGCGTCGTCGAACACGACGAACGGCGCGTTGCCGCCGAGCTCCATCGACGTGCGCAGCACGCCGCTCGCGGCCTGCTCCAGGAGCTGCTGGCCGACGGGGGTCGAGCCCGTGAACGAGAGCTTGCGCAGGCGCGGGTCGCGGATGATCTCCTCCGACACGGGGCCCGATGCCTTGGTCGTGACGACGTTCACCACGCCCGCGGGCAGGCCGGCGTCTTCGAGCAGCTTCGCGAAGTACAGCGTCGTGAGCGGCGTGAGCGCGGCCGGCTTGATGACGACCGTGCAGCCCGCGGCGAGCGCGGGGGCGATCTTGCGCGTCGCCATCGCGAGCGGGAAGTTCCACGGCGTGATGAGGTAGCACGGCCCCACGGGGTGCTGCGACACGATCATGCGCCCGGTGCCCTCGGGGTTCGCGCCGTAGCGACCCTGGATGCGGGCCGCCTCCTCGCTGAACCAGCGCACGAACTCGCCGCCGTACGCGACCTCGCCGCGCGCCTCGGCGAGGGGCTTGCCCATCTCGACCGTCATGAGGAGCGCGAACTCCTCCTTGCGCTCCTGCAGCAGGTCGAACGCCCGACGCAGCAGCTCGGCGCGCTCGCGCGCGGGTGTCGCCGCCCACGACGGGAACGCCTCGACGGCGGCGTCGAGCGCCGCCTTGCCGTCGGCGACGGATGCCGACGCGATCGTCTTGACGACCTCTCCGGTCGACGGGTCCGCGACGTCGAGCGTCTCGCCGCCCTCGGCGGCCCGCCACTCCCCTCCGATGAACAGCCCGTCGGGAACGGATGCCAGCAGTTCGGTCTCGCGCTCGTCGGTCACAGGGACTCCCTCGTTCTATGCATGCTCTTCGGCCATTCTGCCCGCGCTCGCGCGGCTCGGGACCTGTACGCCGTGTACTTCACGTGCGGATCGATCTCCGGCGTGTACAGGGTCCGGGCTGCGGTCACGCGGGGACCGCTTCGGAGCGCTGCTCGTCGGTGGACGCCGACGACGCGGCGACCGGCACGAAGACGCCCGCGAAGAAGTCCGCGAGCTCCGCGGTCGCGGTCAGCGGCAGGACCGCCGCGACGTACTGGTCGGGACGCACGACGACCACGGCGCCGTCGCGGGAGATGCCGCGCTCTTCGAAGATGTCGACGTCGGTCCATGCGCTCGGCCCCGAGGCGTACACCTTCTCCCAGTCGGTCAGGCCGAGAGGACCGGTCTTCGGCAGGAACACCTCGGGCACGCGACCGAGGTCGACGTCCTCGAACTTCTGCTGGTAGATCACCTTCACGTCGAAGACGGCGTCGATGTCGGCGCCCTGCGGCGTGTACTTGTGCACGGGCGACTCGGGGGACGCGATCCATGCGGCCCAGTCGGTGAGGGCGGATGCCTCACCCGGCGCCGCCGCGTCGGCGAACGCGTACACGCGCCACCGGCCGTCCGCCTTCGCGTGATGCCCGAGGTGGATCGCGTTGCCGTCGCACACGCGCACGACCTCGGCGGACTTGAAGCGCTTGCCGAGCGGGAAGCCCTCGGCGAGCGCCTGGTGCGCGGCATCCGCCACGATCTGAGACGGGCCGTACTGCGTCATGAAGCCCGACGGGAACTCGGCGGTGCCCAGGTAGTAGTTCGCGAGGTCCTGCGGATCGGTGATCTCGTCGGGCTTGCGCGCCATGAGCGACGACCACTCGCGGTCGAAGTCGATGAGCTGCTGCGCCACCGGCTGGCGCTCGGCCGAGTAGGTCTTCAGGAGCGACTCGGGGCTGAGGCCCGTGAGCACCTGGCCGAGCTTCCACCCGATGTTGAAGCCGTCCTGCATCGACACGTTCATGCCCTGACCGGCCTTCGCGGAGTGGGTGTGGCATGCGTCACCCGTGAGGAACACCCGCGGCGAGCGGCCTTCGTCGCCGTCGTCGAAGCGGTCGGTCACGCGGTGGCCCACCTCGTAGACGCTGTGCCACGCGACGGACTTCACGTCGATCGAGTACGGGTGGAGGATCTCGTTCGCGCGGCGGATGATCTCCTCGACCGGCGTCTGCCGCACGCGGCGGTTGTCGTCCTCGGGCACTTCGCCGAGGTCGACGTACACACGGCAGAGGTAGCCGCCCTCGCGCGGGATGAGCAGGATGTTGCCCGCCGCCGAGTTGATCGCGCACTTCGTGCGCCAGTCGGGGAAGTCGGTGTTGACCATGATGTCCATGACGCCCCACGCGTGCGCCGCGAAGCGGCCGACGTGCTTGCGTCCGATCGCGTCGCGCACGCGGCTGCGGGCGCCGTCGCATCCGACGACGTACTTCGCGCGGATCGTGCGCTCCTCACCCTCGCGGGCGCCGGCGACGTGGCGCACGCGCACCTCGACGGGGTGCTCGCCCTCGTCATGCACCGTGAGGCCGAGGAACTCGACGCCGTAGTCGGGTGTGATGCGGGCGGGTCCGAACGCGGCGGCCTCGGCGAAGTAGTCGAGCACGCGCGCCTGGTTCACGATGAGGTGCGGGAACTCGCTGATCTTGAATCCGTAGTCCTCGGTGCGCGTCGTGCGGACGATGTTGCGCGGGTTCTCGGGGTCGGGTCCCCAGAAGTTCATGTAGGCGATGTTGTAGGCCTCGGCGATGATCCGCTCCGCGAATCCGAACGCCTGGAACGTCTCGACGCTGCGCGGCTGGATGCCGTCGGCCTGACCGAGCTCGAGCCGCCCGTTCCGCCGCTCGATGAGGCGGGTCGTGACCTGCGGGAACTGCGACATCTGGGCGGCGAGCAGCATGCCGGCGGGGCCCGATCCGACGATCAGCACGTCCATCTCGTCGGGCAGCTCTGCCGGACGGTCGATGCCCGTCCCGGCGGCGGGCTGCACGCGCGGCTCGCCCGAGACGTATCCGTGGTGGTGGAACTGCATCGGATTCTCCTCAGCGTCGAGGTCTTGTGGTTTGGCGCTGCGTGTTCTATATTCGAACGCGCAGTTCTACTATTGAACAGATCGTATACGAAACGGATGCCCCGGCGCAATGGCCTCCCGCGCGCGCTTGCGGCGGCGCCAGAGGGCCCGGGATCGCACGAACGACGGCGCCCTCGACCCCGCGGCGGCGACTCGAGCGATCTCGGCATGATCACGAGGGCACGGGGAGCGACATGAGCGGATCGAACGGGCAGGCGCCGGCGTCGCAGACGCTGAGCCGAGGCATCCGGATCCTCGAGATCCTCGCCGACGCGCGGGGCCCGCTCTCGATCGACGACCTCGCCGCGCGCCTAGGGGTGCACCGCTCGATCGCGTACCGGCTCGTGCGCACGCTCGAAGACCACGGCGTCGTCGCGCGTGATGCGTCGGGGCGCGTGCAGCTGGGCGCGCGCATGGCGGCGCTCGCCGCAGGCGTCGCCCACGATCTGCAGGCCGAAGCCCTCCCCGAGCTCACCGCCGTCGCGAACGAGCTGGGCATGACGTGCTTCCTCGCGGTGCTCGATCGCGACGAGTGCATCACGCTCGCGAGCGTCGAGCCGCGCCACGCGGTTGCCTCGGTCGCGCAGCGGCCGGGTGCGCGGCACTCCATCCTCGTGGGCGCGCCCAGCAAGGCGATCCTGTCGACGCTGCCGGAGTCGGAGTGGCCCGTCGAGGTGCCGCCCGCGCTGCGCGCCGAGATCGCGCAGGCGGCGGAGCGCGGCTACGCGACGAGCCACGACGAGGTCATCCCGACCGTGCAGGCCGTGTCGGTGCCGCTGCGACTCCGCTCGCACCGCCCCGCCGCGATCGCCGTCGTGCACGTGACGGGCCCCACCGACCCCGACGTCATCGCGGCACGCCTGTCGAAGTCGGCCACCGCGATCCGGGAGGCGCTCGGCGCCTGAGCCGACGGCGCCTGAGCCGACGGCCCGGATGCCGGGCGCGGATGCCGGGCGTGGGTGCCGGGCGTGCGGAACTCCGGAGAATCGCGCTCAGCGCCGCCCGCACCCGCGTGAATCCGCGGCACCGCGCCCCGCGGCATCCGGCTTCTCCGGAGTTCGGCACGTGCGAAGCACGCCTCCGCGCCGTCCTATACTCGTACCCGTCCGGCGCGGCGCAGCCGCCGCCGGTGCTCGAAAAATGGGCACGCAGCCGCCTCACGGGGTGCGCGAGACACATACGGCCTGACATCCGTCCTTGTCTCGAGGAGCTTCCGCATGCCCACCGTCTCCGCCCACGTCGCCCACACCCTCGCCCGCCACGTCTCCGAGGTCTTCGGGGTCATGGGCAACGGCAACGCGTACTTCCTCGATGCGCTCGAGCGCTCCACCGACGTGTCGTTCACGGCCGTGCGCCATGAGGCGGGCGGCGTCGTCGCGGCCGACGCGTTCCACCGGGCATCCGGTCGCCTTGCCGCCGCGACCGCGACGTACGGCGCCGGCTTCACGAACACGCTCACCGCCCTCGCCGAGGCGGTGCAGGCGCACGTGCCGCTCGTGCTCGTCGTCGGCGACGAGCCGACGTCCGGCCCCCGCCCGTGGGACGTCGACCAGATCGCCCTCGCGTCGGGCGTCGGGGCGCGCACCTACACGGTCGGACGGACGGATGCGGCGGCCACCACCGCGATCGCCGTCGAGCACGCCCTCACCTATCGCGTCCCCACGGTGCTCGCGATCCCCTACGACGTCGCGACCCTCGACGCCGGCCCCGTGCCGGCCGCTCCCGAGCCGCGCCTTCCGCAGCCGCTGACGCCCACGGGTCCGTTCGCCCAGGCGGCGATCGCCCAGCTGGCGCGCGAGCTCGCCGACGCCGAGCGCCCGTTCCTCCTCGCCGGACGGGGTGCGTGGATCTCGGGCGCCGGTGCGTCGCTCGGCGCCCTCGCCGACGCGACGGGCGCGATCACGGCGTCCACCGCCCTCGGGCGCGGAATCTTCCCGCGCGGCGAGTACGACCTCGGCGTGACGGGCGGGTTCGGCGCCGAGACTGCGATGGAGCTCGTGCGCGACGCCGACGTCGCGGTCGTCTTCGGGGCGTCGCTCAACCAGTTCACGATGCGCTTCGGCGAGCTGTTCGCCCCCGGCACCCGGGTCGTGCAGGTCGACACGTCGCAGACCGCGACGCATCCGCACATCGGCGGATTCATCCGGGGAGACGCGGATGCCGTCGCCCGCGCCCTCGTCGACGAGCTCTCGCGCCTCGGTGCGACGCCCTCGGGCTGGCGCGAGTCCGTCGACGTCCAGGCGCTGCGCACATACGACCGCGGAGACGGCGTCGCGCCTGACGGCCGCCTCGACCCGCGCACGGTGGCCGCGCGAATCGGCGAGCTCCTGCCGGAAGACCGCGTCGTCGTATCGGACGGCGGGCACTTCATCGGCTGGGCGAACATGTACTGGCCCGTGGCCTCGCCCGACCGCATGATGATGGTCGGCACGGCGTACCAGTCGATCGGGCTCGGGTGGCCGTCGGTGCCCGGCGCCGTTCTCGCGAAGGCGGAGTCGACCGTGGTGCTCACGACGGGCGACGGAGGCGGCCTCATGGCCCTCGCCGACCTCGAGACGGCTGTGCGGGTCGCGCGCGGACGCGGCATGGCGGTCGTGTGGAACGATGCCGCCTACGGCGCGGAGGTGAACCTCTACGGGCTCAAGGGCCTCGCACGCGAGCCGATGCTCATCCCCCAGCTCGACTTCGCCGCCCTCGCGACGGCGGTGGGAGCCGAGGGCGTCGCGGTCACCTCGATCGACGACCTCGACCGGCTCGCGTCGTGGGCGGCCGAGCCCGTCGACGAGCGGCGCTTCCTCGTGCTGGACTGCCGCGTGTCGACCCAGGTCATCGCGCCGTACCAGCAGGAGATCGTGCGCGTGAACTCCTGACGTCTCCCGACGCGGGGTTCGGCAATCCGACTCGGTCATCGACGGGACGACGGATGCCCCGACCCGCGTCGGCGACGGGTCGGGGCATCCGCGTGTGCGCGTCAGGCCTTGGACAGCCCGTAGATCGGGCTCGCGGCCTGCTCCGCCTCGTGCTCGGGGCCGAGCGGGATTCCGCTGCGGTCGCGCAGCAGGAGCGTCGCGATGAGGCCGATCACGGTCATGCCCGCGAGGTACCACGTGACCGACTCCGTCGAGCCGGTGGCCTGCACGAGCGCCTGCGCGATGGTCGGGGCGAACGCACCGCCGAGGATCGCGCCGATCGCGTATGAGATCGAGACGCCCGAGAAGCGGATCGAGGCCGGGAAGAGCTCGGCGTACAGGGCCGCCTGCGGTCCGTACGTGAAGCCGAGGCCGATCGTGAGGATCGCAAGACCCGCGAACAGCAGCCACACGTTGCCCGTGTTCACGAGCGGGAACAGAGTGATGACGCCGACGAGCTGGAGGATCCAGCCGATGATGTACGTGGTGCGGCGACCGAGCTTGTCGGAGAGCCAGCCGGCGACCGCGGTCGAGATGAGCCACGTGACGGCGGAGCCCGTGACCGCCCACAGCACCGGGGCCGGGTCCATCTGGAGCGAGCCTCCGGGGTCGGTCGCGTAGCGCTGCACGAAGCCGCCGGTGGTCATGTAGCCGATGGCGTTGTTGCCGGCGAACACGAGCGCGGCGATGATCACGAGGAGCGTGTGCTTGCGGAAGAGCTGGACGATCGGCATCCGCGTCTTCTCCTTGCGCTCCGCGATCTCGAGGAAGACGGGGCTCTCCTCGACGCGGCGGCGCACGTAGTAGCCGATGATGATCAGCACGAAGCTCAGCAGGAACGGGATGCGCCAGCCCCACTCGAGGAACGCGTCACCGGGGGCGATGACCGCCATCAGCGCCATGATGCCCGACGCGAGCAGCAGACCCAGCGGCACGCCGATCTGCGGCGACGCTCCGAAGATGCCGCGGCGCTTCTTGGGCGCGTGCTCGACGGCCATGAGCACCGCGCCACCCCACTCGCCGCCGGCGGAGATGCCCTGCAGGATGCGCAGGAAGATCAGCAGGATCGGCGCCGCGATGCCGATCGCGGCGTAGGTCGGAAGGAGACCTACGAGGGTCGTCGCGACGCCCATGAGGATGAGGGTCAGCATCAGCACGAGCCGGCGTCCGTACTTGTCGCCGAGGTGACCGGCCAGGAACGCGCCGAGCGGGCGGAAGAGGAAGCTGATGCCCACGGTGATGAACGAGAGGATCTGCGCGAAGCCCTCGCCCGCGGGCGCGAAGAACAGCTGACCGAAGACAAGACCGGCAGCGGATGCGTAGATGAAGAAGTCGTACCACTCGACGGTGGTTCCGACGACCGTCGCGAACACGACACGACGCCGGTCGGTGGCGCTCGCGATGGTTCCCGTCGGGGTGAATCCCGCGCCTTGCGGGGAGGTCTCTTCTGTGCTCATTGTGCTTTGACTCCTGTGTCGGACTCGACGTCGCTGTCAGATCGGGAGGCTTCGGCCGGCGGATGGGGTCCGTGCGTCCAGTCGCATGCTTGCCCGATCTCTGCCGATCATATACGATTTGAGATACGACGCAAGGACGGATGTTGACGGGCGAGGGGGCTCATGACTGAGACGACGCACACGAGCGCTGACACGCCGCCGTCGACGACGGATGCCGCGGGGCCCGACCCGCGATTCTCCGCCCTCCCCGGCCGACCCGGCAAGATCATCGCGGTGCACCTGAGCTACGCGTCGCGCGCCGAGCAGCGCGGACGCCGCCCCGCCGACCCGTCGTACTTCTTCAAGCCGTCGAGTTCGGTCGCAGCATCCGGCGGCACGATCGAACGCCCCGCCGGCACCGAGCTGCTCGCGTTCGAGGGCGAGATCGCTCTCGTGATCGGCACCGCCGCCCGCAATGTCTCGCTCGACGACGCGTGGCGCCATGTCGGCTGGATCACCGCCGCGAACGACTTCGGCCTGTACGACCTGCGCGCCAACGACAAGGGATCGAACGTCCGCTCGAAGGGCCGCGACGGGTTCACCCCGATCGGCCCGCGCCTCATCGACGCGCGCGGCCTGGACCCCGCCGCGATCCGCCTGCGCACGTGGGTCAACGGAAAGCTCGCGCAGGACGACACGACCGCCGGCCTCATCTTCCCGCTCGCGCAGTTCGTCGCAGACCTGTCGCAGCACTTCACACTCGAGCCGGGCGACGTGATCCTCACCGGCACGCCCGCCGGGTCGTCGGTCGTGCTGCCCGGCGACGTCGTCGAGGTGGAGGTCGACGCACCGGATGCCCCGGGCGCCTCCTCCTCCGGACGCCTCGTGACCACCGTGGTCGACGGCTCGGGTCCCGGCTTCGACGCGAGCGTCGGGTCGCTTCCCTCGGTCGACGACACGCAGCGCGTCGAGGCGTGGGGCTCCCCCGACCTCGTGCCGCCCGTGAGCGCGGCCGCGCCCCCGGTCGCTGAGCGAGCCGAACGCGAGGCGGAGCGCGACGAACCCGCCCTCTCCCCCGCGCTCCGCGCGAAGCTCGAGAAGGCCCCCGTGGCGGGCCTCTCGCAGCAGTTGCGCAAGCGCGGACTGAACAACGTCACGATCGACGGGGTGCGGCCGCTGCATCCGTCGTCGAAGCTCGTCGGCACCGCCCGCACGCTCCGCTTCGTGCCGAACCGCGAAGACCTCTTCAAGAGCCACGGCGGCGGCTACAACGCGCAGAAGCGCGCGTTCGACGCCGTCGGCGAAGGCGAGGTCATCGTCATCGAGGCGCGCGGCGAGGCGGGGTCGGGCACGCTCGGCGACGTCCTCGCGATCCGCGCCCACGCGCGCGGGGCCGCCGGCATCGTGACCGACGGCGGCGTGCGCGACTTCGACGCCGTCAAGGCCGTCGGCATCCCGGTGTACACCGTGGGAGCCCACCCCGCGGTGCTCGGGCGCAAGCACGTGCCGTGGGACACCGACCTCACCATCGCGTGCGGCGGCGCCACGGTGCAGCCGGGCGACATCATCGTCGGCGACGCCGACGGCGTGATCGTGATCCCGCCCGCCATCGCGGAGGAGATCGTCGACGCGGCGCTCGCGCAGGAGGACGAGGACGCGTGGATCGCGGATCGCGTCGCCGAGGGCCACCCGGTCGAAGGACTGTTCCCGATGAACGCCGAGTGGCGCGCGCGCTACGAGGCCGAGGTGGCGCAGGGCGCGGCATCCGGTGAGGAGCAGCGATGACCACCGTCCGACAGGGTGAGACGCCGGGGGGCCAGGACGCCCCTCAGTCCGCGCCGTCGAGTCAGAGCAAGTCGCAGCGCGCGTACCACTGGATCAAGGAGCGCATCGCGCGCCAGGAGTACACGCCCGGCTACCGGCTCGTGCTCGGCGCGATCGCCGGCGAGCTCGACATGAGCGTCGTGCCGGTGCGCGAGGCCATCCGCCAGCTCGAGGCCGAGGGGCTCGTGACGTTCGAGCGGAACGTCGGCGCCCGCGTCTCGATGGTCGACGACTCGCAGTACCGGTTCAGCATGCAGGCGCTGTCGATTCTGGAGGGCGCCGCGACCGCGCTCGCCGCGCGCCGCCTCACGACCGAGGATCTGCGCCACGCGCGCGAGGTCAATGCGCGCATGATCGAGACGCTCGACCATTTCGACCCGCGCGCGTTCACCCGGCTCAACCAGGAGTTCCACTCGACGCTCTTCGAGAAGTGCGCGAACCCGCGGATGCTCGAGCTCGTCCGGGCCGAGTGGGGCCGCCTCGGCCACCTGCGCGACTCGACGTTCAGCTTCGTCCCCGGTCGCGCCCAGGAGTCGGTGCAGGAACACGAGAACATCGTGCTCCTCATCGAGCGTGGCGCGCCGCTCGGCGAGATCGAGAAGGCCGCCCGCCGTCACCGGTCGGCCACCCTCGACGCCTACATGATCCACGAGCACCCCGACGAGGTGCTCGGGCTTCCCGCTTTCTGACCCACCGATGGAGGACCCCATGACCGACACCGCCCTGGCGACGCGCCACGTGCCCGCCGACCTCCCCGACCGAATCCAGCACTACATCGACGGTCAGTTCGTCGACTCGACGGACGGTGACACGTTCGATGTGCTCGAGCCCGTCACGAACGAGGTCTACCTGCAGGCCGCGGCCGGCAAGAAGGCCGACATCGACCTCGCCGTCGCCGCCGCGAAGCGCGCGTTCGACGAGGGGCCGTGGCCGCGGATGCTGCCGCGCGAGCGCTCGCGCATCCTGCACCGCATCGCCGACATCGTCGAGTCCCGCGACGCGCGCCTCGCCGAGCTCGAGTCCTTCGACTCGGGCCTTCCGATCACGCAGGCGCTCGGCCAGGCGCGGCGCGCCGCCGAGAACTTCCGCTTCTTCGCGGACCTGATCGTCGCCCAGGCCGACGACACCTACAAGGTGCCCGGCCGCCAGATCAACTACGTCAACCGCAAGCCGATCGGCGTCGCGGGACTCATCACGCCGTGGAACACGCCGTTCATGCTCGAGTCGTGGAAGCTCGGCCCCGCGCTCGCGACCGGCAACACGGTCGTGCTGAAGCCCGCCGAGTTCACGCCGCTGTCGGCCTCGCTGTGGGCGGGCATCTTCGAGGAGGCGGGCCTTCCCAAGGGCGTGTTCAACCTCGTCAACGGGCTGGGCGAAGAGGCGGGCGACGCGCTCGTGAAGCATCCGGACGTCCCCCTCATCTCGTTCACTGGTGAGAGCCGCACCGGACAGATCATCTTCGGCAACGCCGCCCCGTACCTCAAGGGCCTGTCGATGGAGCTCGGCGGCAAGTCGCCGGCGATCGTCTTCGCGGACGCCGACCTCGAGGCCGCCGTCGACGCGACGATCTTCGGGGTCTTCTCGCTCAACGGCGAGCGCTGCACCGCAGGTTCTCGCATCCTCGTGCAGCGCGACATCTACGACGAGTTCGTCGAGCGGTACGCCGCGCAGGCGAAGCGCGTCGTCGTGGGCGACCCCCAGGATCCCAAGACCGAGGTCGGCGCGCTCGTGCACCCCGAGCACTACGAGAAGGTCATGTCGTACATCGAGATCGGCAAGACGGAGGGACGCCTCGTCGCCGGCGGCGGTCGTCCCGATGGCTTCCCGACGGGCAACTACGTCGCGCCGACCGTGTTCGCGGACGTGCCCCGCGACGCGCGCATCTTCCAAGAGGAGATCTTCGGCCCGGTCGTCGCGATCACGCCCTTCGACACCGACGAGGAGGCGCTCGAGCTCGCCAACGGCGTGAAGTACGGCCTCGCCGCCTACGTGTGGACGAACGACCTCAAGCGCGCCCACAACTTCGCGCAGGCGATCGACGCGGGCATGGTGTGGCTGAACTCCAACAACGTGCGAGACCTCCGCACCCCCTTCGGCGGTGTCAAGGCCTCGGGTCTCGGCCACGAGGGCGGCTACCGCTCGATCGACTTCTACACGCACCAGCAGGCCGTGCACATCACGCTCGGCGCGGTGCACAACCCGACCTTCGGCAAGTCCACACCCGCTGCGGAGCAGGCCGAGGCCGCCGAATCCGAAGAGGGCTGAGCCCCCATCGGGGCTGAGCCCTCACCGATCGCTGAGCCCCATCGGTCGCTGAGCCTGTCGAAGCGCCGACCCCTCGACAGGCTCAGGGACCGGGATCCACATCACCCAGACAACGCAAGGACGCTGACATGACCGACCGCGACCAGATGACCCGCACCTCCTCCGGCTTCTTCGTGAGCCAGGAGGCGCCGATCCACACCGACAACCCGATCCCGACCCCCTCGAGCCCCGCGCCGGACGTGCTGCGCTGCGCGTACATGGAGCTTGTCGTGACCGACCTCGCCGCGTCGCGCGAGTTCTACGTCGACGTGCTCGACCTCGTGGTGACCGAGGAGGACGAGAACACCGTCTACCTGCGGTCGATGGAGGAGTTCATCCACCACAACCTCGTGCTGCGGCAGGGCCCGGTCGCGGCGGTCGCCGCGTTCTCGTACCGCGTGCGCACGCCCGAGGACCTCGACAAGGCGGTCGCGTTCTACACCGAGCTCGGCTGCGATGTGCGCCGCAACCCCGAGGGCTTCACGAAGGGCATCGGCGACTCGGTGCGCGTCGTCGATCCGCTCGGCTTCCCGTACGAGTTCTTCTACGACGTCGAGCACGTCGAGCGGCTCGCGTGGCGCTACGACCTGTACACGCCCGGCGCGCTCGTGCGCCTGGACCACTTCAACCAGGTGACCCCCGACGTGCCGCGCGCGGTGAAGTTCATGCAGGACCTCGGGTTCCGCGTGACCGAGGACATCCAGGACGAGCAGGGCACGGTGTACGCCGCGTGGATGCGCCGGAAGCCGACTGTCCACGACACCGCGATGACCGGCGGCGACGGCCCCCGCATGCACCACGTCGCGTTCTCGACGCACGAGAAGCACAACATCCTCGCGATCTGCGACAAGCTCGGCGCGCTGCGGCGCTCCGACGCGATCGAGCGCGGTCCCGGCCGCCACGGCGTGTCGAACGCGTTCTACCTGTACCTGCGCGATCCCGACGGCCACCGCGTCGAGATCTACACGCAGGACTACTACACGGGCGACCCCGACAACCCGGTCGTCACGTGGGACGTGCACGACAACCAGCGCCGTGACTGGTGGGGCAACCCGGTCGTGCCGTCGTGGTACACCGAGGCCTCGCTCGTGCTCGACCTCGACGGCAACCCGCAGCCCGTCGTCGCGCGCACGGACGAGTCGGAGATGGCGGTGACGATCGGCGCCGACGGCTTCTCGTACACGCGCCCCGACGTGCAGGACGAGCTGCCCAGCTGGAAGCAGGGCGAGTACAAGCTCGGCAACCAGCTGTGACCGCCTCGCCGTGAAAGCGTCGGGCTCAATCGGCCCCGCTCGCCCTTCCAGGCGCCTCGACGGCCGGTTGAGCCCGGCGCTTTGACACCCGACCGATGTGAGGAGAGAGACGGATGCTGCCACCCGACGTCATCGCGAAGATCGCGGACGAGCTCGCCGAGGCCGACCGCACGCACGGCGTGATCCCGCGGATCACCGCGCGCTACCCCGAGGCGACGGTCGAGGACTCTTACGTGATCCAGGGCGTGTGGCGCGACAAGGCGCTCGCCGCGGGGCGCAAGCTCGTCGGCCGCAAGATCGGCCTGACGTCGAAGGCGATGCAGCAGGCGACCGGCATCACCGAGCCCGACTACGGCGTGATGTTCGACGACACGGTCTATCCCAACGGCGCCGAGATCCCCGTCGACCACTTCTCGAACGTGCGCATCGAGGTCGAGCTCGCGTTCGTGCTGAAGGAGCCGCTCGAGGGTCCCGACTGCACGCTCGAGGACGCGCTCGCGGCGATCGACTACGCCGTGCCGGCGCTCGAGATCCTCAACTCGCACATCGAGCTCGAGGGCCGCACGATCGTCGACACGATCGCCGACAACGCCGCGTACGGCGCGATGGTGCTCGGCGACGTGCGCAAGCGGCCCGACGAGATCGACCTTCGCTGGGTTCCGGGTGTGCTGAGCCGCAACGGCGAGATCGAGGAGACGGGCGTCGCGGCGGGAGTGCTGGGCCACCCCGCGACGGGTGTCGCGTGGCTCGCGAACAAGTTCCACCAGCACGGCGCGCGGCTCGAGGCGGGCGAGATCATCCTCGCCGGATCGTTCACGCGCCCCATGTGGGTCGAGCGGGGCGATAGCGTGCTGTGCGACTACGGACCCATGGGAGTCATCGAATGCCGCTTCGTCTGAACCCGACCTTCCGCGAGCGTCTCGCCGAGGCCGACCGGCCCCTCATCGGAATGTGGGTGTCGTCGGGGAGTCCCCTCGTCGCCGAGATCTGCGCGGGCGGAGGCTTGGACTGGCTCCTCATCGACATGGAGCACTCCCCCAACGGCCTGGAGTCGGTGCTCGCACAGCTGCAGGCGGTCGCGGCGTACCCCGTGACCCCGCTCGTGCGCGTGCCGATCGGCGACGTCGTCACGATCAAGCAGGTGCTCGACCTGGGCGCGCAGAACCTGCTCGTGCCGATGGTGTCGTCGGGCGCTGAGGCGCGCGCGGTCGTGGAGGCCGTGCGCTATCCACCGCGCGGCCGCCGCGGCGTCGGCTCCGCGCTCGCGCGCTCGGCCCGCTGGAACCGCGTCGACGGCTATCTCGCGAACGCCGACGACCACGTGTCGGTCTTCGTGCAGATCGAGACGGCGGAAGGTGCGGATGCCGCGGCCGACATCGCCGCGGTCGACGGCGTCGACGGGGTGTTCGTCGGCCCGTCCGACCTTTCCGCCTCGATGGGGCTGCTCGGGCAGCAGTCCCACCCCGATGTCGTGGCGACGGTGAATCGCACGTTCGAGGCAGTCCGCGCGGCGGGCAAGCCCGTCGGCGTGAACGCCTTCGACCCCGCGGTCGCACGCTCGTACCTCGACGCCGGCGCGTCGTTCGCCCTCGTGGGCGCCGACGTCGCACTGCTCGCGCGCGGGTCGGAGGCCCTCGCCACGACGTTCATCCCCGCGGCCGACGACACCGAGCGCGCGTCGTACTGAGACGCGCGTAGGGTGCAGCCCCGGCCGACGTCAAGCACCCCCTCCGCCCGGGCGGCCTCTGCCATGCTGAACCGATGCAGAGGCAGGTCGGAAGCCGCATCGCGCTGGATGTCACCGAGCCGGCGGACCTCGTGTTCGCGGTCGCGGTGTCGCGCCACTACTCGCCGAGCGCCGAGGCGCTCGCGGTGACGCTCGACGGTGCGCCGGTGGAGGCATCCGAGGTTCCCGACGCCCACGGCGCGCGGCTGCACCGCGTGCGGGCGGACGCCGGTCGCCTCCAGCTCGAGTACGCCGCGACGATCGACGGTTCGGGCGAGAACGACGACGCGACCGAGACCGACCGGCTCGTGTACGGGCGGCCGAGCCGCTACGCCGAATCCGACGTCCTCGCACCGACCGCGACCGCGGAGTTCGCGGGCATCGACGGGCACGCCGACCTGCTCGCATCCGTCTCGTCGTGGGTGGGCACACGCCTCGCGTACGTGACCGGATCGAGCTTGCCGACCGACGGCGCGGCGCGCACGCTGCTCGCGCGCCGGGGCGTGTGCCGCGACTACGCGCACGTGTGCGTCGCGCTGCTTCGAGCGCTCGGGGTGCCCGCGCGAGTGGCCGCCGTGTACGCGCCCGGACTCGACCCGATGGACTTCCACGCCGTGGCCGAGGCGTGGATCGACGGCGCGTGGCGCGTCGTCGATGCGACGACCCTCGCCCCGCGATCGACCCTCGTGCGCATCGCGACGGGCCGCGACGCCGCCGACACCGCCTTCCTCACCGTGGTGAGCGGCCGCGCCGACCTCGTCGACGTCACGGTCACGGCGGTTGCGGACACGCTCCCCGACGACGATGTGACCGAGTTCGCGTCGCTCGCGTGATCGCGGTGTCCGCTCCCGCTCGGGCTGGCGACGTGGCACGCTGAAGGCATGAAGAAGTGGCTGGTGCGCTTCGTCGTGCTCCTCGCGTTCAACATCCTCGTGCTGCTCGTGATCGGTTGGCTGACGCCCGCCCGGGTCGGCTGGGCGGCACTGTGGGGCGGCATCGTGCTGACGCTCCTCACGATGTGGGTGCGGCCCGCGCTGACGAACTGGTTCCGACGCCGCGCGGCCAAGAGCGCCGGCGGACGCACGAAGGCGGGCGAGTTCCTCGTCGAGGTGGGCATCGTCCTCGTCATCGCGTTCATCGCGTGGATCGTGACGGTGCTGCTCTCGGGCGTGCGCATCGGCCTCAACCCGCTCGGCTACATCCTGCCGCCGATCTTCGTCGCGCTCGGCTGGTGGGTGTACGAGCTCATCGCGGATCGCGCCGAGTCGCACGCCGGCGCCCTGTACGACCGGGCGACGGGTGCCCCGGTGGGCGGGGCGGATGCCGCATCCGCCGTTCCCCCGCCGAGCCCCGAGACCCAGTCCGCCCGCCGGGAGCTCAAGGACGGCCTCACCGACGAGCAGCGCCGCATGCTGGACGAGCTCTGACGCGATCGCCCGAGGTCGTGTCGATTCAGCGCGAGCTCGATCGTCACAAGGTCGAGAACGACCGAAAGGACGCATCATGCGCTACACACTCCTGCTCCACTACCCCGAGATGACCGCCGAGGAGACCGGCGAAGAAGGCTGGGCCGAGGGCATGCGGGCCTTCGACGAGTACGCGAAGGCGCTCGACGCGGCCGGGGTCCTCCAGTCCGCCGAGGTGCTCCAGCAGTCCGTCGCGACGACGACCCTGCGGCCGGCCGACGGAACCCTGCGCGTGCAGGACGGACCGTACGCCGACACGAAGGAGCAGCTCGGCGGGACGTTCGTGATCGACGTGCCCGACCTCGACGCCGCGATCGAGTGGGCTAAGCGGGCTCCCTCCGCCGGGTGGGGTCCGATCGAGATCCGCCCGACCGCGACCCGCTTCGTCGACGGAGAGTGGACGCCCTTCGCGTGACGGACGACACCGCGCGTGCGCGCGCCGCCGCCGAACGTGCGGCGCGCGACGCGTACGGTCGTCTCGTCGCGCTCCTGGCCGCACCCACGCGCGACCTCGCCCTCGCCGAGGACGCCCTCTCGGACGCGTTCGAGCGGGCGCTGCGCACGTGGCCGGAGTCGGGCGTCCCCTCGAACCCGGAAGGCTGGCTGCTCACCGTGGCCCGCAACCGGCTCCTCGACCTGCTGCGTTCCGCCGCGCACCGCACGAGCACGCCGCTCGACGCCGAGCGGATCCTCGGCGGAACGGATGCCGCGACCCTCGCCGAGCGCGCCGAAGCCATTCCCGACAAGCGCCTCGAGCTGCTCTTCGCGTGCTCGCATCCGGCGATCGACCCCGCCGTGCGCACGCCGCTCATGCTGCAGGCGGTGCTCGGATTCGACGCGGCGCGGATCGCGCGCGCCTTCGCCGTCGAGCCCGCGACGATGGCTCAGCGCCTCGTGCGCGCGAAGCGCCGCCTCCGCGACGCCGGCATCCCGTTCGCCCTTCCGACGCGCGCGGACATGCCCGAGCGGCTGCCCGCGGTGCTCGAGGCGATCTACGGCGCGTACGCGATCGACTGGCTCGACCAGGGCGACCGCGTGCGCGAGTCGATCGCCGACGAGGCGCGGTGGCTCGCCGTGCTCACCGCGGACCTCCTGGAGGACGAGCCCGAGGCGTGGGGGCTCGCCGCGCTCCTCACGTTCGCGCAGGCCCGCGCGCCCGCCCGGGTCGCACACCCGTGGCCGCCGCTCGACGAGCAGGATCCGTCGACGTGGTCACGCGAGCTCATCGCAGAAGGCGAGGCGCTCCTGCGCCGCGCATCCGCCCTCGGTCGCCCTCTCGGTCGGTTCCAGCTCGAGGCGGCGATCCAAGCCGTGCATTGCGACCGCGCGCGCACCGGCGCGCTCGACGTCGCGGCCCTCGAGAAGCTCTATCGCGGGCTCGTCGCGATCGCTCCGACTGTCGGCGCGCAGGCCGCGCTCGACGCGGTGCTGGCTCGGCGAAGGGACGCGTGACGCGACGCCGAATCGCGGGTCAGAGCACCGTGCCCGGCGAACCGCCCGCCTGACGTTCCGCCGCCTCGACGACGTTGGCGACGAGCATCGCGCGCGTCATCGGACCGACGCCGCCGGGGTTCGGCGACAGCCATCCCGCGACCTCGGCGACGGCGGGGTCGACGTCGCCCGCGAGCTTCGCCTTGCCCGACTCGGTCGTGCCGACGCGCGTCACGCCCACGTCGAGCACGGCCGCACCGGGCTTGACCCAGTCCGCCTGCACGAGGTGCGGTTGGCCCACCGCCGCCACGACGATGTCGGCCTTGCGCACCTGGTCGGCGAGGTCGGGCGTGCGCGAGTGCGTGATCGTGACCGTGGCATCCGTGCCCTTGCGGGTCAGCAGCAGCGCGAGCGGGCGCCCGACTGTGATGCCCCGACCGATGACCGTCACGTGCTGACCGGCGATCGGCACGCTGTTGCGCGCGAGCAGCTCGATCACGCCCGCGGGCGTGCACGGCAGCGGTGCGTCGACCGCGGTCTTCGGGTCGACGCC
Source organism: Microbacterium sp. (assembly GCF_035687345.1). Classification (GTDB taxonomy): domain Bacteria; phylum Actinomycetota; class Actinomycetes; order Actinomycetales; family Microbacteriaceae; genus Microbacterium. The sequence goes on from NZ_DASRXZ010000002.1 coordinate 23,113, forward strand.
CAGCACGAGGCGGCCGAGGTTGGTCGGATGCAGGCCGTCGGCGTCCTTGTCGGGGTCGATGAGCTCGAGGATGGCGTTCTCGTCGATGCCTTTCGGCAACGGCAGCTGCACGATGAAGCCCGTCACCTCGGGGTTCTCGTTGAGGCCGCGCACGGCCTCGGCGATCTCGTCCTGCGAGGCGGTCGCCGGCAGCTCGACCGAGATCGACGCCACGCCGACCTCTTCGCAGTCGCGGTGCTTGCCGGTGACGTACGAGCGCGACGCCGGGTCGTCGCCGACGAGCAGCGTCCCGAGTCCGGGCACGACGCCGCGCTCACGGAGCGCCGCGACGCGGGCGCGCAGCTCTTCCTTGATGGCCGCCGCCGTGGCGACGCCGTCCAGCTTCTTCGCGGTCATGTGCACTCCTCGTCGGGTCTGAATCACTATGCCCATAGGTATCCGTCGAGCGCAAGCCGGTTTCCCGGCCTTCGGAAACCCGGCTCGGGCCGCGCCCTACTGCTGGAGTCCCGGGTACAGCGGGAACGCGTCCGCGAGCACCGCGACGCGCGCGCGCAGCGCCTCGACGTCGGCACCGGGCTGCAGCGCGAGCGCGATGATGTCGGCGACCTCGGTGAACTCCGCATCGCCGAAGCCGCGCGTCGCAAGCGCCGGCGTGCCGATGCGCAGGCCCGACGTGATCATGGGCGGGCGCGGGTCGTTCGGCACCGCGTTGCGGTTGACGGTGATGCGGATCTCGTGCAAGAGGTCTTCGGCCTGCGTGCCGTCGATCGCGGCGTCGCGCAGGTCGACGAGCACGAGATGCACGTCGGTGCCGCCCGAGCGGACGGCGATGCCGGCCTCGCGCACGTCGGGCTGCGACAGGCGGTCGGCGATGATCGCGGCGCCCCGCACCGTGCGCTCCTGACGCTCGCGGAACTCGGGGGTCGCGGCGAGCTTGAACGCGGTCGCCTTCGCGGCGACGACGTGCATGAGCGGACCGCCCTGCTGGCCGGGGAACACGGCCGAGTCGATCTTCTTCGCGATCGCGGGGTCGTTCGTGAGGATGAAGCCGGAGCGCGGGCCGCCGATCGTCTTGTGCACGGTCGACGACACGACGTGCGCGTGCGGCACGGGGCTCGGGTGCAGGCCCGCGGCGACGAGACCCGCGAAGTGGGCCATGTCGACCCACAGGTAGGCCCCGACCTCGTCGGCGATCTCGCGGAAGCGCGCGAAGTCGAGCTGCCGCGGGTAGGCCGACCAGCCGGCGATGATGACCTTCGGACGGTGCTCGAGCGCGAGTCGACGGACCTCGTCCATGTCGATGACGGATGTCTCGGGGTCGACGCCGTAGGCGACGATCTCGTACAGGCGGCCCGAGAAGTTCGCCTTCATGCCGTGCGTGAGGTGACCGCCCTGGTCGAGCGAGAGCCCGAGGAGCGTGTCGCCCGGACGGGCGATCGCATGCAGGACGGCGGCGTTCGCGCTCGCGCCCGAGTGCGGCTGCACGTTCGCGTACTCCGAGCCGAACAGCGCCTTCGCGCGGGCGATCGCGAGCTCTTCGGCGACGTCGACGACCTCGCAGCCGCCGTAGTACCGGCGGCCCGGGTACCCCTCGGCGTACTTGTTGGTGAGCACGGAACCCTGCGACTGCAGCACCGCGACCGGCACGAAGTTCTCGGAGGCGATCATCTCGAGGTACGAGCGCTGGCGCTGCAGCTCGCGCTCGAGCACATCGGCGATCTCGGGGTCGACCTCGGCGAGCGGGGCGTTGAAGGACGAGTCGGTCAAGGCATTCTCCTGGCGTGGGGGCAGAACTCGGTTGTCGAGGCCGTCGCGCAGCGACGGTGTTCCGTGGCCCGGCCCAGGCGTGCGGTCGGTGCCGTGACGGTCGCTCCCCGGTGGTGGGCCCACCTCAACGCCAGTCGCGACATCGGAAGCATAGCCGAAAGCGCACTGCTAGGCTGATCGCCACCCCTTTTGTTAGGGATCTTTACATGATTCGTCGTCGCGGACGGACCGCCCTCGCCTTGGCCGTCGCCCTGGGCGCCGCTCTGGCCGCGTGCACGTCGGCACCCCAGAATGGAGGCACTGTGACCGAGCTCTCCGTCGTTCCCGCCCCCGCGTCCCTCTCCGTCCGCGAGTCCGCCGCATTCCCGCTCGATGCGCGCGTGCGCATCGAAGGCGACGCGGATGCCGCCGCCGCCCTCACGGCGCTCCTCGAAGCCCGCACGGGGCTCGCGGTCGGGGCATCCGCCTCCGCAGGGGACGCCGGCGGGGTCATCCGCCTCGACGTCGACAAGGGCTCAGGCGAGGCCGAGTCGTACCGACTGACGGCGGACGAGGCATCCGTCACCATCACGGGAGCCGACGCCGCCGGCCTCTTCTACGGCGTGCAGACGCTCGGACAGCTCGTCACGCGGGACGGCGAGCGCTGGGTCGTTCCCGCCGTCGAGATCACGGATGCGCCGCGCTTCGCGTATCGCGGCGTGATGCTCGACGTCGCACGGCATTTCCACCCGGTCGAGACGGTCAAGGGCTACATCGACCGCGCGGCGGGACTCAAGTTCAACGTGCTGCACCTCCACCTGACCGACGACCAGGGGTGGCGCATCCAGCTCGCGTCGCGCCCCGAGCTCACGGAGCGCGCGTCGGCGACATCGGTCGGCGGTGACCCCGGAGGGTTCTACACCAAGGCCGACTACCGCGAGATCGTCGAGTACGCCGCGTCGCGCCACATGACCGTCGTGCCCGAGGTCGACATGCCGGGGCACACCCACGCGGTGGGGCTCGCGTATCCCGAGCTCGTCGAGGACCCGGTCATCACCGATCGTGTGCGCGAGACCATCGAGGCGTTCGGGGGCGGGCTCCCGCAGGCCGGCGTGCCGTACGAGGGCGTGGCGGTCGGCTTCTCGTCGCTGCGCATCCACGACGAGGCGACCTACGACTTCGTCGCGGACGTCTTCGGCGAGCTCGCGGGGATGACGCCCGGCCCGTACCTGCACTTCGGCGGCGACGAGGCCCACGGCACGGCCGACGACGATTACGCCGAGTTCGTCGCGCGAACGAGCCGCCTCATCTCCGACCTCGACAAGATCCCGGTCGCGTGGCACGAGGCGGGTGCCGCGGCGGATCTGTGCGACGACACGATCGGCCAGTACTGGGGCTTCGTGCAGCCGACCGAGGGTATGGACGACAAGGCGCGCGGGTTCGTGAAGCTCGGCTCGAAGCTCATCCTGTCTCCGGCCGATGCCGTCTACCTCGACATGAAGTACGACGAGTCGACGACGCGCGGGCTGTCGTGGGCGAACGGCCCCACGAGCGTCCAGCGCGCCTACTCGTGGGAACCGTCCGACGTGATCGACGGCATCGAGGACGACGACATCCTCGGCGTCGAGGCGCCGCTGTGGACCGAGACCGTCCGCTCGGCCGACGACATCGACCACCTGGCGTTCCCGCGGATCGCGGCGGCGGCGGAGGCGGCGTGGTCGCCCGCGACAGGTGTCAGCGACCTGCGCACATGGGAGTCGTTCCGCGCGCGCGTCGGCGCGCTCGGACCGCTGTGGACCAGCCTCGGCATCGCGTTCCACCCGTCCGACGAGATCCCCTGGGCGTCTGAGTGAGCGTCGACCTCGTCGTCCACTCCGTGTGGTCGGGCGACGACGACGTGTGGGTCGCGATCGACCGCGGTGTCGTCGTCGATCGCGGCACGGGTGACGGGTGGCGCGCGCTCGCGCCGCGCGACGCGGTGGACGGTGAGGGCGGATGCCTCGCCCCCGGCTTCATCGACATCCACGGCCACGGCGGCGGCGGAGCCACCTTCGACGACGGCGTCGACGCGATCGCGACCGCCCGGGCGCTGCACCGCGCCCACGGCACGACGCGCGCCGTCGTGTCGCTCGTGACGGCGTCGATCGACGATCTCGCGCAGCGCGCCGCAATCGTCGCCGAGCTCGCCGAGGCCGACCCCACGATCCTCGGCTCGCACCTCGAGGGGCCCTTTCTCGATCCCGGGCACAAGGGCGCCCACACGGCATCGCTGCTGCGCGCGCCGGATGCGGCATCCGTCGACCGCCTGCTCGAGGCCGGCCGCGGCACGATCCGCCAGGTGACGATCGCCCCCGAGCTCGACGGCGCACACGACGCGATCCGCCGGTTCGTCGACGCGGGCGTCGCCGTCGCGATCGGACACACGGATGCCGACGCGGATGCCGCGAAGCGCGCGTTCGACGCCGGGGCGACGATCGTGACGCACGCGTTCAACGCGATGCGGGGCATCCACCACCGCGACCCGGGACCGGTCGTCGCAGCACTGCGGGACGACCGCGTGACGCTCGAGCTCATCCCCGACGGCGTGCATGTCGACCTGTCGCTCGTCGCCGTGGCCTTCGACGCGGCACGCGGGCGCATCGCGCTCGTCACCGATGCGATGGCGGCGGCGGGTGCCTCCGACGGGAGGTACGAGCTCGGCGGACTCGA
>NZ_DASRXZ010000003.1:0-32578 GCF_035687345.1 Microbacterium sp.
CCCATGCGCTCCCACGTCTTGATGCAGCGCCAGGTCGCGGTGTGGCTCATGTAGAGGTCGGGGTAGGCGTCGACGATCTGACCGGGAGCCAGCCCCGTCTCCCCCGAGGCGCGCTCCAGCGCCTTGACGGCGAAAGTCTTGCCCATCAGCTCTTCTCCTTCGCGAACTTCTTCATGAGGTGCTCGATCAGGCCGCCGGCCTCGAGGATCTCGCGCAGCACCGGCGGGAACGGCGTGAACGGGAACGACTGGTCGCCGACCGTCACGGTGCCCGCCTCGTAGTCGACCCACACCTCGTCGCCCTCGGTGATCGCGTCGACCGCGGCGGGGCACTCGACGGCGACCAGACCCGTGTTGATCGCGTTGCGGAAGAACACGCGCGAGTACGAACGCGCGACGACCGCCTTCACGCCGACCCCGATGAGGCACGTCGACGCCTGCTCGCGGGCGCTGCCGCATCCGAAGTTGCGCCCTGCGACGACGACCCGGCTCTCCTTGAGCTTCGCCTGGACCTCGGGCCCGAGCGGCTCGAACGCGTGCGTGCCGAGCTCGATCGGGTCGATGCTCACGAGATAGCGGCCCGGGATGATGACGTCGGTGTTGATGTCGTCTCCGAAGACGATGCTCCTGCCGCCGAGGCGGTCCTTCGTGACGGCGCTCACGGCGTCGTGTCCTCGACGAACCACTCGGTCGGGATGACGTGACCGAGATCGCGCTCCTCCGCGAGCTCGAGGATCTTCGCCCCGACCGCCGCGAACTGGATGCCCATGCCGGTGTTGTTCGCGAAGATCGTGATCTCGTCCTCGCTCGACCGGGCGGGAGCGGGGTCGACCAGGATGTCGCCGAGCTCCTGGATGTCCTCCCACTTCTTCAGTCCCCGCTCGACCGGACCGAGGATGTCGAACTGCTTGTCGTGGTGCACCTGCTCACGGCTGAAGACCACGATGCGGCCCGCGCGGTCGAACGCCGTGTCGTCGAGCTCGCGGCGCGTCGCGGTGCCATCGGGGCTCGTGATGCACGACACGTGCGTGCCGGGCTCGATCCAGCTGCCGTCGAACACGGGGTCCATCGCCGCCGTCGCGGCCGTCACGATGCCGCATCCGACGACCGCCTGCTTCGGGTCGTCGACGGCGATCACGTTGCGGCCGGTCTTCTCGGCCCAGTCCGCCGCGAACTTCTCCCGCCGCTCGCGCGTGGGGCTGAACACGCGGATCTCCTCGATGTCGGGACGCACGAGCAGGAGCGTCTCGAGGTGCGCGGCGGCCTGCCATCCGGCGCCGAACATGCCGGCGACCGTCACGTCGTCGCGAGCCATCTCGCGGATGCCGAGAGCCGTCGTCGCGCCGACGCGGTACTTCTGGATCACGGAGTCGTGGATGATCGCGAGAGGTGCCAGCTCGGTGAGGCTGAACAGCGTCACGAGCCCGACGTAGTTGCCGCCGGGCGCGACCGGGAGCAAACGCCGCCGCTTCTCACCCGTGGGGAGCGTCTCGACGCCGACCATGTCGGACGTGATGCGCGTGCCCCACACGCCACTGGAGATGTTGCCGCCCTCCTGCGACTTGAAGCGGAACCGGAATCCCGGGTACCGCTCGTCCTCGACCGGGAAGTACGTGTGGTTGCGCGGGCGGTTGTGGCCGCGGTTCTGGGCGAGCTCGCGGTACGCGACCTCGAGGACATCGAGCACGTCCTGAGGACTCAGGAGCTGCTCGACGTCGGCGTTCGACAGGATTCTCATGGATCTCGCGTGTTCTCTCTCGTTCAGATGGTGAGTGGCTCGACGCCGTCGCGTGCGACGAGCACGGTGTCGGTGAGGACGCTGCGGATGCCGCGCGGGTCGACGACCTCGAGCACGACGGCGATGACCTCGCCTTCGGCCGGGCCCGTCTCGGGTGCGGGCTGGAGCTCTCCGCCGGTTGCGAAGTCGGCCTGGCTGATCCACCGCAGAGTCGACACGGAGCCCGGCGGCAGCGCGTCGAGCGCCGAAGCGGCGGATGCCTCGACCGCGCTCCACTCGACGCCGGGACGGACCGCCCCGAGCGCCGCACGCTGCGCGTCGGCGAGGGCGGGCAGCCACGGCTCGTCGCCGAACGTCCGCGCGATGAGCAGCCAGCCGTTCCGATACTGCCCCGCCGCCTCGAACGTGACGTGGCCATCGTCGTCGGCCATGCGGAACAGCAGGTCGGCGAAGCCGCCACGGCGCGCGATGTCCTCGATCGCCGCGATGCGGTCGCGCGCCCCGAGACCGTCCGCCGTCGCCGCCGCGAGAGCGTCGCGCAGGATGCCGGCACCCGTGCGCAGGAGCGAGAGCTCCGCCTCGGACGGCAGCGCCCTCCGGTCCCGCACGAGCGGACCGAGCAGCTTCGTGCGCCACTCCGGCACGGCGGCCTCGATCTCGCGCACGACGCCCGCCGGCCACAGTTCCGCGTCGACGAACCCGATCGTCCCGGCGGGCCGATCGGCGACGTGCGCCGAGACGAGGGCGCCGAAGGCGCGGCCGCTGCGGATGTCGCTGAGGTTCGACGTGCGCTGCATCCACGGGAACACGCGCTTCGACAGTTTCGTGAGCAGGGTCGCCTCGCCCTCGGCGGGCACCGCGAGCACACCCTCGTTCCAGTAGATGACGAGGTTCGTCAGGTAGCCGATGTCGTCGCCGCGCGAGACGTCGTTGTAGATGAGGGCGAGATCGACACCCTGAGCGCGCAGGTCCGCCTGCAGGGCCGCGATGCGACCGCTCCACTCGTCGACCGAGACCTCGTCATGGTCGAGCACCACGAGTCCGCGCTTCATCGCCGGCTCCTTTCGTCGGACGAGAAGAGTCGCCGTTCGGTCGAGACGAAGTACTCCGCACCCGTCGCGGTGACGACCACCTGGTCGCCGAACACGTGGTAGCCCGCGATCGGGGTGAACGTGTTGGGGTGGATGATGAACGTCGCGCCCTCGGGCAGCACGGTGTGGTTGCCCTCGATGATCGGCGTCTCGTCGAGGTGGAGGCCGACGCCGTGGCCGCGCACGCGCGTCCACTGGTCGGAGCAGTACTCCCCCAGTCCGTGCTTGCGGAACACGTCGTTCTCGGCTACGGCCACCTCGTGGGCGGTGACGCCCGGCTTGACGACCGCGAACCCGGCATCCGCGGCCTCGCGGAACAGCTCGAACGAGCGCTGCTGCTCGGCGGAGGGCGGGCCGACGGTGACCGACCGGCAGATCTGCAGCCAGTAGCCGCCCGTCTGCGGCGTGAGTTCGGTGCGGACCATGTCTCCCGGCTGGATGACCCGGCGGCTCGGCGGCGTCATGCCGAGAACCTCGTCCTTGCCCGAGGCGATGAGCATGAAGTTGTCCTCGGCCCCGAGGCGCTTGATCTCGGCCTCGACGCCGGCGACGATGTCGTACTCGGTGATGCCGGGCTCGAGCACCTCGACGAACGCGTTCCACGCGGCATCCGACACCGCGGCAGCCGTGCGCATGCGCTCGAGCTCCCACTCGCTCTTGACCATGCGCGCCTCGTCGAGGAGCTTGGTGGCCGAGACGAGCTCCACCCCCGGCATGCCCTCGCGGATCGCGCGGTCGAATCCGAGGGGCAGCAGCTCGAGGTGCCCGACGCCGATGCGGCGCAGGCCGAGATCGGCCACGGCGTCGACGAGCGCGTCCGCGCCGGGGAGCGCGATGAGGCGGGCGTCGTCGACCCAGCCGGTGCGCACGAGCGGCGCGAGGTCGCTCAGCCGCGTGGAGTACGCCGTGGCCGGGCCGTCGAGAGGCAGCAGCGCGAAGGTGGCCGTGCCTCCCACCGACGTGTCGGTGAGGTAGCGCACGTTCTCGCGGCGCCACGCGGGGGCGTAGGCGAGGATCGCGTCGAGCCCCTGGTCGGCCATCGCCGCACGCAGCTTCCGATGGCGCAGTGCGCGCTCCGCGGCATCCGCCGGTTCGAGCGTCGAGGTCGCACCGGGGGTGAGCGTCGTCACGTCCGTCATGCCACGGCCTCCTGCAGGCGGCGCTTCATCTCGGACTCGTCCTCCATGCGCATGAAGTCGGCCGTGATCGACTTCTCGAGCTCGAAGAGCGCGTCGTCCTCGGGCTTGCGCGGCTGGGGCACGTCGATCTCCATGTCGAGGAACGTCGTCGACGGGCGAGCCGTGATCACGAGCATGCGCGACGAGAGGAACACCGCCTCGCGGATGTTGTGTGTGACGAACAGGATCGTCCGGCCGGTGGTCGCCCACACGCGCACGAACTCCTGGCGGAGCTTGCGCGCCGTGATCTCGTCGAGCGCCGAGAAGGGCTCGTCGGCGAGCAGCAGGTCGGGCTCGATCGCGAGGCCGCGGGCGAGCGACACGCGCTGCTGCATGCCGCCCGAGAGCTGCAGCGGGTAGTACCCGCCGAACTCGCCGAGCCCTACCAGGTCGAGGTACTTCTCGACCCGCTCCTTGGCCTCGCGCTTGCCGACGCCGCGCTCGAGCAGGGGGACGAGCACGTTGTCGCTCACCGTGCGCCAGTTGAGCAGGCGCGGCTGCTGGAACACGACGCTCACCTTGACGTCGGACCGCGCCTTCGTGCTCACCTCTTTGCCGTTGAGGATGATCCGGCCGGAGGTCGCGTCGTCGAGGCCGTTGATGATGTTGAGCATCGTCGACTTGCCGCATCCGCTCGGTCCGAGGATGGACAGCAGCGCGCCTTCCTCGACGCTCACGTTCAGCCCGTCGATCACCTTGAGGGGCGTCTGCCCCGGCCGGCGGAACTCCTTGCGGAGGTTCTCGATCTCGAGGTACGCCATGTCAGGCCGCTCCTTCCAGCGCCGCCGCGTGCGGGCGCCAACGGGTCAGCCGCTTCTCGATCGGCTTGAGGATGAGGTTCTCGATCAGCAGCAGCGTGATCGTGAAGAGCAGGGTCCACGCGAGCACCTGCGTCATGTTGAAGTTGCCGAACCACCAATGGAGCATGTAGCCGACGCCGCTGGAGAGGCCGATGAGCTCGACGACGGTGACGATCTTCCACGAGATCGCGAGCGCGGTTCGCAGGGCCGCGAGCACGAAAGGCACGAGCTGCGGGATGACGACCTTCGTGAGCATCGAGCGCTGCGAGAAGCGGAACGCCTTGCCCATGTGCATGAGATCTCGGTCGATCGCCTTCGTCCCTTGCCAGATGTTGATGGCGATGGCGGGCGTCGCCGCGACGCCGACCGCGAGGATCGCCGCCGTGTCGTTGAGCCCGAACCACAGGATGAAGAGGATTCCGAAGACGACGGCGGGGATCGAGAAGCCCACGAGCACGACGTTGATCAGGAGGTCTTCGCCCCAGGCCGACAGGCCCATGATGAGGCCGATGACCAGGCCCATGATCATCGCGATCGTCATGCCGCCCAGGACGCGGCCCATCGTGACGGCGAGCTGGTAGTAGGTGTCGCCCTCGGTGAGGTTCTCGAGCATGGTCGAGAAGACGAGGAACGGACCGGGCAGGGTCTGCGGGCTCATGAAGAGCGACGCGAGCCACCAGATGACGATGATGCCGATGAGGGCGGAGAACCGCCGCAGCGGCCGTTTCCACGACTTGCGCCGCTTGATCGGGACGGGCTCTTCGATGCCCCGCACGACGTCCGTGTCGACGCGGATGCCCGAGTCGTCGGCGACTTCGGTGGAGGTGGACATGGGGTTGCCTTCCATATCGGTGTGGAGTGGTTCCGGTGGGGCTCGGCCCGGACCCGACGGCCCGGGCCGAGCGGACGGGTCAGTCCTCGGTGGCTACGAACTCGAGGCGGAACAGGCCGTCCGGCACCTCGGGGATGAAGTCCTCCTCGCCGAGGATCGGGATGAAGGACTCGAGCATCTTCGTGATGCCCTCGACCTGCATCTCGTCCCACTCGGTGCGGAAGTTCGCGCCGAGGAGGTCCTGCAGCGCCTGGGGGGCCTTCGGGTCGGTGAGGTCGAGCGCCTCGGCGTAGCGCTCCCACGCCTCGTCGTCGGCCTGGACGTACTCGACGCCGTCGCGCATCGCGTTCGAGAACGCGACGAGTTCGCTGCAGTGGTCTGCCGCGTAGCTGTCGGTGGAGACGATCCCGAGGTGGACGGGCGCGATGCCCGTCGCCTCGATGTACTCGCTCGAGAGGTCGCCGATCTGCTTGTACTTGCCCTCGAGCTGCGTGACGACCGTCGCGGTGGAGCCCAGGAGGACAGCGTCGAGCTCGCCCTGTCCGAGCAGGCCGGAGATCGCGGCATCCGGCGCCACGGCGAGCGAGGCGAGCTCGTCCTCGAGCTTGTCCATGCCGAACGCCTCGGATGCGATCGCCGACAGCACGACGAACGTCGCGCTGTTGTTCGCCGAGAACGAGCCGAAGCGTGCGCCCTCGAGGTCGCCGATGTCTTCGATGTCGGAGTCCTTCTGGACGAAGACGCCGTTCGACGGGCTGGCGAGCGCGCCGAACAGGAAGACGTCGAGGCCCTTCGAGCGGGCCTGGGCCATCGTGGTGACCCCGCCGAAGCCGATGTCGACGGCCTTCTGCGTGACCGCCTGGGCCGACGCGGGCGGGTTCTCGAAGCTCTTGATCTCGAGGTCGAGGTTGTACTTCTTGTCGAACTCCTGTTCCTCGATCGCCTGGGTCACGAGGTCCTGAGCGCCGGGGTTCACCCCGAGCGTGACCTTCGTGAGCTCGGTGAGGGGGCCGCACTCGTCGGCTCCCCCGTCGGACGGACCGGCTTGGGGTTGCTGCTGGCTGGCGCAGGAGGCGAGGGCGATCGTGCCGGCCACGACCATCGCGAGGGCGATACCTCTCTTTGCACGCATAACTGGCCTCTTTCTCTTCGTCGAGGTCGGGGCTCTGCTTCGAGTCCCGGCCGGGGCTGCGTTCTTCGGGCAATCGGTGCGTTCCTCACCCGCCGGACGGGGTACGACCGCCGGGTGGTGTACCGGGGCCTCGACGTGCGTCCGACCTGTGGGCCGAGCCCATTAGTACGGGCCCCTAAGTACCTGCCCGACGATACCGTTAGGGCCCCTAACTAGTCAAGGGATCCGGATGCGTCGGGCCCGCTGTCCGGGAAACGCCCACTCCACCAGAGATGCGAGCAGCCGAGGACGGTGCGTTCCGATGGTCGGAAACACCCGACAGCGTGGCCCGACGGATGCCTCGAGGTCAGTCGGCGGGCGCGAGATAGCCGTCGCGCCGGAGCAGCGCGTGGACGCCGCCCGCCGCGATCGTGTCGAGCAGCATGGTCGGGAGCGGAGTCGCCTCCGCGGTGGCGCCGGTCGTCAGATTCGCCACCGTCCCCCGCGCGACGCGGACCTCGAGATCATCGCCCTCGGCGACGACGTCGAGCACGCCCGGGCACTCGAGCACGGGCACGGCGTACGCGACGGCGTTGCGCAGGAAGATGTCGCCGAGCGACTCCGCGACGACCGCGGCGATGCCTGTGCGCGCGAGCACGAGCGGGGCGGGCCGGCTCGAGCCGCATCCGAATCGGCGCCCCGCGATCAGGATGTCGCCTGCCCGCACCGTCGCCGCCCACCCGGGGCGGATCGAGTCGAGCACGAGCGCGGACTGCTCCTCGGGCGGCAGCTCGAATCCCCGGCGCGGCATGATCTGGTCGGTGTTGATGTCGTCTTCGGCGAACACCCGCGCGCGGCCGGTGAACACCCACTCCTCTGCCGTCCCGGTCATACGAGCGGCCGTTCGACGAGATGCGGCATCGGATCGGCGATGACGCCTTCGATCGCGGATGCCGCGACCGTCGCCGTGGAGGCGAGGTAGATCTCGGCGTCGGCGCTGCCCATGCGTCCGCGGAAGTTGCGCGTGCTCGACGTGATGCACACCTCGCCGGGTGCGAGCACGCCCAGGTGCCCGCCCGCGCACGCACCGCACGTGGAATTCGTGACGACGGCTCCGGCCTCGGTGAGCGTCTCGATGTAGCCCGCGCGTAATGCCTCGAGGTACACCGCCTGGGATCCGGGCGTCACGATGAGGCGCACGCCGTCGGCGACGCGCCGCCCCTCGAGCAGCCGCGCCGCGATGCGCAGGTCGGACAGCTTGCCGTTCGCGCACGAGCCGATGAACGCCTGGTCGATCCGGATGCCGTCGGCCGCGACCGCCGCCGCGCTGCGGACGTTCCCGTTGATGCGGTGCGGGAGCGCGATGCGCGGCTTCACGTCGGCCAGGTCGACGACGTGGACGGCGGCGTACTCGGCATCCGCATCCGGCTCGACCGGTTCGTACGCCGCATCGGTGACCGCCGCGATGTGCTCCCGCAGGAGCGCGTCGACGGGCATCATGACGAAGTTGGCGTTGAGCTCGGTGCACATCGTCGCGAGCGTCGCGCGGTCGTCGAGCGGCATGGTCTCGAGGCCCGGTCCTCCGAACTCGATGTCGTGGCCCTCCTGGCTCCCGTAGAGCTGGGACAGGTGGAGGAACACGTCCTTGCCGTACACGCCGAACGGGAGCTCGCCCTCGAGCACGAACCGCACCGTCGGCGACGCCCGGTACCACGTGCGCCCCGTGGCGGCGAGTTGGAGGATGTCGGCGAGCCCGAGCCCGCGGGCGGCGCAGTTGAGCACGCCGGCGGCGCTCGTGTGCGAGTCGTTCGACGCGACGAGCTGACCGGGCAGCGCGAGGCAGCGCTCGAAGATGAGCTGGTGCTCGATGCCCCCGCCGCCGACGTCGGCGACCTCGCGGAAACCGAGGCGCCGCGCGTGCTCGCGGGCGCGGCGCTGCGCACGCGCGTACCGCTCGTTGGGCGCCGGCACGCCGTGGTCCATCAGCACGACGATCCGGTCGGGATGCGCGACGCGCAGCAGGTCGGTCGGGAGCGTGTCGGGGGTGTCGCTGAAGACCGTGTCGGCGAGGACGATCAGATCGACGTCGGTCACGACGATGTCGCCCGGCCGGACGACCGCGCGGCCGCTGCGGCGCGCGAGGACCTTCTCGGCCATCGTCATGCCCACAGCGGCGCCTCCTCGGCTGTCGTGACGGCTAGCGCGCCTGGACGTTCTGCACGAAGTACGTGGTCGCGGCCCCGTACACCACGCGCAGGGAGTCCTGGAGGTCGGCGCGACGATCCGGCGCGAGCTCTGCGAGCAGGGCCGACGTGAAGTCCTTCAGCGCGGCCTCGCCGGCGGCCGCGGCTTCGCGCCCGGCATCCGTCACATGCAGGACGATCGCGCGCCGGTCGGACTCGCTCGCCGTCGTCGTCATGAGGCCGCGCTTGACGAGCCCGTCGACATTCTCGGAGACGGTCGGAAGCGAGAGGTTGCCTCGTTTGGCGAGCTGGCTGAGCGACGTGTACCCGCCGATCACGCGCGACAGCGTGCGGTACTGGCGGAAGGTCAGCGGAACGGGCAAGGATGCGAGGAGCATCTGGCTCGTGCGGTTGAGGCGCGCGGCCACGCTGATGAGGAGCTCGTGGTCCTCTTCGATGCGATCAGCGGCAAGTACCGGCGCGGCCTCCGACACGATCGTCTCCATTTCCTTAGGTGACCTAACTACTTCCAGATTACGGCTGCCTGTGATCGCGCGTCAAGCCGAGCGGCCGCGCGCCGCGGGCTTGTCGGCGCACTGATCGCTGATCGGCGCGAGCCGCGCCGAGATCACCGCCGCGCGGCCCGACGCGACGGCGTCGAGGCCGAGCCGCAGCTGCTCCTCGAGCTCGGCCGCCGTCGACGCCGTGGCGGCGTAGGCGCCGCCGGCCGCGGCCGCGACACCGGGCAGGTCCGCCTCCTGCGCGAGATTGACCCAGAACCGGTCGCCCGACGCGGCGGGACCTTCCGGATGCTGGCGGATCACGTTCTGCTTCGTCGCGTTCCAGCCCCCGTTGTCGAGGATCACCGTGAGGAACGGCGCGCCGTAGCGGTGCGCCATCCAGTGCGACGACGACGGCTCGCTGAGGAAGTACGACCCGTCCCCCACGATCGACACGACGGTCGCGTCAGGCTGCGCGAGCTTGATGCCCACCGCCGCCGCGCTGCTCCACCCGAGCGACGACCCGCCGCTCGCGAACCGCGTTCCGGGACGCGAGCGCAGCAGGTGGCGGAACACCGCCTCGGCGTTGCTGATCGCCTCGTTGAGCACGATCGTCGAGGGGTCGAGCGCACGCTCGAGCGCCGCGCACACGAGCGGCACCGTGAGTCGCCCGTCACCGCCCTCGCGCTCGCCGCGCCACCGGTCGCGCTGCGCCGCATGCTCCGCCGCGAGTCGCGCGCGGCGGCTCTCGGCGTCTCCGCGGTCGGCGAGGTGCCGCGCCGCATCTCGCAGCTGCCGCAGCGCGACGGGCGAGTCAGTGCGCGCGAACGCCTCCGCCTCGAGGTACCACAGCGGCGTGCGCTCGTTCAGCGGATCGGCGCCGAGCACGAAGATCCGCGCGTCGTCGCGGGGCGTGGCGCGCGCCGGCATCCACGGCGCATACGAGTCGACCACGATGACGACGTCCGCGCGCGACAGCAGCGGGTCGGCCATGAAGCCCACATGCAGCTCGTGATCCGCCGGGAAGCTCAACACGTCGGGCACGGCCTCGACCACGCCGATGCCCAGCGTCTCGGCGAGCTCGACGAGCACCTCGACGGAGTCGGGGTCGCGCCCGAGCGACGACGTCACGAGCAGGGGGAACTCCGCCCCCGCGACCGCCGCCAGGATCGCGTCGACGAGCGACGACGGCAGCGGGGCCGGCTCGATCGCGCGCCACCGCTGCGCGTCGACCTCGCGACCGGACGAGACGGATGCCAAAACCTCCCGTGCCCCGGTGAGGTAGACCGGCCCCTGGGGGGAGCTCTCGGCGAGCTGCAGTGCACGCGAGACGAGCTGGCGCGCGTTGGCGCCCGTGCGCAGGTCATAGCTCCACTTGACGTAGGGACGGACGATGCCGTGCTGATCGGGGATGTCCTGGAGGTGGTTCGGGTACGAGTTGCGGGTGCCCGGGTGCTCGCCCTCCATCGTGTAGGGCGTGAGCCCTGCGAACAGCAGCACGGGGACGCGTGCGCGGGCGGCGTTGTGCACGGCGCCCCCGAGGTTCGCCGTGCCGACGTCGACGTGCACGAACACCGCCTGCGCACGGCCGCGCACGAGCGCGTACCCGTGCGCCGCCGCGAGCGCGCTCGCCTCATGGGGTGCGAGGACGACTGCAGGCACCCTCGCGCCCTGCTCGTGCAGTTCGGCGAGTGCGTCGATGAGGGCGGTGTGGTCGCTTCCGAGGTTGCCGAAGATCACCTCGACGCCATAGGCCGCGAGGCCCTCGATGAGCGCGCGTGCGGCGGTCTCGCCCGCCCCGCCCGTCATCGCGCGGCCTCCGCGACCTGGATCCCGTGGAACTGGAGGTACTCGTCGATGCCCGCGGATGCCCCCTCCCACCCGACCCCGCTGCGCTTGACGCCACCGAACGGAAGCGCGCGGCGCCCCGCGGGACTGAGGGCGTGCTCGTTGACGAACGTGATGCCCGCCTCGAGCCGCTCAGCGACCTCGCGGGCGCGGTCGAGATCGGCCGACCAGATCGACGAGCAGAGACCGTACTCGGTGCCGTTCGCGTGGGCGACCGCATCCGTCTCGTCGTCGTAGGCGACGATAGGCAGGATCGGGCCGAACTGCTCCGCCATCACGATCTCGTCGTGCGGGTCCGCGTCGCGCACGAGCGAGGGCTGCACGTACCACCCGCGCTCCCACCCGCCCGGGTCGAGGCGGACACCGCCCGTCTCGACGCGCGCTCCCCGCGCGCGGAGACCGTCGTGGAGGCGGCGCACGCGCTCGAACTGCCCCTCGTTGTTGACCGGGCCCATCGTCGCGTCCGGGTCGAGGCCGTGGCCGACGACGAACCGGTCCATCGCGGCGAACGCCGCGTCGGAGAAGTCGTCCAGCAGCCGGCGGGGCACGTACACGCGCTTGATCGCGTAGCAGACCTGGCCGGACCGGCGGAACGCGTGCGACACGATCGCCTCCGCAGCGCCCTCCACGTCCGCGTCGTCGAGCACGATCGCGGGGTCGTTGCCGCCGAGTTCGAAGTGGACCCGCGTGAAGCTTTCCGCCGCGAGCGCCATGATCTGCCGCGCGACCGCTTCGCCGCCCGTGAACGAGACCTTGCGCACAGCAGGGTGTGCCACCAGCGCGGATCCGACCTCGCCCCCGCCGTTGACGACCGAGAGGACGCCCTCGGGGAGATGCGCCGCGATGCGTTGGAGGATGCGCGTCACGGCGAGCGGCGCGTTCGGCGACGGCTTGACGATCACGGTGTTGCCCGCGATGAGCGCCGGACCCACCTTCTGCAGCGCGAGCACGACGGGCGCGTTCCACGGCACGATGCACGCGACGACCCCGTACGGGCGCCGCCGCAGCGAGACCGTCGCCTCTTCGACGACGGGTTGGGCGAGCGCCTCGAGGCCGAGGTCGACGGCCATGCGCAGCAGGTGCGGCACGAGCGACACCTCGCGCTGCGACACCGCGAGCACCGACCCGTTCTCGCGCGTGAGCAGCTCGGCGAGCGCATCGTCGACCGCGTCGAAGTCCCGGGCCGCGGCGAGGAGGGCCTCCGCCCGGGCATCCGGGCCCTGCCGCGCCCACGCGGCGGCCGCCGCATCCGCTTCTCGCACGACCCGGTCGATGTCTTCGGGCGAGGCGACCGCGACCTCGCCGACCACCTCGTCGAACCGTCCGGGATCTGGGACCGCCAGCTGTGCCACGCGCGTCATCGTCATGCGACCTCCTCGAATTTCATAAGGTACCCTAATCATCGTGCGAGGGAACGGTCGACCACGGATGCGTGTGGAAGGCCCGATCGCATGAGCAGCCCGTTCCGCTCGCTGAAGGTGTTCAACTACCGCCTGTGGTTCGCGGGCGCGACGGTGTCGAACGTCGGCACGTGGATGCAGCGCACCGCGCAGGACTGGGTCGTCCTGACCGAGCTCACCGACCATGACGCTGTCGCCGTCGGGATCACGACCGCGCTGCAGTTCGGCCCGGTGCTGCTGCTCACCCCCCTGACAGGTCTGGCCGCCGACGTGTTCGACCGGCGGCGGCTGCTGCTCGCCACCCAGACCGCGATGGCGGTGATCGGCGCGGTGTTCGCGGCGCTTGTCCTCACCGGGGCCGTCGAGCTGTGGATGGTCTACGGTCTCGCGGTCGCGCTCGGCGTCGCGAGCGCCTTCGACGGACCCGCACGGCAGGCGTTCGTGTCGGAGCTCGTGCCGACGTCGCTCATCTCGAACGCGGTCGGTCTCAACGCGACCTCGTTCACCGTCGCGCGTCTCGCGGGACCCGCGCTCGCGGGCCTGCTCACCGCCGCGATCGGGGCGGGCTGGGTGCTCCTCATCAACGCGGTGACCTTCGCCGCGACGATCACGGGCCTGCTCGCGATGCGCCCCGCCGAGCTGCACCGGCAGCCCCGGTCGCCACGGGCGCCGGGACGACTCCGCGCGGGGCTGCTCTATGTGAGTTCGCGCGGCGACCTCGCGGTGGTCGTCGCGAGCGCGCTCGTGTTCGGCGCGATCGGCACCAATCTGCCGATCATCGTCGCGACGATGTCGACCGTGGAGTTCGGACTCGGCCCGACCGAGTTCGGCGTTCTGTCGTCGGTCGTCGCGATCGGGAGCGTGATCGGGGCGATCGCCGGCGCCCGACGCGAACGGGCGCGCCTTTCGGCGATCGCGCTCTCGGCGCTCGTGTTCGGACTCGGCGCGATCGGCGGTGCGCTGAGCCCGGGCGCGTGGGTCTTCGGCGCGTTCCTCGTCGTGCTGGGCTTCACCTCGCTCGTGATCATGAACACCACGAACGCCTACCTGCAGGCGGCGACGCCGCCCGAGCTCCGCGGCCGGGTCATGGCGCTCTACATCGCCTTCGTCATCGGTGGGCCGACCATCGGGGCACCCGTGATCGGGTTCATCGCCACGGCGGCCGGCCCGCGCTGGGCGACGGCGGCGTGCGCGCTCGGCGGGCTCGTCCCCGCGCTGCTGTTCGCGCTGTGGTGGGTACGAGCCTCACGACTGAGGGTCGCATGGGACCGCGGCGCGCGGTTCAAGGTGCGAGTCAGCACAGCGCCCATGGCGAACGCTCGACGGTAGCCCCGCTCAGCGCGGCGCGTGCGCCTCGAGGAACTCGTACACGTCGGTCGAGTCGACGCCCGGGAACGCGCCCGTCGGCAGCGTCGCGAGCAGGGTGCGCGGCGTGCGCACGTTCGGCCACGAGTGGTCGCGCCACGCGGCCTCGAGCTCGGCCGGCGCGCGGCGGCAGCACGCCTCGACCGAGTGCTTCGACACTCCGCGGTTCGTCGTGTCGCGCCCGAGGAACCACTTCGTGTCGTCGAAGCGCACGCCGACCGACACCGAGTGAGCGCCCTCGCTCGAGTGCTCCACGCGCGCCGTGCACCAGTACGTGCCGTTGCCGGTGTCGGTGTACTGGTAGTACGGGTTGAAGTGGTCCTCGATGTCGAAGACCACGCGCGAGGTCCACCGGCGGCAGCACATCTGCCCCTCGATCGCCCCGAGCCGGTCGGTCGGGAAGTTGACGTCGTCGTTCTCGTAGGCCTTCGTGATCGTGCCCGACTCGTGCACCTTGAGGAAGTGCACGGGGATGCCGAGGTGCACCGTCGCGAGGTTCGTGAAGCGGTGCGCCGCGGTCTCGTACGACACCGAGTACGCGTCGCGCAGATCCTCGATCGAGATCGCGCGGTCCTTCTTCGCCTCCTGCAGGAACGGCACCGCGTGCGCCTCGGGGATGAGCAGGGCGCCTGTGAGGTAGTTCGTCTCGACGCGCTGCCGCAGGAACTCGGCGTAGCTCTTCGGCTCGCGGTGCCCCAGGATGCGGCTCGACAGCGCCTGCAGCACCGCCGTGCGTGGGTCGCCCTTCGCGGCGTGACGGCTCGAGAGGTACAGGCGGCCGTTCTTGATGTCGGCGACCGAGCGGGTGGTCTGCGGCAGGTCGGGCACGTAGTGAAGGGTGAACCCGAGATGGGCGGCGATGTCGGATGCCGTGCGCTGCGTGAGCGGGCCGCCGGGGTGGTCGACCGCGCGGAGGATCCTCCGCGCCTGCTCTTCGAGCTCGCCGAAGTAGTTGTTCTGCGTGCGCATGAGCTTGCGCAGCGCGACGTTGGCGCGACGGGCCTCTTCGGGTGTCGCGGCGCGCTCGTCGTGGAGCCGCTCGATCTCGCCGTGGAGAGCGAGCATCGCCTTGAGCGCGTCGGTCGGCAGGGACTTCGCGACGCGGAACGGGGCGATGCCGAGCGATCGGAACGTCGGCCCGCGCATCGCCCGTTCGAGGGCGATCTCGAGCGTCGAGCGTTCATCGAGCGGCTCCGCCTCGAGCAGCGCGTCGAGGGTCGTGCCGAGCGCCCGTGCGATGGTCCGCAGCATCGTGAGCTTGGCCTCACGCCGGCCGTTCTCGATCATCGACAGCTGGCTGGGCGCGCGGTCGACGGCGGCGGCGAGCTCTTCGAGGGTCATGCCCCGGTCGGTGCGCAGTTGACGGATGCGACGGCCGATGGTCAGCGCGTCCACCTCTCCATCGTCGGAGAAGTCCGTCAGCGGATCTGTCGTCGCGAGCGTCGTCATCCCGCGATTCTGTCACGAAAACAGAAATACGCCGAAACTTCTCCCCTCGAAATGGCATTCGGCGGGGTCGAACTTCACGGAAAGTGGTCTCACGACCTTCCGCCGGTCGATCCAGAACGCGGATGACCGGATGCCCCCACCAGGCGCACACACGCCGGGCGGAGCATCCGTCGACAGTCTCAACACACCGCACACAGGAAGACAGGCCCATGACACCTTCGACCATCGCCCCGATGCGCACGCGCACCGGCCCCATCGCCGCGCAGACCCACGAGCCGTCGATCGAGATCGCGGGACGGATCGCACCGCGCTACGACGAGATCCTCACGCCCGACGCGATCGAGTTCCTCGCCGCGCTGCACGACCGCTTCGGCACCCGGCGCCACGACCGGCTCGCCGACCGCATGCGGCGTCGCTTCGAGATCGGCAACGGCCACGACCCGCAGTTCCGCGACGACACACGGCACATCCGCGAGGACGTGGAGTGGCAGGTGGCCGGCGCCGGGCCGGGGCTCGAGGACCGCCGCGTCGAGATCACCGGCCCGACCGACCCGAAGATGACGATCAATGCGCTGAACTCCGGCGCGAAGGTGTGGCTCGCCGACCAGGAGGACGCCACGAGCCCGACGTGGAAGAACGTCATCGAGGGACAGCTGTCGCTGCGCGACGCGATCCGGGGCGAATTGACCTACACGAGCCCCGAGGGCAAGCGGTACGAGGTCACGGCCACCGAGACGCCGACCATCGTGATGCGCCCGCGCGGGTGGCACCTCACCGAGAACCACATCCGCTTCACCGACCGCTTCGGCCGCACGATGGCGTCGTCGGGCTCGCTCGTCGACTTCGGCCTGTACTTCTTCCACAACGCGAAGCAGCTCATCGCGAACGGTCGCGGCCCGTACTTCTATCTGCCCAAGCTCGAGTCGAGCGAAGAGGCGAAGCTGTGGGACGACGTCTTCTCGTTCAGCGAGCAGTACATCGGCATCCCGTACGGCACCATCCGCGCGACGGTGCTCATCGAGACGCTGCCCGCCGCGTTCGAGATGGAGGAGATCCTCTTCGCGCTGCGCGACCACTGCGCGGGCCTGAACGCCGGCCGCTGGGACTACATCTTCTCGATCATCAAGAACTACCGCGGCCGCGGCGCCCGGTTCGTGCTGCCGGACCGCAGCGAGGTCACGATGACCGTGCCGTTCATGCGCGCCTACACCGAGCTGCTCGTCAAGACGTGCCACAAGCGCGGCGCCTTCGCGATCGGCGGTATGAGCGCCTTCATCCCGAACCGCCGCGACCCCGAGGTGACCGAGCGCGCGTTCGAGAAGGTCGCCGCCGACAAGAAGCGCGAGGCGGGCGACGGCTTCGACGGCACGTGGGTCGCACACCCCGACCTCATTCCGGTGGCGCGCGCCGAATTCGACGCGGTGCTGGGCGACCGCCCCAACCAGCTCGACCGGCAGCGTCCCGACGTCGATGTGAAGGCGGCCGACCTCATCGATGTTCACATCGGCCGGCCCATCACGGCCGCGGGCGTGCACGGCAACGTCTCGGTCGCGATCCGCTACATCGAGGCGTGGCTCCGGGGCCTCGGCGCCGTGGCGATCGACAACCTCATGGAGGACGCGGCGACCGCCGAGATCTCGCGCTCCCAGGTGTGGCAGTGGATCCACCAGGACCGCACCACCGAGGACGGCACCCGCATCACCCGTGAGTACGTCGAAGGCCTCATCGCGCAGGTGCTCGACGAGGTGAGGCGCCCTTCGACAGGCTCAGGGACCGGCTCGACAGGCTCAGGGACCGACTCGACAGGCTCAGGGAGCGACGGCGACCGGTTCGACGACGCCGCCGAGGTGTTCCGCGAGGTCGCGCTCGGGTCGGATTTCCCGGCGTTCCTGACCCTGCCCGCCTATTCGCGCTTCCTCGTCGAGACCGACTGACACCCACCCTGCGACACCACGACAAGGACGACGACATGACCACTTACACGGACGACATCCAGGGCACGCAGACCCTCAAGGAGCAGCACGGCTCGACGTGGGACGCGATCAACCCCGAGTACGTCGCGCGGATGCGGGCGCAGAACCGCTTCCGCACGGGGCTCGACATCGCCCGCTACACCGCCGACATCATGCGGCGCGACATGGCGGAGTACGACGCCGATCCGTCGCAGTACACGCAGTCGCTCGGCGTCTGGCACGGCTTCATCGGGCAGCAGAAGCTCATCTCGATCAAGAAGCACCTGAAGAGCACGAAGAAGCGATACCTGTACCTCTCGGGCTGGATGGTCGCCGCCCTCCGCTCGGAGTTCGGCCCGCTCCCCGACCAGTCGATGCACGAGAAGACGGCGGTGCCGGCGCTCATCGAGGAGCTGTACACGTTCCTCCGTCAGGCCGACGCGCGTGAGCTCGACCTGCTGTTCACCCAGCTCGACCGGGCACGCGCCGCCGGCGACGAGACCGCGGTCGAGTTCATCCAGTCGCAGATCGACAACCACGAGACGCACGTCGTGCCGATCATCGCGGACATCGACGCGGGCTTCGGCAACCCGGAGGCGACGTACCTCCTCGCGAAGAAGATGATCGAGGCGGGCGCGTGCGCCATCCAGATCGAGAACCAGGTCTCGGACGAGAAGCAGTGCGGCCACCAGGACGGCAAGGTCACCGTCCCGCACGCGGACTTCATCGCGAAGATCAACGCGGTGCGCTACGCGTTCCTCGAGCTCGGCGTCGACAACGGCATCATCGTCGCCCGCACCGACTCGCTCGGTGCGGGCCTCACGCAGAAGCTCGCCGTCTCGAACGAGCCCGGCGACCTGGGCGACCGGTACAACTCGTTCCTCGACGTCGAGGAGATCACCGAGGCGGAGCTCGACGACGGCGATGTCGTCATCCGCCGCGAGGGCAAGCTCCTGCGCCCGAAGCGGCTGGCCAGCAACCTGTACCGGTTCCGCCCCGGCACCGGCGAGGACCGCGTCGTGCTCGACTGCATCACGTCGCTGCAGAACGGCGCCGATCTGCTGTGGATCGAGACCGAGAAGCCGCACATCGAGCAGATCGCGGGCATGGTCGACCGCATCCGCGAAGTCGTGCCCGACGCGAAGCTCGTCTACAACAACAGCCCCTCGTTCAACTGGACGCTCAACTTCCGCCAGCAGGCGTACGACCTGCTCGAGGCGGAGGGACACGACGTGTCGGTCTACGACCGCGGCAACCTCATGAGCTCGGATTACGACGACACCGACCTCGCTCGGCTCGCCGATGAGAAGATCCGCACGTTCCAGCGCGACGGCTCGGCCCGGGCCGGGATCTTCCACCACCTCATCACGCTGCCGACCTACCACACGGCGGCCCTGTCGACGGATGACCTCGCCAAGGGCTACTTCGGCGACGAGGGCATGCTCGCGTACGTGCGCGGCGTGCAGCGCCGCGAGATCCGCGAAGGCATCGCGACCGTCAAGCACCAGAACATGGCGGGCAGCGACATCGGCGACAACCACAAGGAGTACTTCGCCGGAGAGGCGGCGCTCAAGGCCGGCGGCAAGAACAACACGATGAACCAGTTCAGCTGAGCACGCTGCGATCCCGCTCCTCGCTCAGCGGCCGACAGAAGATCCGGTCGCTGAGCGAGGAGCGCAGCGATCGGATGACGCTACGCGAGCAGACCGCGCTCCATCGCCAGCGTCACGGCGCGTGTGCGGTCGGCGACGCCGAGCTTGTCGAAGGTCTTCAGCAGGTGCGTCTTGACGGTCGACTCGCCGATCCCGAGCGCGACGGCGATCTGCTTGTTCGAGTGACCGGATGCCACGAGCCGCAGCACCTCGGTCTCACGGGCCGTCAGCACCGTCTCGGGCACCGCCGGCTGACGCATCCGCTCCACGAGCCGCACGGCGACCTGCGGCGACAGCGCCGACTGCCCCGCGGCGACCGACCGGATGCCGGCGACGATCTCCGCCTGCGGCGCCGCCTTCAGGAGATAGCCCGCCGCGCCGGCTTCGATCGCGGCGAGGATCTGGTCGTCGGACTCGTACGTCGTGAGGATCAGCACACGCGGTGCCGGCTCGCCCGCCTCACCCGCCGCGATGCGGGTCGTCGCGGCGACGCCGTCGACGCGCGGCATCCGCAGGTCCATCAGCACGACGTCGGGACGAGTGGCAGCGGCGAGGCGCACGGCCTCGTCGCCGTCGGAAGCCTCGGCGACGACCTCGAGCCCGGGCTCGTCCGACAGCAGTCCCGCGAGCCCTGCGCGCACGACGGGATGGTCGTCGGCGATCAGCAGACGGATCATCGGGGTCCTCCGGATCGTTCGGGCTCGGTCGCGGGCGCCTTCTCGGGCGCGACGCCCCCGGTCGTGCGCGTACCCGGAAGCCGCAGGCTCAACGTCGTTCCGCGCCCGACGGCGGACGACACGTCGAGCACTCCCTGCGCGATCGCCACGCGTTCGCGCATGCCCTCGAGGCCGAAGCCCATGGTCGACTGCGCGGGGTCGAAGCCGCGTCCGTCGTCGGTGACCGTGAGGGTCGCGGCGCCTGCGTCGTCGACCGTGACACGCACGTCGACATGCTCCGCCGCGGCGTGCTTGCCCACGTTCGACAGCGCCTCCTGCAGGCAGCGCAGCACGACGACCTGCGTCTCGCGGTCGAGCTCGCCGTCGACTCCGGACGCGTCGAGCACGATGTCGGCGGAGCTGTGCGCGCGGAAGCGGTCGACGAGGCGCTCCACGGCGGCGGCGAAGACCGGCTCGCTCGGGACGGCCGCCGTGCGCGCCACGAGCGCCCGGGCCTCCGCGAGAGCGTCGCGCGCGATCTGCTCGACCGTCGCGATGGTCGTGGCCGCGGCATCCGTCTGCCGGTCCCTCGATTGCCGACCCGCGCGCTCCGCGAGGAGGACGAGACCCGCGAGCGTCTGCGCGAGCGTGTCGTGGATGTCGCGCGCGAGCCGCTCCCGTTCGGCGGATGCCCCGCGCTCACGGCTCAGCGCCTCGACCTCGGCCTGCGCGGCGGTGAGCTCCGCAAGGAGGCGTGCGCGCTCCTCGCCGTACTCCGCGATGCTCGAGATCCACAGGCCCAGGGCGATCGCGAAGGCGAACGAGAAGCCCGCCGTCATGAGACCCGCGACGAACGCGCCCGCGTCGTCGCCGGCGATCGCGATCCCGGCCCAGATGGTGACCGCGACGACCGCGGAGCCGATGATCGCGCGGCGACGAGAGTCCCCCACGACCCACATGAGCGGGTAGGCGAGCGCCTGCAAGATTGCGAGGAAGCCCGTCGCGCCCGCTCCGACCGCGATCGCGAGGGAGCCCACGACGACGAAGACGGGGAAACGCCAGCGAGCCGGCACGCGGTCCTCGCCGGGTTCGCAGATCGCGGGCCGTGCGATCAGGAAGTACGCGGCCGCGAAGCCTGCGATCGACGCGAGTCCCACCGCCAGGCGCACCGGATCGTCCGGATTGAACCCGATCAGCAGGGCCGTCGCGATCACGACCGAACCGGCCGCGACCGCGACATCCCACCAACGACGCTTCAGCACTGCGCTCCCTCTGCCGCCCTCAGGTTACGCGTCGCGCCGGATCCACCGGAACGTCAGTCGCGAGAGGACGAGGCCCACGACGAGCCACACGGCGAGCGCGATCGCCACTCCGGCGAGGTTCCACTCGCCGTTCTGCTCGAGCGCCGCGAACCCGTCGGGCAGGAACGCGGCTCGCATGCCCTGCGCCATCCACTTGAGCGGGAAGAGGGCGGCGACGTTCTGCAGCCACTCCGGCAGCTGCGCGAACATGAGGTACACGCCCGAGACGAACTGCAGTGCGAGGGCGATCGGCACGACGACGGCGGTCGCGCTCTTGCCGGTCCGCGGCAGCGCCGAGAGCGCCACGCCGAGCAGCGCCGAAGCCGTGATCCCGAGGACGAACACCCATGCGAACGTCATCCACGCTTCGGGTTCGGTCGGCAGCCGCACTCCGAGCGCGAGCGCCGCGAACGCGAGCAGCAGCGTGGCCTGCATCACGCCGGTGAGCGCGACGAGCCCGATCTTGCCGATGAAGTAGCTGATGGGAGACAGCGGGGTGCCGCCGTACCGCTTCAACAGTCCGTCCGAGCGCTCGATCGCGATGTCGATCGCGAGGTTCTGGAAGCCCGACAGCAGCAATCCGGCCGCGAGCATGCCCGGCAGGTAGAGCTCCGCCATCGAGACGGGTGGGAGCCCCGGGGCGAGCACGACGTCCCCATCGGTGCCGAACGCGATGCTGAACAGCCCCAGCATGAAGATCGGGAACAGGAAGGTGAAGAACAGCGTGTCGCCCGAGCGGAAGTACTGCAGCAGCTCGAATCGGATGCGCTGAGCCCCCACGGCGAAGAGGTTGCGACGCGACAGCGACCGCGTGGTCGAGCCTGTCTGCTGCGCGATGGCGGTCATCGTGCCGCTCCCATCACGACTGCCGCGGCGAGCTCCGCGTCGTGTTCGGCTTCCTCGGCGACGAGCGCGAGGTAGATGTCTTCGAGGCTCGGCCGCACGATCTCGAGCTCGGCCGGGGCCCCGCCCAGTCGCGCGGCGAGCGCGGTCGCGAACTCGAACGGGTCCTCCGCACGCTGGTGCCGATGCACGCCGTCCTCGACCCATTTCACGACCGGCACACGCGCGTGCTCACCGCCGAAGCCGTCGACGGGCCCTGTCGCGCGCACCCGCCCGTTCGCGATGACCGCGACGCGGTCGGCGAGCTGAGCCGCCTCGTCGAGGTAGTGGGTCGTGAGCAGGATCGTCGTGCCCTCGGCCTTGAGCGAGCGGATGAGGTCCCAGAACTCGCGCCGTGCGTGGGGATCGAAACCGGTCGTGGGCTCGTCGAGGAACAGCAGCTCGGGGCGCCCGATGATGCCCATCGCGACGTCGACGCGGCGCTGCTGGCCGCCGGAGAGCTTGGAGACGCGCGTCTTCGCCTGGTCCTCGAGGCCGATCGCGGCGATCACCTCGTCGACGTCGCGGGGGTTCGGGGAGAACCCGGCGAACTCCCGCAGCTGCTCGCGCACCGTGACCGGTCCGGTCGCGGCCGTCGTCTGCAGCACGATGCCGATGCGCGCCTTCCAGTCGAGGCCCCCGTCGCCCGGGTCGATGCCGAGCACCGTGGCCTCGCCGCCCGACCGGCGACGGTAGCCCTCGAGGATCTCGACGACCGTCGACTTGCCGGCGCCGTTCGGACCGAGGATCGCGAAGGTCTCACCCCGCTCGATGTCGAACGAGACGTCGTCGACGACCGTCCGGTTTCCGTACACCTTGCGCAGGTTCCGCACCCGCACCGCGTTGGTTTCCATGACTCCACGATCGCGCCGCGCGCGGGTGCGCCCCAGCGGTCATCAGTGGGAGACGGCATCCTCCATTCGGTGGATGCCGGGCTCGCCCGGACGGCTCAGTACTCGACGATGCGCGCGGGGACGGGTGCGGCCTCGGCCGCGGCATCCGCCCTCGCGTTCCGCTGGCCCCGGATGCCGCCGGCCAACGCCCACGCGAGCAGCCACACGCCCGACACCCCCATGAGCGTGTAGGAGACGCGCATCGCCGTCTCGACGTCGAGCAGCAGAAGGAGGCTGCCCAGCGACAGCAGACTCCCGACGATCGCACCGACCGCGCCGACGATGGTCACGACACAGCCCTTGGCGAGCCACCACGTGATGCCGCCCGCGATGACCAGGACGATGGCGAAGGCGATCGCGCTCCAGATCCACGCTCCCACGCGCTCACCGTACCGCGTCGAGCGGCCCTCCGAAACCGCGATGTCGCGACTACGCTCGTACGCGTGACCGAACGCGCTCCCCTGTCTCGCAAGCTGTCCGCGATCGCCGAGTCTGCGACGCTCAAGGTCGATGCCAAGGCCAAGGCGCTCCAGGCGGCCGGGCGCCCCGTCATCTCGTACGCGGCGGGCGAGCCCGACTTCGCGACGCCGGGGCACATCGTCGATGCGGCGGCCGAGGCGCTGCACGATCCCGCGAACTTCCGCTACACGCCTGCGGCCGGTCTCCCTGTCCTGCGCGAGGCGATCGCCGCCAAGACGCTGCGCGACTCGGGCCTCGAGGTCGAGCCGTCGCGCATCATCGTGACGAACGGCGGCAAGCAGGCCGTGTACCAGGCGTTCCAGGCGGTCGTGAACCCCGGCGACGAGGTTCTGCTGCCGGCCCCGTACTGGACGACGTACCCCGAGGCGATCCGCCTCGCCGACGGCATCCCCGTCGAGGTCTTCGCGGGCGCCGACCAGGAGTACAAGGTCACGGTCGAGCAGCTCGAAGCAGCCCGCACCGAACGCACGACGGCGCTCGTGTTCGTGTCGCCGTCGAACCCGACCGGGTCGGTCTACTCGTACGAGGAGACGCGCGCGATCGGCGAGTGGGCCGTCGAGCACGGCATCTGGATCATCTCGGACGAGATCTACCAGAACCTCGTCTACGAAGGAGTGCGGGCGGTCTCGATCGTCGAGGCCGTGCCGGATGCGGCGAACCAGACGATCCTCGTCAACGGCGTCGCCAAGACGTACGCGATGACCGGGTGGCGCCTCGGCTGGATGGTCGGTCCCGCCGACGCGATCAAGATCGCCGCGAACCTGCAGTCGCATCTGTGCAGCAACGTCAACAACATCGCCCAGCGCGCAGCGCTCGCGGCGCTCACCGGGCCGCAGGACGAGGTCGAGCACATGCGTCAGGCGTTCGACCGCCGCCGCCGCGTGATCGTCGACGAGCTGTCGAAGATCGAGGGTGTGACGGTTCCGAGGCCGCTCGGCGCGTTCTACGTGTACCCCGACGTCACGGGACTCCTCGGTCGCGAGTGGCGCGGCAAGCGGGTCGAGACGTCGCTCGAGCTCGCCGACCTCATCCTCGACGAGGCCGAGGTCGCGGTCGTCCCGGGCGAGGCCTTCGGGCCCTCGGGATACGTGCGGATGTCGTACGCGCTCGGCGACGATGCGCTGCTCGAAGGCGTCCGCCGCCTCCAGGACCTCTTCGCCTGACACTCCGCTGCCCCGGTGGCGCTGTCGACGCTGTACCGGTACTCGCTCGAGGCGCTGCTCGCCGATGAGCTCATGCTCGCGTTCCACCTCTCCGACTCAGAGGTGCTCGGAGCCTACGTGCGCGACAAGGGCCCCGCCCGGTACGCGCAGCGGATGGACTGGCTCGTCAACCACCTGACCGAGCTGCGCGACGCCGGACTCGTCCGTCAGGACGTCGATCCGGCGGAAGCCGCCGGAGTGCTGGGCGTCTTCGCCATCGGCCTGGTCAACGCGGCCGCCGCGATCGGGTCCCTCTCCCCCGAGCGCCTGCGGGCGACGGTCGACACGTTCAGCGACATGATCGCCGCCGGCTGGGAGACCCGCCCCCACGCCGCGACGGCGGAGCGGAGCATCCGCGACGCCCACCTGCGCCTCATCGACGCTCTCGACCGGCAGATCGCGGAGCTCGAGAACGAACGCGCACGACCCGGAGGGGGACGGACATGAGCGTCTTCGACGCATACGACGACGTCACGCTGGGCGGCGGCCCCGTTCGTGTGTACCGCGCGGGGACCGCGACCGGCACCCCCGTGATCCTCCTGCACGGGGCGATGTACGACACGGCTCCCCTGCTGTGGCGCGACGTCATGCCCAGACTCTCGTCCGACCGCGACGTGATCGCGATCGACCTCCCCCGCCACGGCGGGTCGCGCCCCTGGACGGGCATCGTGGATCAGCCCCGGCTGGAAGACGTGCTCGTCGATCTGCTCGACCACGTCGGAGGGGAGCAGGCGGACCTCGTCGGCCTCTCGATGGGCGGCGGCGTGGCTCTCGGGTTCGCCCTCCACCACCCGGATCGCGTGCGCCGGCTGGTCGTCGCCGCGCCGGGTGGCATCGACGACGTGCGCCCGTGGCAGTTCACGACATGGCTGTTCCTGCAATCGACGCTGCTGCTGCGCTGGACCGCCGCATGGCTGGCGGCCTCGCCGAAGACCCTGCGCAGCTCGATGATCCGGGCACTCGCCGCCGGCGACCGCACGCCCGGGTTCGACGAGATCATGCAGCTCGTCCAGACCGAGGCCGACGCCAAGCGGCGCCACCGTGAGCGCGCGCTGGACGACTGGCAGATCACGTCGTACGGCCCGCGCCGCATGCGCCTGAACTTCCTGCCCGAACTGCCCGGCCTGACGGTTCCGTCGCTGTGGCTCCGTGGGGCACGGGCCGCGGCTGGGGGCGCGAGCCCTGGGGTCAGTCTGCGCGGATGACGGTGAACGACGCGTCGAGATCGACGTCGACGTCGTCGCCGCCGTCGAACTCGATCTCGACCTCATAGACGTGGTCGGCGTCATCGCTGAGCTCCACGCTCACGACGCGGCCCGCCCCGACGTAGGCGAGGGCGGCAGCGGATGCCGCGTGCACGCGCGCCGCGTCCGTGAGCAGCTCGTCGTCGTCATCCCGGTCGTCGAAGTCGTCGTCGCGACCACGCCGGTCGCGACGGTCGCGGTCGCCGCCGCGGTCGTCCGGAGTCACCGAGACCACCTGGAACGCCGCGTCGAGCTTGACCTCGGCCACGCCGCCCGCGTCGAGCAGGATGTCGATCTCGTACGCGTGGGTCGCGTCGTCGTCGATTTCGGCTTCGATCACCGTGCCGGGTCCCGCCGCGTCGAGCGCGGCCTGGATCGCGCGGTCGATGTCGGCGGCCGCGACGCGGTCGTGGTCGTGGTCGAAGCTCGCCGAGGGGGACGGCGAGGGCGAGTCGGAGGCGGGGGTCGACGTGCCCGCGAGGCTCGTGGCGGGGGTCGGCGCCGAACCGGCCGCGAAGGCGATGGCCGCGCCGCCGGTCAGGACCGCGGCCCCCGCGATGGCCGCCGCGGTGAATCCGATCGTGCGCTTGTTCATGGTGTCCTCCTCTGTCGAGGTCTCCACGATCTCGCGGCGATGCTGAAGCCAGCCTGAAGCGTCCTGAAACGGGGATCGCGGTCAGTCCGCGGGTGCGAGCGGCAGGCGCAGCTCGGCCCTCGCACCGCCGAACGGAGACTCGACGATGCGGGCCCCGCCGCCGTGGCGCACGGCGATCTCGCGCACGATCGCGAGGCCGAGCCCGCTTCCGCCCGCATCGCGCGAGCGGGCGTCGTCGAGCCGCACGAACCGCTCGAAGACGTGCGCGCGCTGATCGGCGGGCACGCCGGGACCGTCGTCGTCCACCGTGACGACGGCCATGCCGTCGGCGACCTCCGAGGCGAGCACCACGCGCGCGGACGCATGCCGCGCGGCGTTGTCGACGAGGTTGCGCACGGCCTGGCGCACGAGGCCGGCGTCGGCGTGCACGCGCACTGGGCGGACGGCCGAGGCATCCGTGTCGACCTTCCCCAGCGCCCGCACACGCTGCGCCTCCGCGTAGAGCACGTCGTCGAGGTCGACGTCGACCGCCGTGATCGTCAGGGCGTGCTCGTCGGCGCGCGCGAGCACGAGCATGCCCTGCACCAGCCGTTCGAGGCGCTGTCCCTCGTCGAGGACGGTCTCGGTGAGCTCGCTCGCGGTCACGCGATCGGGGTGCGCGGCGGCGACCTCGGCGTACTGGCGCAGCACGGCGAGGGGCGACTTGAGCTCGTGCGACGCATCCGAGATGAATCGTCGCTGCGCGCGCTGGGAGTCCTCGAGTCGCGCGAGCATGTCGTTGAGCGTGTGCGCGAGCCTGCCCAGCTCGTCGCCTGTGCGGGGATCCTCGACGCGCTGCGACAGGTCGCTCGCCGTGACGGCGTCGACCTGGCGGCGCATGCGCTCGACCGGTGCGAGCGCGCGGCCGACAGCGACCCACGTCGTGATGCCGACGATGAGCGCGATGAGCGGCACCGCGATCGTCAGGAGGGTCGCGACCGAGCCCAGCGTCTCCTCGATCGTCGTCGTCGAGCGGCCGGCGACGACGATGACGTCGCCGCTCTCACGCTCGGCCGCCACCGCGAACACCCCGTCGTCGCCGAGGGAGACGAACGGCGGGACGTTCCCCTCGCGATCGGCGATCGGGCTCAGGTCTTCGAGGAGGTCGCTCGCCGCGACGATCGAGCCGCTGTCGCGGTCGATGAGCTGCCAGAATCGGTCGTCGTCGACCTCCGGCACCGCTTCGGGGCCGACGTCGTCCGCCTGTGCGGCGAACGCGGCCGCGTCCTGACGCGTGGCGAGGTCGAGCTGCCCGTAGAGCGATGACCGCAGGGTCAGCCAGAAGCCGATCGCCCCGATGACGAGCGCGAGGGCGACCGCGCCCACGCTGACCGCCGTGATGCGGGTGCGGATGCCGGCGCGCCGGCGCATCCGCTTCGGCGCGTTCTCCGCCTCAGCCACCGTCGTCGCCGATCACGTAGCCCGCGCCCCGCACGGTGCGGATCGACGTGCGTCCGAACGGGCGGTCGACCTTCGCACGGAGGTGCCCGATGTAGACCTCCACGATGTTCGGATCGCCGTCGAACGCGAAGTCCCACACGCCCGCGAGGATCTGCGACTTCGAGACGACCTCGCCCGCGCGGCGCAGCAGGAACTCGAGCACCGCGAACTCGCGGGTCGTGAGGTCGACCGAGGCACCGGCGCGCGTGACGGTCCTGCGCGCCGGGTCGAGCACGAGGTCGCCGGCGGAGAGCGTCGCCGGTCGCGCCGTGGCACCGCGTCGCACGAGTGCGCGCAGGCGTGCGAGCAGCACCGCGAACGAGAACGGCTTGGTGAGATAGTCGTCGGCCCCGGTGTCGAGGCCCTCGACCTCGTCCCACTCGCCGTCCTTCGCGGTGAGCATGAGCACGGGCGTCCAGTTCTCCTCGTCGCGGAGCGTGCGGCACACGGCGTAGCCGCTCATGCCGGGGAGCATGATGTCGAGCATGATCGCCGCGTATTCGTTCTCGCGCGCGTACCAGAGCCCCTCGACGCCGTTGTGGGCGACATCGACGGCGAAGCCCTCCGCCTCCAGGCCGCGCCTGATCCCGTCGGCGAGGCGGACCTCGTCGTCGACGACCAGCACGCGCATGCCTCCATCGTGGCGGATCGCGCCTGAAGCGCACCTGAAGCGCGCGGTTCGAGCCGACGCGCCGTGACCCGTCCCCCTCCCCTACGGGGCGCTCCGCGAACCGGGGATGCACCCAATTCGCGACTGTCCACCCCCAGACAGACCACCCGCGACGTGGGGCCCCGCTGAACCGGCGGATCGTGAAGTCAACGCAACAGATCCGAAAAGGGGGAAGAGAAATGCGCAAGACGATGATGCCGGCGGCCGGAGTGGCCCTCCTGCTGATGGGAGTCCTGACGGTCGGAGCAGCCGCCCCGGCATCCGCCGCAGAGCCCCCGATGCCCGCCGACGCGCCCGTCGCCGCGGAAGCGACGACCCGCTACGAAGAGACGTCGTGGCTCACCGCCGCACCTGCCGGTGACGGCTGGGAAGTCATCGAGACCCGTACCGTGATCGACCGCCCGGGAGTGCCGGGCGAATATGAGGAGACCGGTTGGGTCACGGAGGCACCGGAGGACGGCCGCAGCTGGACCCGGATCGCGGACCGCTACGTCGTGGACGTGCCGGCGCAGCCCGAGCAGGGCGAGCCGACCATGTGGATCGAGAACCCCGAGTACGTGCCCGAGCACACGGTCGAGGTGTTCGACCACTGGCAGCGGTACAGCTGGACCGGCGCCCCGCTGACCGCGGATGAAGAGCCGGCCTGGCCCGGCGCGGACTGGCAGGCGAACACCGAGGGCGACCCGCACGGCGTGGGCGTCGAGGGCGCCTACTACCGCAGCAACGGCAACTCGGGGAACTGCGACTGGTTCTACCTCGAGGCGGTCAACCGCACAGAGACGGTGCCGGCTCAGGGTGAGCCGATGATCGAGGTGCCCAACCCCGACTACCGCCCGGCGGTTCCGGAGCAGGGGCACACCGAATTCCGCTTCGCCTACACGGTGGATCCGGTCGAGGAGCTCACCCACGTGGAGTACCGCTACGGCCGCTACGTGACGATCGACCCGGTCCCCGCGGAGCAGGTCCCCGTGGAGCAGACTCCCGCGACCGAGACGCAGACGCTCGCCGTGACCGGTGCCGACGGACAGATGGACCTCCTCCTCGGAGCCGGCCTGCTCGTGGCCCTCGGTGCGGGACTCGTGGCGGTGCGCCGGTTCGCCGACGTCGGCTGACGCCGAGTGCGGTCGTCGCACCATGACCGCTCGTCAGGGGTCGGACCTTCGGGTCCGGCCCCTGATCGGCGTTTCCGAGGATCGGGCGGATGACGGCTTGCGCATCAGCCGCGGAACACCCGCGCCACCTCGGAGCGATCCGTGGCACCCAGCTTGCGGAGGATCCTGTTGAGGTGGTTCTCCACCGTCTTCGGAGTGATGCCGAGGGTGCGCGCGATCTCCGTGTTCGACATGCCGTGGGCTACGAGGCTTCCCACCTGCTGCTCGCGCGGCGACAGCTGCCGCGTGGGTGCGAGGGCGCCGAGCAGCGGATCGGGGTCGACGCCCTTGGCGTGAAGCTGCCGCACCATCGCATCCGAGACCGCGCGGGAGTCGGGACCTGCATCCGATGCGCGGAGTCGGCGGATCGAGTGCCCTGCTGCCCTCACGCCCAGCGAGACGAGACCGGAGTCGATCAGGCGCTCGCCGAATCGTGCTCCCGCGACCGGGTCGGGGTCGACGGCCGCCTCGGCCACGGTGACGACGGCGTCCAGAATCCCGGCGGGTCGTGGGCCGACCGCTCGACGCAGCAGCGAGACACGGTCCGGGTCCGGACTCAGGTCCAGTGCGACACCGCCGAGCAGAACCGCGGAGACGAGCAGTCCCCGGTCGAGATAGCCCAGGACCGCCTCCCACAGGTGGTCCGCCGCCTCGGCGTGGTCATCCGCGAGAGCCAGGTCCGCGCGAGTCATCGCCCAGGCCGGCAGCGGCAGCGTGCTGGAACTCGCTGCCGACCGGAGGTATCGGTAATACGACGCGTCGGGAACGGTCAGGCCATCTCGAGCGGCGAGGACGGCCGCGAGCCCGAGCAGCGAGTCCGCATAGTGCCGTTGCACCGACGACGTCAGTCCGGTCGACAGCACGTTCCCCAGCATGACTCGCAGCTCGTTCATCCGACCGCCGAAGATGAGCGCGCTCGCCGCCACGTACGCGTGCCCGTAGACCCCTTCCGGGTCGAGCGCGTCGCGGGCCTCTTCCATGCGCCGACGGCTCCACGCGAGCGCCTCCTCCACCTCTCCGGCCGTCAGGTGCAGCATGCCCCGGACCACGTCGCGCGTTCGCATCATGTCCGGATCGGTCCACTCTCCGCCCGCGAGCGCGGCGCGCGCTTCCGGCACCTCGCCCGCGGCGACGTGCCTCGCGGCGGACACGGCCGCAGAGAACTGGCGGGTATCCGTGCGCCCGCCATCGATCGCCCGCGGTTCCGGAAGCCGGTCGAGCGTGAGGGTGAGGTAGTCCTCGACCGCGTGCAGCACCTCGGCCCACGGACCGACCTCGCCGGCCGCGCGCTCCAGCAGTGCGCGGGCTTCGGCGAGGTCGCCGGCGGCGTGCGCGAGAACGAGCGCGTGCCAGCGGTACAGGTCGGCCATCTGCGCCTGATCGCCCGTGGGACGGGTCTGCGCCACCACCGTCAGCATCGTCTCGACCTCGGCGTTGCTCACCAGGAGCGCGCGGAGGTACGCAGCCGCCGTCCCAGGCGCGGGGTTGCGCTCCCACTCGCGTCGCCGCAGCAGAAGCTGCCTGTGCCAGTGCTCGCGCATGAGACGGACGTGCACCGTGTCGGACTGCTCGGCGACCTCCGGGTCGCGATGCCTGCGCTCGAACCGCGGTTCGTCCGGTGCGGCGTCGCCGGGCCTGAACCAGGGGGCGGTCACCGCGGGCGGCAGGAGGGTCGTCGCACCGGGCTTCGAGGCCTCGGACGGGTCGAGGAGGGCGGCCATCCGGGCGTTGAAGTGCAAGCTGCGTGCGCCGAGCGGCGGACGCCGATAGCGTTCCTCGACGAGAGGCGGGTAGATCCCGAGCACGACGTCGTCCCCGCGCGGGACGAACCGGAGCAGGCCGCATGCGTCGAGTTCTTCCAGCGCCTCCCAGCCCACCAGCTCCGCGGCGATCGACACCGAGACCGTCCCGGCCAGCGCGAGCATCTGCAGCGCTTCGAGCGCGGGTTCTCCGAGATCGGCGATGAGCGTCTGCACGACTCGGGTGAGTCCCGGGGTCCACAGGTCCGCACCGGCGACCCACACGCCGTCGACCAGCTGGATGCGACCGGTGTGGCGCGCGGCGGTCGCCACGGAGACGATCAGGTTCGGCAGACCGCCGGAGAGGGCATCGATGCGCGCCACCGTGTCGGGCTCGATCTCTCCGGGCAGGATGTCGGCGAGGATCGCGAGGACCTCGACGAAGTCGAGCGGCGGGATGTCGATCACGACTCCGGGTCGGATCGAGGAGCGCAGGGTCACCGGCGCCTGCCGGTATGCGGGCCGCGGGCGCGACGTCGTGAGCACCGGGAACGGCTGCTGACCGTGTGCGGCCGCGATCGCCCCCGCGGAGGTGACGTCGAGGTCGTCGGCGTCGTCGACCACGAGCACCGTTCGGCCCCCCGCCAGCGCGGAACGCAGGCGCTCCACCGTCGCCGAGACGGGGGACTCCGGTCGCTGGGCCGGGCGTCGAACCAGTTCCGCGAGCGCGAGAGCCTCGAGCGGCCGGTCGGCGAGTGCGGCCACCCCGCGCACCTGCACCACATCCCAGCCGAACTCGACCAGCGCCGAGCTCACCGACGTCACGAGCGTGCTGCGCCCCGAGCCGGGCTGGCCGAGCAGGTCGACGCTGATACCCGACGTCAGCAGATCTGCCGTCGCATCGCGAAGACCGGCGAAGAATGTGGTCGCCTTCGCCATTCCGCCCCTCCCACGGGCGCCCCCGCGCCGCCGGTACCGTCAGGATGCCACGCGCCGCAGGCCGTTGCCTACAACTCCACGCCCACGAGCACGGGCTCAGGCTGCAGGATGAGGCCGAACTCCGAATGCACGCGCCCCTGGATGAAGCGCGCGAGCTCGGCGAGCTCGGCCGCCGTGCCCTGACCGCGATTGGTGAGGGCGAGCGCGTGCTTCGTCGAGATCGCGGCGCGCGAGCGGGGCAGCTTGAAG
>NZ_DASRXZ010000004.1:0-44398 GCF_035687345.1 Microbacterium sp.
GACCGGGATGAGGCACATCCACCAGCCGTTGTAGTCGGCGTCGAGCCGCATGTGGAGCATGGGCGACTGGCGCAGGTTCGCCGCGCTGAAGTCGTGCGGCATCTTCTCCTGATAGAGGGTGCGCCACATGAAGGGCACGTCATCGACGACCTCCGCCCACGCGTGCAGCTTGGGGCGGTCGAGGAGGTCGAACATGTGCGCGCCGACGATCGTGGGGACGGTCGCGAAGCGCCCGAAGACGATCGAGCGCCGCACCGACTCGGGCTCGATGCGCACGTCGTCGTCGAGCAGTTGGACGAATTCGCTCTCCGGACGCTTGAGCGTCTCGGCCATGGCGCGTGCGAAGCCGCCCGAGCCGCCGAGGTTCGGCTGCGTCACGATCTGCAGGGTCTCACCGAGAGCGGCCGAGACGTCGGGGAACATCGACTCGGCGTCGACGCGCCGGTCGCCCTGGTCGATGACGAAGATGCGATCGAGCAGCTCGAGCACCTCGGGCGAGTCGGCGAGGTTCTTGAGCGTCCAGATGCAGTAGTCGGGCTTGTTGTAGGTCGTGATCCCGATCGACGCCTTGCCTTCGCGCGTCGGCGCGGTCTCGGTCGTCCACTCGGCGCCGTTGAAGATCGCGGTGCTGTCGTCGGCGACGATGTCGAACCAGATCCAGCCGCCGTCGCTGTACTGGTCGAGCACGAGGTCGAACGTCGAGGTCGCCTCGCCGTCGACCTCGCGGGTCTCGAGTCGCTGACGCACGCCCGAGCCGTTCGAGCGGTACACCAGGATCGTGGCGGGGCCGCTCGTGCGGACGGTCAGCCTCACGTCGCGGACCGGCGTCCAGTGCTGCCAGTACGACGCGGGGAAGGCGTTGAAGTACGTGCCGAACGACACGCGGCGACCGGCGACGATGCGTGCGCGGTGCCGGTCGAGGATGTGCCCGAGCTGCGCGCGGTTCGAGACGCGGACGGGCTCCTCGTCGATGACGGACCACGTTTCGGGGTCGACATAGAGGGGGAGGAGGTCGGGGTCGCGGTCGAGGGGGAAGACGACGTTCTGCAGGACGTGAGGCACCAAAGTCTCCGAGGTTGGCGGCGGGCGCGAGTCGTCGAGCCGAGTGACGATCCTACCCTGCGCGATCGTGGGTTCCCTGCGTGCTCACACCTCGTGCGGCAGCCCCGCGCCCTCGGCGACGTCGTCGACCGGGCCCTCTCGGAACCGCTCGCGCCACGAGCGGGACTGCCCCGCGCGCACGGCGCACAGCACGAGCATGAGCCACCCGAGGCCGAAGAGCGTGAAGCTCTCGAAGATCGAGTCGACGAGCAGGGCGACGAGGATGAGCGGCGTCCACGCGTACACGACCGCCCGCCGCTCGCTCGCGTCGAGCCACGAGCGCACGAGGGCCGCGCCGGCGAGCCCCGCGAACAGCACGAGCCCGACCCACCCGAGCTGCAGGAGCACGTCGAAGTACGCGTTGAGCGCGCTCGCGTGGTTCTGCTGCAGCCAGTAGTTGAGGCCGTTGAAGGGGAACTCCGTCTGCACCCACGGCCCGAACCAGCCCCACCCCTGCACGGGACGGAACCGCACGTAGCCGATGATGTCGACCCACAGCTCGGTGCGCATCGCGAGGTCGGTGCGCGCGCCGAGGAGGGAGATGATCGGACCTCGCGCGAGATACGCGATCGCGAGCCCGAGGACCACGACGATCCCGATCGTCCATTGCAGCGCGGAGCGGCGCTCCGGCCGCGTGTGCCGCACGAGGGCGAGCACGCCGGTCGCGAGGCCCACCGCGGCCGCGAGCACGACGACCGTGGGGGAGTCGCTCAGCGCGGCGAGGACGCCTGCCAGGACGACGGAGTACAGCGACAGGCCGGGCCGCACGGACTGCGTGCGGTATTCGATGAGGAACGTGATGAGCGCGATCACCGCGACGAAGCCCAGCGCGTTGCGGGTGCCGAAGATGCCCTGGATGGGGCCGAACGACGCGATGTTCCCCTGCACCCCGAGGAACTCGAGGGGCGTGTCGATGAGGATGCCGGAGAGCACCTCGATGCCGAGCGAGACCGACAGCAGCATCCGCAGCACGTCGCCGAGGGCGCGCGCCGTCTGCAGCGTGTCGCGGATGTGCCCGATCACGACCGCGAGGAACGCGACGGCGAGCGTGTAGACCCAGCTCCAGAACGACATCGTCGGGTCGGAGCTCCAGAACGCGCTCGCGAGCATCCACGCGAGCAGGACGAGGAGGGTCGTGGGTACGAGGCGCAGAAACGAGATCTCGCGCCGGCGACTGATGAGCACGCCGACTCCGATGACGCACAGCGCGGCGACGATCGTCGCATACGTCACGCGGCCCGCGACGCGCTCGATCGCGAAGGCGGCGAAGACCGCCCCGAGCACAGCGAACGTGTAGGCGCGGGCGAATTCGGCGGATGCCAGGAGCGCGCCGAGCCACGTGGGGGCTCTCCGGCGCGGCGCGTCGCTCACGGCACCCGCTTGGTCGGCTCGCCCCGCTCGATCGCGAGCGACTGCTCCGCCGGCCCGACGCCGATGTGGGGTGCCTGCTTGATCTTGGCGCCGAGCATCACGAGGAACAGCCATCCCCACAGCAGGAGGGGCGTGGACTCGGCGAGCCCCTGCACCAGCAGGATGGCGCCGACGAGCGTGGGCAGCAGCGACAGCGGCGAGTACGGCCGGTCGGCACGCAGGTCCCACCGCGGCCGGTCGACGGCGAAGAACCACGAGCGCCAGATGAAGGCGAAGAACGTGATCGCGATGAGCACCACGCCGACGATGCCGAGCTGCAGGTACACGTCGAGCCACATGTTGTGCGCCTGCATCACGGTCTGCCCGTGGTCGATGATCCAGCCGTCGAACGCCGGCTCGGAGGGGATCCAGGGCGTCGCGAAGCCCCATCCCGCGATCGGGCGCTCCGCCGCGCGTTCGAGGACCGCCTGCCAGATTGCCTCGCGCCCCGTGAGGTCGGAGCTGCGCCCGAGGGCTTCGAAGATGCGGTCGCGCAGCAGCCACAGCGCGAGCGCGCTGCCGAGCCCGATCGCGGCGTAGGCGATGTAGTACTTCGTCCGTTCGCCCGGGCGCTTGGCCGTGCGCATGAGCAGCACGGTTGCGAGCACGAGCACGACGGCCCCCGCGGCCACGTAGGCGGTCGCGGACGACGCGCGCACGAACAGGTACGCCGAGATCCCGATCCAGATCCACAGCATGACCTTGCGGGGTGCGCCGGACGCCAGCCGGATCGCGAAGACGATGATCGCCAGCAGCGCGACCGGGCCGAGCAGGTTGGCGTTGCCCATGATGCCCTGGATGCGTCCGCCGTCGAAGAGGTTGTCGCGCGACCAGTAGACGATCGGGTCGTCGGCGGGCTCGGACGGGATGACGAAGCGCGGCAGGATCGGACCGCCGATGAAGATCGACACCCACAGCTCGAACAGCAGCGAGAGCGAGACGACCCACTTGAGGGCGGATGCGATCGCGCGCACGAGCTCCTTCCATGTGAGCATCGCGCCGACGAACAGGGCCTGGAACGTCGTGATCGCGAGCAGGAGCCACGTGATCGCGGATACCGCGGGCCATGCCGACCACGCGATCGACAGCGCCGCCCACAGCACGTAGCCGGTCGCGTACCAGGGGAGGCGACGCCACTGATACGCCGGTCGCACGAGCACCCAGACGATGAGCGACACGCCGGCCGCCACGATGGTGAGGGCTGCGGTCGCCTCGGTGCCGAAGGCGTTGACCCACGCGACGCCCGAGAGGGCCATGAACAGCACCAGGATGCACCAGCCCCGCAGCAGGTGGTGCCTCGTCTTCTCCCGCGGCGGCGCAACCGGCGGGGCCGACGCCGGATGCTTCGTGTGGATGGCCATCGCGCACTCAGGCTACCGCGCGGAACGCCCCGATCTAGGCTGGGGGCGTGCTGCTCCCGCTCTCGAACGTGCCGCGCGACTATGCGTGGGGGTCGACGACGCTCATCGCCGAGCTGGAGGGGCGCGAGCCCTCCGGTGCGCGCGAGGCCGAGGTGTGGTTCGGGGATCATCCCGGCAGCCCTGCGAAGACCCCCGACGGTCGCACGCTCGATCGGTGGCTGCGTGAAGAGGGCGCGGCATCCGGAGCCCCCGATCGCCTGCCGTACCTCCTCAAGCTCCTCGCGGCCGCTTCGCCGCTGTCGATCCAGTCGCACCCGTCGAAGGAGCAGGCGCGCGCCGGGTTCGAACGCGAGGAGGCGGCGGGCGTCCCCGTCGACGCCCCGCACCGCGTCTTCCGCGACGACAATCACAAGCCGGAGCTCATCGTCGCGGTGAGCGACACGTTCACCGCGCTCGCGGGTGTTCGCGACCTCGCAGCGACCCGCAGACTCCTCGCCGAGCTGGGCGAGGCGGGTCGCGCGATCTCTCAGCGGCTGGAGGGCGAAACGGATGCCTCCGCCGTCCGCGACACGATCGCGTGGCTCCTCTCGGGCGAGGCGAGCGCGGAGGTCGGGGCGGTGGTGGGCGCGGCATCCGTCGCCGATTCTCACGAGTTCGCGCAGGAGTTCGGGTTCATCCGTCGCTTCGGCGCGGAGTTCCCGGGCGACCCCGGACTCGTGGTCGCCCTCCTCATGAACCTCGTCACCCTGCGGCGCGGGGAGGCGCTGTTCGTCGACGCGGGCGTCCTCCACGCCTACGTCGAGGGCCTCGGGGTCGAGATCATGGCGGCGAGCGACAACGTCCTGCGCGGCGGCCTCACGCCCAAGCACATCGACGTCCCGGGACTCCTCGAGGTCCTCGACCCGACGCCGGGACCCCCGCCTGTGCTCGAGCCGCGCACGGTGGCATCCGGTGTCGACCTCTACGCCCCCGGTGTGCCCGATTTCGCGCTCGTGCGGGCCCGCGTCGCCGATGGGGCGGATGCCTCGGTCGCGCTGCGCGGCACCGCGATCGCGCTCGCGGTGGCCGGACCCGTCACCGTCGCCGACCCGGAGACGGGGGAGAGCGTGGTCCTCGGGCCCGGCCGCGCGGCGCTCGCGGCGGGTGTCGATCGGCTGGTGCTGTCGGGCTCGGGCGAGGTCTTCATCGCCGAGCCGGGGGAGTGACGCGCCCTTCGACGGGCGGTAGATGGACTCCGTATCAGAATCGTGACACGCCATCGGCGCGTCCCTAAGGTTCATCCGGCGGTTGAGGCTTTACGATTGCCGACTTGACCGCCGCGAACTACACCGGTGTAATTACAACCATCACGCAACAGCGTGTGTGGGGGGAAATACAGGGTGGAGAACGAGATGACGGGGGCTTCGCAGTACCGTTCAGGCGTTCCCGACAATTGGTTCGTCGATCCGGTCCAGCTCGGTGTTCCGGGGGTGCGTCGGCCCGTTGAGGGCGATGAAGACAATCCTCTGGCCTGGCAGACCGATGCGCTGTGCGCGCAGACCGATCCGGAGGCCTTCTTTCCTGAGAAGGGCGGGTCGACTCGTGACGCCAAGCGCATCTGTGCGTCATGCGAGGTGCGTTCGGAGTGCCTCGAGTACGCGCTGCAGAACGACGAGCGCTTCGGGATCTGGGGCGGGCTGAGCGAGCGCGAGCGGCGCAAGCTCAAGCGCCGCGCCGGCTGAAGAGGGTCACGGGCAGGTGCCGCGCGGGGGTGCGGCGCCCGGGAGGTCTCGCGAATCGCACGTATACGAGCAGATTCGCGGCCTCGCCCGACTCCCCGTCACGATCCGGGGTCTACCGGCGCGTGGCGCCGGGTGTGGCCGGATCGTCCGCCTAGGCTGACGACGTCATGCCCGCCAGAGTCCACGCCATACTCGTCGTGCGCGCCGACGGTCACCCGGCGGCCCCGTTCCACGCACGACGCACGCTCGCGGCGCTCGACCGTCAGACGCGGCTGCCCGATGACGTGACCGTCGTGCTGTGCGGCGACGATCCCCGGACGCTCGAGGCCGTCGGCGTCGCGGCCGCCGGCTCGGAGGTCGAGACCGGATCGGACGGGAGGCCCGCGATCCTGCGCGCCCCTGCGGGCACCTCCTTCGCGGATGCCGTCGAGCTCGCCACCCGCACCGTGCAGATCCTGCCGGCGACCGAGACGTCGGCCGTGGCGTCCGGCACCGTCGACGCGGTCGCGTGGCTCGGCGACGAGGCGTCCCGCGATGCAGCCGCCGCCCCGACCGCGCCCGCCGAGCCGCCCGCCCGCCGCGGGGGCGACGCGGTGTGGCTGCTCGCGCAGGACACGGCGCCGGAGCCAGCCGCGCTCGAGCGGCTCGCCGGTGCGCTCGAGGTCGCGCCGACGGCGGCATTCGCGGCGCCCAAGCTCGTTCGCTGGGATGACCGCGGCGAGCTCGTGTCGCTCGGTGTGACGATGACCCGCTACGGTCGCACGGTCGGCCTCGCCGACGGCGAACTCGACCAGGGGCAGCACGACATCGTGGAGGACGTCCTCGGCTCCGATGTGCGCGGGATCCTCGTGCGCGGCGACGTGTGGCGCGAGCTCGGCGGTCTCGACCGGGCGCTCGCCGGCGCCGACGAGGGACTCGACCTCGGCGTGCGCGCGCGACTCGCCGGCCACCGCGTGACGTTCGCGTCGCAGGCGCTCATCGCCGTCGCGGGCGACGGTGTCGCCGGCCTCCCGACCCCGGTCGACGCGGTCCGGCGGCGCCACATCGCGTATGCGACGCGCACGGCGCAGCTGCACCGCCGCCTCGCGTACGCGCCTCCGGCCGCGCTGCCGTTCCAGTGGCTCGCGATCCTCCCGCTCGCGCTGTGGCGCACGATCCGGCGCCTGGCCGCGAAGCAGCCGGGACTCGTGGCGCCGGAGTGGGGCGCGG
This sequence comes from Microbacterium sp., assembly GCF_035687345.1. Classification (GTDB taxonomy): domain Bacteria; phylum Actinomycetota; class Actinomycetes; order Actinomycetales; family Microbacteriaceae; genus Microbacterium. Next base: position 6,803 of record NZ_DASRXZ010000004.1, read on the forward strand.
CGGTCGTCGCGCTCGTGCGCCTTCGCGCGATCGCGCGCTCGCGCCGCCGCATCCGCGAGACCCGCAAGGTGCCGTGGTCGCAGCTCGCACCGCTGCGCATCTCGCAGGTCGAGCTGCGCGAGCGGCTCGAAGAGGAACCGGATGCGCCGACGACGGCGCCCGCACGCGGCGAACTGCGCTTCTTCACCGGCGGCGGCGCGTGGCTCGTGCTCGGCGCGCTCGTCGTGTCGATCGCGGCCTTCCCCGCACTCCTCGCGTGGCCCGTCCTCGGCGGCGGGGGCATGCTGCCGCTGCATCCGGTTCTCGGACAGCTCTGGGCCGACACCGCCTACGGCTCCCGCGCGATCGGCCTCGACACCGTCGGGCCCGCCGACCCGTTCGCCGCGCTCGTCGCCGTGATCGGGTCGCTGTGGCCGATCGCGCCGTCTCGCGCGCTCGTGGTGCTGTGGGTGCTCGCGATCCCGCTCGCGGCGCTTGGAGGGTGGTTCGCCGCGACGCGCGTGAGCGATCGCCCCGTGCTGCGGTTCACGGGCGGTGTGGTGTGGGCGCTCGCGCCGACGTTCCTCGCCGCGCTCATCCAGGGCAGGCCGTCCGCCGTGCTGTTGCACCTGCTGCTGCCGTGGCTGTTCTATGCGGGGTCGGTCGCGCACCGCGCGTGGGTGCCGGCGGGAGCGGCTTCGATCCTCCTCGCGCTGTGCGTCGCGTGCGCGCCCGCACTGGCGCCCGCGTTCGTCGTCATCTGGGTCGGCGCACTCGCGCTCGACATCATCCTGCGCGGCGGCCGTGGCGTGGGCCGGCTCGTGTGGCTCGTCGTCCCGGCGGTCGTCTTCGCCGCGCCGCTCGTCTGGTACCAGTTGCGCAACGGCTCGGCCCTCGGCCTGCTCTCCGACCCCGGCGCGGTGTGGGCAGGGCCTCAGGTCGCGGCGGATGCCTCGGGCCGCGCGTCGCTCGCGGCGGGCCTGCCGACCGGCGACCTCGCCGGATGGGCGACGATGCTCCCCGGCGCCGACCTGTGGTGGGTCCCGCTGCTGGCGGCGCCCGTCGCGGTGCTCGCCCTCATCGCGCCGCTCACGCAGCGGTGGGCTGCGGGCGCGGTGCTGCTGGTCGTCGGCGCGCTCGGGCTCGCGACGGCGTTCGCCGCGGTCGGCATCTCGGTCGCGTTCACGCAGTCAGAGTCGGTCCCGCTCTGGCCCGGCACCGGCCTGAGCCTCGCGTGGCTGGGCGCGCTCGGCGGTGCTCTCGTCACGCTCGACGCCGCCATCGGATCCGGCCGCGAGCCCGGCGTCGGGCACGTCGCATCGCCCGTGCTCGCGCGGCGCCTCGCGGCCGCCCGCTCGGGACTCGCGCTCCTGGTCATGGTCGCGATCGCCGTGCTCGCGGTACCGAGTCTCACGGCGCTCACGCGCGGAACCGCCCTCATCGGCCCGGGCGATCAGAGCACGCTGCCGGCGTTCGTCGCGGCGGAAGGACGTGAGAACCCGGATGTCGGCACGATCGTGCTGCGCCCCCAGAACGAAGGCGGCGTCGCCGCCCGCGTCGTGTGGGGCGCGAGCGAGACCCTCGGCGGACAGGCGACGATCGTCTCGACCCGTCCCCGCGCGACGGATGCGGACCGCGACCTCGCCGAGCTCACGGCAGACCTCGTGACGCCCGCCGCGACCGACGTCGTGGCGCGGCTCGCCGAGGACGGCATCGGCTTCGTGCTGCTCGCGCCGAGCGATCCGCCCGAGTCGGATGCCGCGCGCGCCCTGCGTCTCGGCGCCGCGACGTCGCTCGACCAGCGCGACGGTCTCGTCGCCGTCGGCGAGACCGCGAAGGGCTCTCTGTGGCGCGTGACGGGCGACGTCGCGCCCCGACCGGCGGCCCCCGCGTCCGCGACGACTTTCGTGGGCCTCATCGCGGCGGTGCAGCTCGTCGTCCTCGGCATCGCGGTGCTGCTCGCGATCCCGACCGCGGCGTCGCGGCGCGCCGCGCGTCACACTTCGCGCGTCGTCGGCCCGCACTGGCAGGAGGGGCGATGAGCATGAGTGGTACGCGCTACGAGTCCGGTGCGCGCAGCGCACCGATCGCCCGAAGGGGGCGATCGAATGAGCGATAGGCGGATCTTCCGCTGGGCCACCTCGGGCGCACGCGTCATCGCGGGCACGGTCGTCGCCGTGGGGTTCGTCGTCGCCGTGGTGACCGCCGTCGGCGTTCCGTGGCCGACTTACGAGCGTCGCCCGGTCGAACTGACCGCCGTGCCCGTGCCGTCGGCGTCGATGCTCGTGTGCTCGGGCGACATCCTCGCCCTCGGGCAGATCGTCGAAGACCCCGATCAGGTGGTGGTCGCCGCGTCGCAGTCGGTTGTCGCCGGGGCCGAGGACGGGGCGATGGCCGAGTTCGTGCTCGGCGGCCCGGGTGCGCCGCTGGCGTACAGCAAGGAGCCCGACGGTTCGCGGCGCTTCATGGTGGCCGCGTCCGGAGCAGCGACGGCCGACGCGCCCTTCCTGCGCGGCTATGCCGCTTCGGCCTGTCGTCCGCCGCTCATCGAGTCGTGGCTTGTCGGAGGCTCGGGCGAGACGGGTGCGGCCGACATCGTCGTGATCTCCAACCCGGGGCGCGTCGCGGCGACGGTGGAACTGACGGTGTTCGGGGCCACCGGCCCCGTCGTGCCTCCCGGCGGCGCCGCGATCGTCATCCCCTCCGGCCAGCAGCATGTCGTCCCGCTGTCGGGCATCGCGCGCGGCGAGGCCAGCCCGATCGTTCGAGTCAGCGCGAGGGGCGCTCCCGTGACGGCGTCTCTGCAGACGAGCATCACGCGCACCCTGGCGACAGGGGGAGTCGATCAGGTCGACGCGGTCGCGGGCCCCGATACCGTCCAGGTGATCGCCGGAGTCCCGGTCATGGCGGGCGCGGCGGGCGAGGGCCAGGTCGCGACCATCGCGCGCGTGCTGTCGCCCACGGCCGCCGGCACAGCGACCCTCACCGTCGTCAACGCGCGAAACGGCGCACCGGCGCGCGAGCCGCAGCCGCTCGAGCTCTCGGCGGGGCTGCCGCTCGAGGTCGACCTCGGCGGGCTCGAGCCGGGCGACTACACGGTCGAGGTGACCGCGGATGTCCCGATCCTCGCCGCCGTATGGCAGACGACGGGCTTCTCGCCCGGCGCCGACTTCGCGTGGTACACGCCCGCGCCCGAGTTCGAGGGCACCACGATGCTCGCCGTCCCGCCCGGGCCGCCGCGCACGCTGACACTTGTGAACCGCGGCGACGCGGAGGCGCTCGTGAGTGTGAGCGACGGCACGCAGTCCTCGCAGACCGCTGTTCCGCCGCTCGGCTCCACGGTCGTTCGTGTCGCCACGCAGGGTCTCGTGACCCTGGAGACGACGGCCCCGCTGCACGCGAGCCTCTCGCTCACGGGCGACGGCGCGCTCGCGGGCTTCCCGGTGTGGCCCGCCGACACGGGATCCGAAGCCGTCGTCGTCTATCCCTGAGTCCACTCGCGGCAGCCGTACGCGGCTTCGCTGGGCCGGCGCCCGCCGTGTGCGTCCCGCCTAGGATGGGGCGCATGGCGTGGCGCAGAACCCGGAGCGCCGTGCGGCGGCCCGCGCGGCACGGCCGTCACGGGCGCGAAGGCCGCAGCCCCGTGGTGCGACCGCCGCTGCCCCCGCTCGACACGCGCATCGACCGGTTCGATCTCGCGGTCGCGACCGCCGCGGAGTTCCTGCGCTCGGCGTGGCCGGAGCTGCGCGATGTGCGATTCGAGGTCGCCGACATGCCGCCCGCGGCCGACGCCGAGGGCATCCCGCGCTGGAAGGTGCTCGCGGACGAGAAGCGCATCATCCTCTACCGCCTCCCCATCGAGCGGCTGAGCCACCTGCACCGCAACGACGACCTGCATCGCCGCATGATGGTGGAGAGCTGTGTGTTCCGTGCCGCCGCCGAGTACCTCGACCGCGACCCGTGGGACCTCGGGCCGGAGAGGTTCCGGTACTTCTGACGCGAGCCGGAGCCTCCGGCGAAGGCGCGTGCCGCGCTTCGTCTCGCTTCGCTCGCTCAGCGGCCGGGTCGCGCGGCGCGCAACGACCGGTCGTCCGGCGCGCCCCCTCCCGGTGCATCCGTGTCGCCGGTAGCGTGGCGGCGATGCGCGACAGACTCTGCTCCAAGGTCGGGTGCGCCCGCGAGGCGGTGTCGACCCTCACGCACGACTACGGCGACCAGATGGCCGCGATCGGCCCCCTGGCCGGCAAGCTCGATCCGCACGCGCACGACCTGTGCGCGATCCACACCGAGCGGCTCTCCGTGCCGAAGGGCTGGGTCGTCGTGCGGCACGAGACGCTGCAGGTCTGAAGCCGTCCAGGCGACGCCCGGCAGGGCGTGGGAGAATGGCCGGATGCCGATCGACGTCTCGCCTCGCTCCGCCGCCTCGACCGACGCTGCCGCCGCGGCATCCGCCCGTCGCCTCGACTACGAGGTCGCCGACCTGTCGCTCGCCGAGGCAGGCCGCCACCAGATCCGCCTCGCCGAGAACGAGATGCCGGGGCTCATGGCCCTGCGTGAGGAGTTCGGTCCGACGCAGCCTCTCAAGGGGGCGCGCATCGCCGGCTCGCTGCACATGACGGTGCAGACCGCCGTGCTCATCGAGACCCTCGTCGCGCTCGGCGCGCAGGTGCGCTGGGCGAGCTGCAACATCTTCTCGACGCAGGACGAGGCCGCGGCCGCCGTCGTCGTCGGCCCGAACGGAACCGTGGAGGCCCCCGCGGGCGTCCCCGTGTTCGCATGGAAGGGCGAGACTCTCGAGGAGTACTGGCGCCTCGCCGACCGCATCTTCGACTGGTCGGCCGAGGGATTCGATGGGCCGAACCTGATCCTCGACGACGGCGGCGACGCGACTCTGCTCGTGCACAAGGGAGTCGAGTTCGAGAAGGCTGGGGCGGTGCCGGACCCTTCGACGGGCTCAGGGACCGCGACGGGCTCAGGGACCGCGACGGGCTCAGGGACCGGGACGGGCTCAGGGACCGGGACGGGCTCAGCAAGCGGCGAAGTGTCGGCCGAGTACCGCGTCATCCTCGACACGCTGCGCGCGAGCCTCGCGCGCGATCCGCAGCGCTTCACGCGCATCGCGAAGCAGCTCATCGGCGTCACCGAGGAGACCACGACCGGTGTGCACCGCCTGTACGAGCTCTCCGCGAAGGGGGAGCTGCTGTTCCCCGCGATCAACGTCAACGACTCTGTGACCAAGTCGAAGTTCGACAACATCTACGGCATCCGCCACTCGCTGCCCGACGGCATCAACCGCGCGACCGACGTCCTCATCGGCGGCAAGGTCGCGTTCGTGGCAGGCTACGGCGACGTGGGCAAGGGCGCCGCCGAGGCGCTGCGCGGCCAGGGCGCGCGCGTCATCGTGGGCGAGATCGACCCGATCTGCGCGCTGCAGGCCGCGATGGACGGCTATCAGGTCGCGCGCCTGGACGACGTGATCGGCGAGGTCGACATCGTCATCACGGGCACGGGCAACACGCGCGTCGTGACCGTCGAGCACCTCCTCGGGCTCAAGCACCTCGCGATCGTCGGCAACGTCGGGCACTTCGACGACGAGATCGACATGGCCGGCCTCGAGGCGCTCCCCGGCGTCGAGAAGGTCGAGATCAAGCCGCAGGTGCACGAGTGGCGGCTGCCGAACGGGCGCAGTGTGCTCGTGCTGAGCGAGGGGCGCCTGCTCAACCTGGGCAACGCCACGGGGCATCCGTCTTTCGTCATGAGCGCGTCGTTCGCGAACCAGGTCCTCGCGCAGATCGAGCTGTTCACGCGGCGGGCGCAGTACCCGACGGGTGTCTACACGCTCCCGAAGACGCTCGATGAGAAGGTCGCGCGTCTGCACCTGCCCGCGCTCGGTGCGAAGCTGACCGAGCTCACGCCCGAGCAGGCGGCGTACCTCGGCGTGCCGGTCGAGGGGCCGTACAAGCTCGACCACTACCGGTACTGACGCGGGCGCTTCGTCTCGCTGCGCTCGCTCAGCGACCGGGTGTCATTCCTGCGATCGCTCAGCGACCGGACGCAGGGTGCGCCGGGCGCTGAGCGAGGGAGCGGAGCGACCGAGACGAAGCGCTACCGCGAAGGGAACCCGCGCGGTGCCGCCGGGCTCGCCGCGGTGAGGGTGTCGACTCGCAGCGCCTCGAGGGTCAGCGCGCGCAGCTCCCGCTCGCGCCGCACCGCGGCGACACCGCGCAGGAACGTCTCGGGATCGGCCGCGGGCACCGGTGACACGAACGGGCGCGTCTCCTGTGCGAGGGTCGTGGCGAGCCGGATGCGGGCGGGCGCGTCGAGCCGATCGGCGCTCTGCGCGAAGCGCGCGATGCGCCGCGCGAGTGTGTCCGGAAGCCGCGCGACATCGGCGGTTGCGGCCCACGCCGCGAGCGACGGCGGCACTCCCGGAGACGGCTCGGGCAGGCGGGGCGTGCGCGTGCGCTCGGAGTAGGTGCCCGCGACGAGGTCGCCGAGCCGCTGCGATCGCGGAGTGAACGCCCCCACGATCGCGGCGACGGCGCCGAACGTGAGCCACAGCTCGATGACGCCGACGAGGGCGCGGATGAACGCCTGGCGGAATCCGGATGCCCCGCCGTCGGCCCGCACGATGCGCCCGCCCACCGCGAGGCGGCCGAGGCTGCGTCCGCGCGTCGTCGTCTCGACGACGGTCGGGATCACGACCATCACGAGCACGAGCACAGCGATCGAGAGGATCGGCACGACGTTCTGGTCGATCACGCCCTGCGCGAGGAGCCACGACGCCACCAGCGCGAAGAGGATGAGCACCAGGACGCCCACCAGGATGTCGATCAGGGTGCCCAGCGCGCGCAGGAAGTACCCGAGGGGCTGCACGTCGAGGGCGACGGCCTCGCCGGTGAGGATCTCGTCCTGGTGAAGCTGCACCACCGAGACCCCCGGGCCGGGGGAGGGGGCGGGATCGGGCATGGGTACAGTAAACAGCAAATGGATCTCGACGCCCTCGCCGCCGCCCGCCGCGAGGAGTGGGCCCGGCTCGACGAGCTGAGCCGCGCGCGGCACCTCACCGGCGCCGAGGTCGACGAGCTCGTGACGCGCTATCGCGCGGCATCCGCCGATCTCGCCGACATCAAGACCTCGGCGGGGCGCACGGCGCACGGCGACCACGTGTCGACGATGCTGGCACGCGCCCGCCTGCGGCTGACGGGCGCTCCCGAGAACGTGCTGCGGCAGATCCCGCGGTTCTTCGTGCTGCAGCTTCCCGCAGCGCTGTACCGGGTGCGGTGGACGACGCTCGCGATCGCCCTCGGGTTCGTGGCCGTCACGACGATCGTGGCCGCGTGGGTGTCGTCTGACCCGGCGCTCGTCGCGAGCCTCGGCGACCGGGCGCAGCTCGAGCAGTACGCCGAGAACGAGTTCACCGACTACTACACCGAGAACCCCGCGGCGGTGTTCGCGGGCACGGTGTGGACGAACAACGCGTGGATCGCCGCGCAGTGCGTGCTGTTCGGCATCACGGGCCTGTGGCCGATCATGGTGCTCGTTCAGAACGCCGTCGGCGTGGGCACCGCCGCAGCCGTCATGATCGCTTTCGACCGTGCCGACGTCTTCGTGCTGTACATCCTCCCGCACGGTCTGCTCGAGCTCACGGCCGTCTTCGTCGCGGCCGCCGCGGGGCTGCACATCTTCTGGGCGTGGATCGCTCCGGGTCCGCGCAGGCGCGGGGAGGCGTTGGCCTCCGCCGGCCGGTCGCTTGCGACCGTCGCGATCGGGCTCGTGTTCGTGCTCGCCGTGTCGGGTGCGATCGAGGGCTTCGTGACGGGCCAGCCGTGGCCGTGGGCGGTCAAGATCGGCATCGGGGCGGGCGCGCTCGCGCTGTTCCTCGTCTACATGCTCCTCGTCGGCGGGCGTGCGTACCGCGCGGGCGAGACGGGCGACCTCACGGAGTACGAGACGGGCACGCCGACGCTCACGGTGGGCTGAGGATCCCACTGACTGGGTCCAGCTTTTTTGGATTGTTCAAAACAACGGTAGAGTGGGAGGCGTGACGATCGCCGACTCCCACCCCGAAGCCGAGACCGCGATCCGCGGCGCCGGGCTTCGCGTCACAGAGTCCCGCCGCGCCGTCTACGAGGCACTGCGCGAGCACCCGCACGCGAGCGCCGAAGACGTGTTCGCGCAGGTCGTCCCGACCGTGCCGGGCACGAGCCTGCAGTCGGTGTACAACGCGCTCAACGACTTCGTGGGCGCGGGCCTCGTGCGCCGCATCGAGCCCGCAGGCCGCGCGGGGCTCTTCGAGCTGCGCGTCGCCGACAACCACCACCACATCGTGTGCCGCTCGTGCGGTGCGATCGAAGACGTCGACTGCGTGCACGGCGAAGCGCCCTGTCTGCAGCCGTCCGATGCGCACGGCTTCGCGCTCGAAGTCGCCGAGGTCACATTCTGGGGCGTGTGCCCCGCGTGCTCGACCGACGCGGTCGCCTGAACCGCGATCGCCTGTCCGTCCACCCGCTCCCGAGGAAGGAACATCCATGACACAGATCGATGACACCAGCGGCATCGGCGAGAACCCGACCGACATCGACCAGTCCGTCACCGTCACCGACACCGAGGAGGCCTACGCGGAGCAGGCCGAGACGTGCCCGGTGATCCACAAGCAGCCGCACCCCACCACGGGCTCGGCGAACCGCGTGTGGTGGCCGAACCAGCTGAACCTCAAGATCCTCGCGAAGAACCCGGCGGAGCGTAACCCGCTGGGCGAGGAGTTCGACTACAAGGCGGCCTTCCTCAGCCTCGACCTCGCCGAGGTGAAGAAGGACATCGCCGAGACGCTCACGACGTCGCAGGACTGGTGGCCCGCCGATTTCGGCCACTACGGGCCGCTCATCATCCGCATGGCGTGGCACAGCGCGGGCACGTACCGCGTGACCGACGGCCGCGGCGGCGGCGGCGCGGGCCAGCAGCGCTTCGCACCGCTGAACAGCTGGCCCGACAACGTCAACCTCGACAAGGCCCGCCGCATCCTGTGGCCGGTCAAGAAGAAGTACGGCCAGAAGCTGTCGTGGGCCGATCTCATGATCCTCGCCGGCAACGTGGCGCTCGAGACGATGGGCTTCAAGACGTTCGGCTTCGCCGGTGGCCGCCCCGACGTGTGGGAGCCGGACGACGACGTGTACTGGGGCCCCGAGACCACGTGGCTCGGCGACGAGCGCTACAAGGGCGACCGTGAGCTCGAGAAGCCGCTGGCTGCTGTGCAGATGGGCCTCATCTACGTCAACCCCGAAGGCCCGAACGGCAACCCCGACCCGATCGCCGCCGCGCGCGACATCCGCGAGACGTTCGGCCGCATGGCGATGAACGACGAGGAGACCGTCGCGCTCATCGCGGGCGGCCACACCTTCGGCAAGACGCACGGTGCGGCATCCGACTCGAACCTCGAGGACAACCCCGAGGCCGCGGGCCTCGAGATGCAGGGTCTCGGCTGGAAGAACAACCACGGCACCGGCAAGGGCGACGACACGATCACGTCGGGCCTCGAGGTCACCTGGACGTACCACCCCACCCGCTGGGACAACGAGTTCTTCCACATCCTCTACGCGTACGAGTGGGAGCTCATGGAGAGCCCCGCCGGTGCGCACCAGTGGCGTCCGAAGAACGGCATGGGCCAGGACATGGTGCCGCTCGCGCACTCCGAGGGCAAGCGCGAGCCGCGCATGCTCACGACCGACCTCGCACTGCGGTTCGACCCGGAGTACGACAAGATCTCGCGGCGCTTCAAGGACGACCCGGATGCGTTCGCCGACGCATTCGCGCGCGCATGGTTCAAGCTGACCCACCGCGACATGGGCCCGATCGAGCGCTACCTCGGCTCCGAGGTGCCCAGCGAGGAGCTCATCTGGCAGGACCGCGTCCCGCCGGTCGACCACCCGCTCATCGACGCGGCCGACGCCGCGGCGCTCAAGCAGAAGGTGCTCGAGTCGGGCCTCACGATCTCGCAGCTCGTGTCGGCCACGTGGGCGGCGGCCTCGACCTTCCGCGGCAGCGACAAGCGCGGCGGCGTCAACGGCGCCCGCATCCGTCTCGCCCCGCAGAAGGACTGGGAGGTCAACAACCCCGCCCAGCTCGCGATGGTGCTGTCGACGCTCGGCGGCATCCAGCGCGACTTCAACGCCGCGCAGACCGACGGCAAGAAGGTCTCGCTCGCCGACCTCATCGTGCTCGCGGGCAATGCGGCCGTCGAGAAGGCGGCGAAGGACGCGGGCGTCGACGTCGAGGTGGAGTTCCACCCGGGTCGCACGGATGCGTCGCAGGAGCAGACCGACGTCGAGTCGTTCCAGTACCTCGAACCCGTCGCCGACGGCTTCCGCAACTACCAGGGACCGCTCGCCGAGCTGCCCGCCGAGTACCACCTCATCGACAAGGCCAACCTGCTCACGCTGACGGCGCCCGAGATGACCGTGCTCGTCGGCGGACTGCGCGTCCTCGGCGCGAACTGGGACGGCTCGGAGTACGGCGTGTTCACCGACCGCCCGGGTGTGCTGACGAACGACTTCTTCGTCAACCTGCTCGACCTCGGCACGACCTGGAAGCCGCTCGACCCGGGTTCGCACGCGTTCGAGGGCCGCAAGGACGGCTCGGGCGAGCTCGTCGGCCGCGGCACGCGCGTCGACCTCGTGTTCGGCTCGAACTCGGAGCTGCGTGCGCTCGCCGAGGTGTACGCCTCGGACGACGCCCGTGAGAAGTTCGTGCGCGATTTCGCCGCGGCGTGGGGCAAGGTCACGGAGCTCGACCGCTTCGATCTGCACGCGTGATCCGCGCGCGCTGATCCGCGCCGCAACGCAGAAGCCCGCCCCCGACTGTGGGGGCGGGCTTCCGCGTTCGCGAGCGCTTCGCAGGTGATCAGCGCGTACGCGCCTCGCGCTGCGCGGGCGCCACGGGCTGCTTCTCGAAGAGCGCGCGGTGCAGGAACCCGGCGAGCACGCCTCCGACGAGCGGGAACACGATGAACACCCACAGCTGGATGAGTGCGTCGGGTCCGCCGTAGATCGCGGCGGCGATCGACCGCGCCGGGTTGACCGACGTGTTGTCGATCGGGATCGACGCGAGGTGGATGAACGTCAGCGTGAGGCCGATGACCAGTCCCGCGAACCCGGCGGTGCCGCGCTGCGGGTGCGTCACGCCGAGGATCACGAGCACGAAGATCGCCGTGAACAGGATCTCGGCGATGATCGCCGCGCCGAGGCCGAAGCCGCCGGGCGAGTGCTCGTCGAAGCCGTTGCTCGCGAAGCCGGCGTCCTGCGCCGCCGACAGCCAGCCGTTCGGCCCGAACAGTCCGATGAGCACGAGCAGGGTCGTGCCGACGGCGCCGCCGACGATCTGCGCGATGACGTAGCCGGCGACGTTGCGCCACTCGAAGCGGCCGGCCGCGGCGAGTCCGAACGTGACGGCGGGGTTGAAGTGGCCGCCCGATACCGGGCCCCACGCGTAGATGCCCGCCATGACCGTGAGGCCGAAGGCGAGCGCGACCCCGAGGTACCCGATTCCGAGCGGCGAGCCTTCGGCGCTGACGCCGGCGTTCGTCGCGAAGAGGGCAGCCCCGAGGGAACCGAACACGAGCAGGAACGTACCGAGCGCCTCGGCGACGAGTTTCGTCGCGGTACTGGGGGCGCTCGCGGTGGCATCCGACATGCGGACTCCTTCCTTTCGAGCGCGAGCGTAGCGCTCGGGCGTGTCGCGCGTATCGCACCGCTCCGGGCGTGTCCGCGACCCACGAGGGGTGTCGGCGGATGCTGCGCCGGCGGTGTCGCGCCTAGAGGCGCCCTGCGGCCTTGAGCGCGAGGTAGCGGTCGGCGATCTTCGGCGGGAGGTCGTCGGGTCCTGCCGAGATCGCCTCGGCCCCCGCCCGCGCGACGGCGGCCGCCACCCGCGCGGCGTCGCGCTCGGCACGCTCGACAGCGGCCGCCCGGTAGACGTCGGCCGCATCCGGGCGGGACTCGCGGTCGGCGGGCAGCGAGTCGGGGGAGTCGGAGACCGTTCCGACGAGCACGTGCGCGCGCCGTGTGAGAGCCGGAAGGGATCCCAGGAAGCCCCGCGCGGACTCCGGCGCGTCCTGGGCCGTGAGGAGCACGACGAGCGACGGGCGCGACGTCAGCGTGCGCATCTCGGCGATCGCCGCATCCCAATCGGTGTCGACGAGCTGGGGCTGGACGCTCGCCATCGCGTCGACCATCGCGGGCAGGAGCGCGGGTCCGTCGACGCGCGTGACACGCGCACGCGTCACCCGGTCGAACATCAGCAGGTGGGTGTGGTCGCCCGCACGGTTCGCGAGCGCCGCCAGCAGGAGCGCCGCCTCCATCGCGGCGTCGAGCCGCACCCCGTCGCGCACGCGCGCCGCCGCGGTGCGGCCCGTGTCGACGACGATCACGACGTGCCGATCGCGCTCCGGCCGCCACGTGCGCAGCATCGTCGTCGTCGCGCGCGCGGTCGCCCGCCAGTCGATCGAGCGCACATCGTCGCCGCGCACGTACTCGCGCAGGCTGTCGAACTCCGTGCCTTGACCGCGCACCTGCACGCTCGTGTTGCCGTCGAGCTCGCGCAGGCGGGCGAGGCGCGACGGCAGGTGGCGCCGTGCGGTGAACGGCGGCAGCACGCGGATCGCGCCGCGCGACGCGATGCGCGCCTGGCGGCCCGCGAGCCGGAGCGGACCCTCCGACCGGATCACGACGAACTCCGACACGAGCTCGCCCCGACGGCGCGGCAGCAGCCCAACCGCGATGCGGCGACGCTCGCCGGGAGGAAGCACGACGCGGCGCCTCTCCGCCGGAGCGCCCGCGGTCGGCTGCCACGCGTCGCGCACGCGCGCCCGCACGGTGCGAGCTCCGGCGTTCGCGAGCACGAGCTCCGTCGTGACCGGCTGGCCAAGGAGCGTGCGTCGGGCGCCGCGGCGCTCGACGCGGATCGCCCGCGGGTCGGGGGCGGCCGCGACATCCGCGAGCACCAGGATCGCGACCAGCACGACCCACGCCGCCGTCGCGAGCCACGCGTCGACGCCCGCGAGCGACAGCAGCACGACGGGCACGACGCCGGTGGCGACGAGCAGGGGAGTGCGGAAGGTGAGGTACATCGGGCGTCGTGACTCCGGCGTCAGATCGGCACGCGGGTCTGCTGGAGCACCGCACCGAGCACGGCGTCGACCGAGACGCCCTCGAGCTCGGCGTCGGGCCGCAGGCGGATGCGGTGGCGCCACGTCGGCACGAGCATCGTCTGCACGTGGTCGGGTGTGATCGCGGGGTAGCCGCCGAGCCATGCCCACGCCTTGGCCGCGGCGAGCAGCGCGGTCGCCGCGCGGGGGCTCACGCCCAGCTGCACCGAGGGGCTGCGGCGGGTGGCCTGCGCGAGGTCGACGACGTAGCCGAGGACGTCGTCGGCGACGGTGACGGATGCCGCGGCCTGCTGCGCCGCCCGGATCTCGTCGGCCCCGGCCGCCGGCACGAGCCCCGCCGCAGCGAGGTCGTGCGGATCGAATCCGCTCGCGTGGCGGCGCAGCACCGCGAGCTCGGCATCGCGGGGCGGCACGTCGACGATGAGCTTGAGGAGGAACCGGTCGAGCTGCGCCTCGGGGAGCGTGTACGTGCCCTCGTGTTCGATGGGGTTCTGGGTCGCTGCGACGAGGAAGGGCTCCGGGAGCGGACGCGTGACGCCGTCGGTCGAGACCTGCCGCTCCTCCATCGCCTCGAGGAGCGCCGCCTGCGTCTTCGGCGGCGTGCGGTTGATCTCGTCGGCGAGCACGATGTTCGTGAAGACGGGGCCCGCGCGGAACTCGAACTCGCCGCTCCTCGCGTCGTACACGAGCGACCCCGACACGTCGCCGGGCATGAGGTCGGGCGTGAACTGGATGCGCTTCGTCTCGAGCCCGAGCGCCGTGCTGAATGCGCGGACCAGAAGGGTCTTGGCCACACCGGGCACACCTTCGAGCAGCACATGTCCGCGGGCGAGGAGCGCGATGAGCAGGCCGGTCACGGTGCCGTCCTGCCCGATCACGGCCTTGCCCACCTCGAGGCGGACGCGGTTCATCGCCTCGCGCAGGGCGGCGTCGTCGAAGGTGTGTGTCGCGGCGTCGGTCATGGCGTGTTCCTTTCGGGACGGACGGCGGCCCGCACGGCCTGTTCGAGCTGCCGGATGCGCTGGGCCAGCGCGACGAGCTCGGCGTCGTCTGCGGGGATCTGGTCGATGAGGGTGCCGCGCACGATCGCGCGGTCGACGCCCACGCGCGCGGCGGCGGCGTCGCAGATCTCGGGTGCGGATGCGGCTCGGCCGAGGCCGAGGAGGTGCGAGATGCGCTCGAGCGCGCCGATCCGCAGCTGGTCGAGCGCGTGGGTCGCGTCGCGCGACTGCGCGTAGAGCCGCGCGCGGCCCTCCGTCGTCTCGGACGCACGCACGGTGACCGGCAGGCGCTCCGTCACGAGGGGGCCGAATCGGCGGCCGCGCCAGATCGCTGCGGTGACCCCCGCGACGATGAGCAGCACGATGACGGGACTCACCCACGGCGGGGTCAGCTCGCCGAGCGACGGGTTCGCGTCGGCGAGGTCGGAGTCGGCCGGGCTCGGCACGTACCAGACGAGATGGGGGTGCCGGCCCATGAGGTTCGCGGCGAGGGCGGCGTTGCCGTCGGCGGCGAGGCGTTCGTTCGTGAAGAGAACGCGCCCATCGACCGCCGAGATGCGGCCGCCGTCCTCGTGCGGACCCGACAGCAGCCCGAAGCCGTCGCCCGACGGGTAGCACGCCTCGTCGGCGTCGCCCGCGAGGAACACCGCGCCCGGAGCGACGCGCCCCGCCCGTTGCGCCTCGGGGAGGCCGCACCGCGGCTCGATGGGGTCGGCGCCCGCGGCGCCCGCCGGCCCCGCGCCCTCGAACGCAAGGCGCAGGGTGCGCGTGCGCGGGTCGATGAGGACGACGTCGGATGCGGCATCCGCCAGCTCTTCGATCGCGTCGTCCGACAACGCCGGCGCATCGGGCAGCACGAGCGTCGCAGGGCCCTCTGCGAGCTCACGCGCGGCGGTCGCGCGGTCGCGCGCCACCGTGACCTCGACCCCGTGGTCGCGCAGGACCTCGACGATCGCACGCGTTCCCGTCGGGCCCGCGGACTCGGGGTCGAGCATGCCGCGCTCGGCCCACTGCCCGATGCCCGAGAGCACCACGCCGAAGCCCGCCGCGACGAGCAGCACGATCACGATGACGATCCACGTGATCGCACCACGCGCCCGCTTCGCGGTGGGCGGAGACGTCGTGGGCGCCTCCGTCGGCGCGGCCGTGAGGGTCATGCGAGCGCCCCCAGCCGGTCGACAAGGATGGGACGTTCGGAGGCGACGGCGTCATCGGCGCCGGCCACGAGACGGTACAGCTCACGCGTGCCGGGACGGCGCAGGTAGCGGACGTCGTCGAACGCGCCGGCGGCGCGCTCGAGGTCGTCGGCGCGGGCGGGGAAGGCGCGCGCGGCGGCTCTCGCGAAGGCGTGGACGGTCGCACCGGGCGGGACGTCGACGACGTCGCGCTCGATGAGTCCGCGCGCCAGCGCACGGAAGCGGACGATGACGGCGGCATCCCACTCGCCGGCATCCGCGTGCTGCGCGGCGGCGCGCCGCAACTCGGCCGCGCTGCGCCCCTCGGTCTCGCCGAAGAGCTCCCCGACGCCGGTCGTCGCGCGCCGGGTCGCCCGGGGGACGCCCCACACAAGCAGTGCGGCGACCACGACCGCCGCGAAGACGATCGCCGCGATGATCGCGATCGCCGAGCCCCACCCGCCGCCGAGCTGGACGTCGAAGAGGCTCGCGAAGAAGTCGCCGATCGCGCGCGCCATGCGGTCGAACAGGGTGGGCTCGGCGGCCTCGTAGACCGGGTCGGCCAATTCGCGCTCAGCCCACTCGCGTGCCTCGTCGCCGTCGGGCGTGAGCGGCGGCGCGCTCGAGACGAGCACCGCCGCACGCGCCGCGAGCGAGCCGATCAGGACCACGGACTCTCGCGGTCGGCGTCACCCGCCGTCTGGCCCGGGGCGGCCCACTGGGTGGGCTGAGGTGCGTTCGGGCCGGGAGCGCCCGTCGCCTCGGCAGGGGTCGGCGGTACAGGCGGCGCGGGGGTCGCTCCGGGAGGCGGCGGGTAGGCCGCGTACGGCGGCGTCGCGGGAGGGGGAGGATAGCCGCCCGGCGCCGGCGCGTAGCCGCCGTGGGGCTGCGGATAGGCGCTCGGCGAAGGCGGGTAGCCGCCCTGTGCCGGTGCGTACGCGCCTGGAGCGGGCGGTGCGCCGTACGTGCCCGGAGCGGGCGGTGCGCCGTACGTGCCCGGCGTGTTCTGGGGCAGGTACGGGTACCCGGCAGGAGGGCCGTATGCGGGAGCCCCGTAGGGCACGCCGGTTGGAGCCGGACGCACGAACGAGCGCCCGATGCCCTGCGCGTACGGGTCGGGGAGGCCGCTCGCGCCCGCGTCACGGTGCTCCACGTACGCGAGCAGGTCGAGGTCGAGGCCCTCGCGGCGCATGCGGCAGTCGATGTAGATGAGGGCCGCCGCCGTCGCCTGCACGATGAGCGCCATCGACTGGATGAGCAGCGTGACCGCCTGGGTCAGCAGTCCGGTCACGATGATCGCGACGATGCCCGTGGGGCCCGGGTCTCCCGTCGGCGCGATCACGGTGCCCAGGCCCGCGGCGATGACGGTGAACGGGATGCCGACGACCTGGCCGACCACGCCGAACACGAGCGAGATGAGCACGATGACGCCGAGCGCCGGCCAGAAGCGTCCTCGGATCAGCGTCCAGGAACGGGCGATCGCGCCGAACACCGACGCCTTCTCGAGGATGATCGCCGCGGGGGCGAGGAGCAGCTTCGTCGACAGCCACAGACCGAGCGGGATCGCCCCGAGCACGACGAGCACGATGAGCGCGGCCGCCGCGGGCGGCGAAGCGGTGCCGATCGCGAAGAGCACGGTGCCGACGACGGCGATGGCGGCGAGCGTGAGCAGCAGCAGGAGCAGCGTGTAGCCGATGAGGCGCCACACGACCGGGCGCACGCGCCGCCACAGCGCGCCGAGCGTGAGCTTCTCGGCGACCGCGGCGTGCGCGACCTCGCTCACGACGATGCCCTGCACGATGACGCTCAGCACGCCGACGGCGAGAGCCAGGACGACGCCCGCGACGATCGTGATCGCGGTGGACCCCGCGGCGATCGCCTCGTACTCGTCGGTGCCCGGCCGGACCGTGTCGAGGCGCGAGAACGACGCGAACGCGATGGCGCCGATGGCCACGAGCAGCAGCAGATAGGCGCCCGTCTGGACGCACAACGCGAAGCCCAGCAGGACACGCGGGTTCTGCCGCAGCGCGGCGAACGACTTGCCCAGGATCGTCCCGAACGTCAGCGGATGCAGGGGGATGATCCCGGGCCGGGATGCCGGTGTCCAGGCCGGATAGGCGGTCACGGTTCGCCTCCTCGATGCACGGCCCTGCGCGGGCTGAATCCCTATCGTGTCATACGCGCGGCGATCCCTCGGCCTGCCTTCAGGTGGTGTGGATTACGCTGGGCGACAGCGCCCGGCGGACGTGCACCACCGTCGTGCCCGCACCCGCACCCGGGCCGGACGCAAAGGACCGACGCGTTACATGACTTCACGAATTCTGGTGGTCGACGACGACACCGCCCTCGCCGAGATGATCGGAATCGTGCTGCGCACGGAAGGGTTCGACACCGTCTTCTGCGCCGACGGCGCGAAAGCCGTCGACGTGTGGCGGTCGGAGCGCCCCGACCTGATCCTCCTCGACCTCATGCTCCCCGGCATGGACGGCATCGAGATCTGCACGCTCGTGCGCGCGGAGTCCGGCGTTCCCATCATCATGCTCACGGCGCGCACCGACACCGCCGACGTCGTGAAGGGCCTCGAGTCCGGCGCGGACGACTACATCGTGAAGCCCTTCAATCCGAAGGAGCTCGTGGCCCGCATCCGCACCCGCCTGCGGCCGGCGGCGCAGCCGGCCGGCGAGATGCTCCGCGTCGGTGACCTGACCGTCGACGTCGCCGCGCACGAGGTGCGCCGCGGCGACACCGTGATCGCGCTCACACCGCTCGAGTTCGAGCTCCTCGTCGCACTCGCCTCGAAGCCGCAGCAGGTGTTCTCGCGCGAGATGCTGCTCGAGCAGGTGTGGGGTTACCACTACAAGGCCGACACGCGCCTCGTGAACGTGCACGTGCAGCGTCTGCGCGCGAAGGTCGAGCAGGACCCCGACAACCCGAAGATCGTCACGACGGTGCGCGGCGTGGGCTACCGCGCCGGCGCCGTCGTCTGAGGCACTCATGGCCCGGGGCAGCGCCGAGGCACCGGGCGGAACGAAGGCGCCCGCTGCCCGTCCCGCCATGAGCCGCGTGCGCGACTGGCGCGCGTGGCCGGGCGAGGTCGCGCTGCTGTGGCGCCGCTCGCTGCGATTCCGCACCGTGCTGATCACGCTCGCCCTGACAGCGCTCGCGATCCTCGTCGCGTGCGTGTGGATGGCGCTCGCGATCCAGAACGACCTCTTCGACTCGCGCGCGCGGCAGGTGCAGGCCGATGCGCTGCGCGCGAGCGTCGAGGCGCAGGCGACGCTCGACTCCGCAGAGCCGCAGGGCAGCGAGGTGCAGCTCCAGAACCTCCTCCTCGCGGTGGGCGGAACGATCGCGCAGCAGTCCGAGACGGACCTGTTCACGATGAAGCGATCCGACCAGACGCCGTCGTCGATCGCGCCGCCCGACCTCGTGTCGGGCGGGTTCGAGTCGTACGTCACGGTGAGCGAGGCGATGCGCGCCGCGGTGCAGGCGGATGCCTCGCGGCAGTGGTGGCAGTCGGTGAGCATCGAGGTCGGCGACCGCTCCGTCCCCGGCATCGTCGTGGGTCAGCAGCTTCAGGTGCCCGAGCTCGGCACGTACGAGCTCTACCTCGCGTACGACCTCGCCGCGGCGCAGCAGACACTCGGATTCGTGCAGCTCACGCTGTGGGTCGTCGGCGTGGGGCTCGTGCTGCTCATCGGCGCGATCGCATGGTTCGTGCTGCGGTCGGTGACCACGCCCATCGGCGAGGCCGCCGACACGAGCGCACGGCTCGCGGCCGGAGAGCTCGGCGTGCGGCTCCCCGTGCGCGGCGAGGACGAGTTCGCGACGCTCGGCCGCTCGTTCAACGCGATGGCCGACAGCATCGAGTCGCAGATCAAGGAGCTCGCCGACCTGTCGCTTGTGCAGCAGCGGTTCGTGTCGGACGTGTCGCACGAGCTGCGCACGCCGCTGACCACGATCCGCCTCGCGGCCGACATGATCAACGACCGGCGCGACGAGTTCGACCCCGCGACCGCTCGCGCCGCCGAGCTGCTGAACGCGCAGGTGCAGCGCTTCGAGACGCTGCTGTCCGACCTCCTCGAGATCAGCCGCTACGACGCGGGCTCGGTGCAGCTCGAGCTCGAGCCCACGAGCCTCGCGCACCTCGCCGAGGACGTCATCGCCTCGATGC
The DNA here is from genome assembly GCF_035687345.1 of Microbacterium sp. Classification (GTDB taxonomy): domain Bacteria; phylum Actinomycetota; class Actinomycetes; order Actinomycetales; family Microbacteriaceae; genus Microbacterium. The sequence goes on from NZ_DASRXZ010000004.1 coordinate 26,294, forward strand.
ACACGCTCGCCGAGCAGCACGGCAGCGACGTGCGGCTCGTGGCACCGGGTGGGTACTCACCGGTCGAGCTCGACCCGCGGCGCGTGCGCCGCATCGTGCGCAACCTCCTCGGGAATGCGATCGAGCACGGCGAGGGCCGCCCGATCGTCGTGACGGTCGACAGCGACCAGCAGACGGTCGCGCTCGGCGTGCGGGACTTCGGCATCGGCATGCGTCCCGAGGACGTCGAGCACGTGTTCGACCGCTTCTGGCGCGCCGACCCCTCGCGCAGCCGCACGATCGGAGGCACGGGCCTCGGCCTGTCGATCGCCCTCGGCGACGCCCGCCTGCACGGCGGTGAGCTCGCCGTGTGGTCCGAGCCCGGCCGCGGATCGAACTTCGTGCTCATGCTCCCGCGCTCGGGCGGGCAGCTGACCGGCACATCGCCGGTCCCGGTCGAACCCGGCGACGACGCCTCGGCGCCGCTCGACGACCTGGGCCTCACGCAGCCGATCGACGTGCAGGTGACGGACGCCGCGGCATCCGACTCGAGGTCCGACGCGGATGCCCCGACCGCAGGAGGCCGCTCGTGAAGCCCGCCACAGGAACGCCGTCGACGGGTCGCGCGGTGCGGCGGGGCATCCGGTCCGTCATCGCCGCGGTCGCTGCGGCGCTCGCCCTCACCGCGTGCGGATCGCTGCCGACCACGGGGCAGGTGCAGCCGGGACTCCCCGCGGGCGATGTCGCGACGGCTCCCGAGTTCGCGTTCATCCCGGCGGGCCCGCAGCCGGGTGCGTCGCCCGAGGAGATCGTCGACGGGTTCATCCGCGCGGGCACGGGCGCTGCGGGCGGGTGGGAGCGTGCCCGGGAGTTCCTCGCGCCGTCGCTGCGCGACGAGTGGGACCCGACGGCGAGCGTCACGGTCGACATCGGCGAGCGCGAGTTCACGTCGCCGACCGAGGGGCAGGTGTCGGCCGCCCTCGTGCGGGTCGCGACCGTCGACGAGAACGGCGCGTACTCGCTCGACGAGGGCACGACGACCGAGCTGCCGTTCCGTCTCGCGCAGCAGGACGACGGGGAGTGGCGCATCACCGAGGCGCCCGACGGCATCGTGCTGGCGCGCAACGTCTTCCCGAGCATCTTCCACGAGTACGCGGTCATGTACTTCGACCCGACGTGGACGTACCTCGTGCCCGACGTGCGGTGGTTCGCCACGAATGCCGCGACACGCATCTCCCGCGCCCTGCTCGACGGCGCTCCGAGTCCGTGGCTTGCGGAGTCGGTCGTGACGGCCGTGCCCGACAGCGTGCACCTCGAGCCCGCGGCGGTGCCCGTGTCGTCCGGCGTCGCGAACGTGGGGCTCTCGTCCGAGGCGCTCGACCTCGACGCCGAGACGCTCAGCCGCATCCAGGCGCAGCTCGACGCGAGCCTGCAGACGGCGAACATCTCGCACGCGGACCTCTTCGTCGAGACGACCCCGCTCGACCCCGAGCCCGCGGTGACGCGCTCGACGAGCGTCGTCGCGCAGCCGCTCGTGCTCACCGAGGACGGGTTCGGGTTCCTCACGGGAGGCGAGATCGCGCCGCTCCCCGGGCTGTCGCAGCTCGTCGTCGAGACGCAGCCGGCGGCGCTGCAGGTGGCGCCGGACCGCGACTTCGCCGCGGCGCGACTTGCGAACGGCGCCGTCGCGCGCCTCGACGCGGAGCAGGGGGTGCTCGTGACCGACACGCGGTCGGGGCTCGTCGACCCCAGCGCCGATCCGCTCGGGTACGTGTGGAGCGTTCCGTCGGGCGCGCCCTCCGCGATGCAGGTCGTCGGAGTCGACGGAGCGGTGCGCCCGGTCGCCGACGCGTGGACCGGCGCGACCCAGGTGCGCGCGATGTCGGTGTCGCGCGACGGCACACGCGTCGCGGCGGCGGTCAGCGCGGGCGGCAGCAGCGAGGTGTGGGTCGCCGGCGTCGTACGCGACGCGCAGGGCGTGCCCGTGCGGCTCGGCGAGCACGAGCGCATCGCGAGCCTTCCCGGACAGGCCCTGTCGCTCTCATGGCTCGACGACTCGACGGTGGGTGTGCTCGCCTCGGGCATGGGTGGGGGTGTGTCGCTGTTCGAGGTGGTGGTCGGCGGGACGATGACGACGACGGATGCCCCGACCACCGCATCCTCGGTGTCGGGCGTCAACTCGCCGGCGGCCGTGCGCCTGCGCACCGACGACGGTCTGGTCTACGTGCGGCGCGGCTCGAGCTGGGCGCAGACGACCCAGGGCGTCCTCGTGCTCGCGACGCAGCAGGGCCGGCCGCGCTGATCCCGCGCGGGCGCTGAGGCGTCGCCTCCTCCCCGGCACGGCGCGACCCCGGACGATCCACCGGTCGTCGCTCTCGCACGCTCGCGGCGCTGGCGTGCGGTCAGCCTGGGGGAGTGATTCCACCGGACCCGCTCGCCGATCTCCTGGCCCGATCGCTCGCCGACGCGTCGGCGGTGCTCTTCCCGGTGAGTTGCGCCGGATGCGACGAACCCGACGTCGCGCTGTGCGACGCGTGCCGCGGCGCGCTCGCACCCACCGTGACGCGCGACCGTCTCGCGTCGGGGCTCGCGGTGTGGAGTGGCCTCGCATTCCAGGGAGTCGCGGCGCGCGTCATCCGCGCCCTCAAGGAGGAGGGCCGCACGGGCCTGGCGCGTCCCCTCGCAGTGCCGCTGCGCGGGGCTCTCATCGAGGCGGCGGCGACCGTCGGCGCAATCGATGCCCTCGTCCCCGTGCCGACTTCGAGGGCGGCGTACCGACGCCGCGGGTTCCGCGTGCCCGAGCTCGTCGCGCGGCGCACCGGCGTGCGCACCGAGCGACTGCTGGCACCCGCGCGGCGAACCGCCGACCAGCGCGGGCTCGGGATCGAGGCCCGTCGCGCGAACGTCAGCGGGAGCATGCGCGCGCGGGACATCGGCGCGCGCCGCGTGCTCGTGCTCGACGACGTGGTCACGACAGGCGCGACGCTCGACGAGGCCGCCCGCGCGCTGCGCACGGCCGGTGCGGACGTCGTCGGCGGTGTGTGCGTCGCCCGCACGCCGCGACACGCCCGGGTGACGTCATAAGTCGCTCGACGGGACTTTCCTCACGTGACACCCGGGCGGCACCGGGATAGCGTGGGTGTCAACAAGGCGACTGACCGGTCCGCCCTTGGCCGGGGGACCGGAGCAAGGAGGTCAAGGATGGAAACCAGCATCGTCGGCGTGGGTGTCGGTATCACCGATCGTTTCCGCACCGTGGTCGAAGAGAAGGCCGTCCGCATCGAGCACCTCGCGCCGCGCGCACAGCGCCTCGACGTCAAGGTCACGCACCAGGCGTACAAGAACGGACGCATGGAAGACGACACCGTCGAGCTGACGGTCACGGGCAAGGGTCCCATCGTGCGGGCCGAAGCGACCGACGGCGACAAGTTCGCCGCCCTCGACATGGCCGTCGACAAGCTGTGCCAGCAGCTCCGTCGCGCGAAGGAGAAGCGGGTCGACGCCCGTCAGCACCCCCGCGGGGCGAAGTTCCAGAACGGATCCCTGCAGGGCATCGACGTCCAGCCCGTGTCCGCCGACGTGCTCCACGCCGTCGCGACCGGCGAGATCCCCGTCATCGCAGGAGAGGACGGCGAGGGCGAATACACGCCGGTCGTCATCCGCACCAAGAACTTCGAGCCCGAGTGGCTCACCGTCGAAGAGGCCGTCGACCGCATGGAACTCGTCGGGCACGACTTCTTCCTCTTCATCGACGCGCGCACCGACCACCCGAGTGTCGTGTACCGCAGGAAGGGCTGGGACTACGGAGTGATCTCGCTGACGACGCAGGCCGCTCCCGAGCGCGCCGCCTCGTAGCACCACCGGTGACGCTCACGCGCACCCGCTGGGTGCCGATCGCGCTGCTCGTCGTCGTCGGGATAGCGGCGGGCATGCAGTTCGCGAAGGTCGCAGCCGTCTTCCTGCCCGTGGCTGCGGCCTTCGACGCCCCCGACACGGTCGCGGCGCTGTTCGTCTCGGCGCCCGCGATCGTCGGGATGGTGCTCGGGCTCACGGCGAGCGTGCTCGCCGCCCGCATCGGATTCCGCCGCGTCATCGTCGGCTGCCTCGCGATCGGCGCGATCCTGTCGCTCGTGCAGTCGTTCCTGCCGCCGCTTCCCGTCTTCCTCGGCGCTCGGGTGCTCGAAGGGATCGCCCACCTCGGGCTCGTCATCTCGTGCCCCGTGCTCATCATCCTTCTGAGCGCGCCGCGACACGTGTCGCTCGCGATGAGCCTGTGGGGCGCGTTCTTCGGACTGGCGTTCGCGTTCGCGGGATGGCTCGCGCCGATCGTCGAGCACGCGGGCGGCGTCGGCGCGGTGTTCCTCGGGCACGCGATCCTGCTCGCGGTGCTGCTCGCGGCGGTGCTGCTCGTGCTGCCGCACGTGCCGGGGGAGCAGCCGAACCGCGACGCGCACGCCGAAGGCTTCTTCCGTGCGCACGTCGACGCGTACCGGTCGCCACGGCAGTTCCTGCCGGGCGTCGTGTTCATCTTCCACACGCTCATGTACGTGCCGCTCGTGACGTTCGTGCCGCTCTTCGCCGAGGACGCGTCGATCGCGGGTGTCCTCCTCGTGTGGATGCCGCTCGTGAGCATCATCGGCACGATCGTCGCGGGCTTCGTGGGCCAGTACACGACGACCCCGCCGGTCGTGCTCATCGTCGGCTACGCGGGCGTCGCGGTGCTCGTCATCGCGACGTGGGCGCTGCTCGCGGGAGAGATCCCGATCCTGCTTGTGCCGCTCGCGCTCATGTTCTTCTCGGGCCTCATCCAGGGCGCGGCGTTCGGGCTGATCCCGTCGCTGTCGACCGACCCGACGGTCACCTCGCGCGCGAACGGCGTGCTGACGCAGCTCGGCAACCTCGGGTCGACGGTCGGCCCGCCCCTGTTCGCGTCGCTCATCGCCGGGACCGGTGCCGCGGGCTTCGCGCCCGTCATGTGGCTCGTCGTCGCGCTGTGCGTCGGCGGCGGCATCCTGAGCGCCATCGCGCTGCGGCTCACGGGCGCGCGACCGCTGCGGTCGTCGGTGCCCGACAAGGCCGGCTGACCGGATGCCGCGCGAGCGGCGCCGCCGCGGCATCCGTCTCAGTCGAAGATGCCGTCGAGGATGCTGCCGATGACGAGACCGCCGAGGATTCCGCCCATGAGGTCTCCGCCGCCGCGGCGGCCGCCCCAGCCCTGCTGCGGAGCGCCCCAGGGCGTCATCTCCTGCGGGCGAGCGGCGTCGATGTCGCGCTGCGCGAGCTGAAGGGCCTCTCCGGCGAGGAACGCGATGCGGCGGGCCATCGCCATCGCCTGCTCGCGGTGGTCCTCGTCGATGGAGGTCGCCGCGGCGGCCGACGTGCCGAGGTACCGGTCGAGGTCGACGCGCACGCGCTCCGCCTCGGCGAGGCGCGTGCGGGCGTCGGCGCCGATCCAGCCGCGGTGCCCCGCGATGACGTCGCGCGCGACGGCGAGCTGACGGTCGGCGTCGTCGATCGCGTGGCGCACGTGCTCGAGCGGGGGAATCGGACGGGCGGCGCGCTCGCGCGCAGCGGCGATCGCGGCATCGAGTGCCGAGTTCGCCTCGCGCAGGCGCGACAGATGGGTGAACGGATCGGTGTTGACGCCGGCCGCGGGAAGGGACGCGAGCGCCTCCTGCAGATCCGCGATCGCCTTCGACACCGCGGGAGTGTGCGGCTCCTTGAGCGCGGCCGCGATGTCGCCCCGCGAGTCCTCGATGATCGCCGCGAGAGTCGCCTCGGCGCGGAGCGCTTCGATCTCGAACGTCTCCACCGCGTCGACGAGGGTCGCCGCGCGGCGCACGGCCTCGGTGGAGGCCTCGAGTGCGAGGTTGGCCTGCTCGCGCTGGCCCGCCTCGCGGCGGCGCTCGGCCACGCCCGCGGAGTGCTCCGCGAACGACAGCAGCTGCTCGGCCTCGGCGGGGTTCGCCTCGATCTGCTTCATGGCGTCGGCCGAGTAGCGGGCGGAGAGGCGCTCGATCGTCGCACGGGCCTCGGAGAGACGGGAACGGAGGCGCACGGCATCCGCCCTCACTCCGGCGATGATCTCGGGAGCGCGACGTGCCCGCGCGATCGGCTCGGCGAGCGCGGCCGTCCGGTCATCGAGCAGGTCTTCCGCCCACTCGCACAGCTGCACGATGCGCGCGTTGCGCGTGCGCAGCTCTTCGGGGGTGTCGGGGATGTCGTCGTGGTTGAGCTGGTGGAGGTGGAACGCCTCCTGCATGTGCGTGCGCACCGCCTCGAGCGCCTCGCGCAGGTCTTTCGTGGGACCGGCGCCGAGTTCGGCCTCGGCGAACGCGAGCTCGTCGGTGGTCAGCCGGATGCGCTCATCCGCGGACACGAGCGCGCTGCGGGCGCGGCGGGCGAGATCGGCGTCCTGAGCCTCGAGCGCCGCCTTCTCTTCGCGCTTGCGTGCGCCCCAGAATCCCGCCATATCTCGATCCTACGGGCCAAGCTTGAAGGCGGCTGGGCGGGCGACGGGGGTGTGGAGAGCGGTCGAGACGGATGCCTCTCCTCAGCCGTCGCGGTCGGAGCGGTGGCGCGGCTTGCGCAGCGGCCGGTCGTCGTCGAAGCGCCGCGACGGTCGACGATCCTTCGCTCCGGGACCGCGATCCGACGACCGGTCGAAGCGCCGGCTCGGGCCGCCCGTGTCGAGGCGCAGCTGGATGAGCTGCCCCGAGATGCGCGTGCCCGACAGCCGGTCGAGCGTCTCGGGCGACAGGTCGGCCGGAAGCTCGACGAGCGAGAAGTCCGGGCGGATCTGGATCGCGCCGAAGTCGTCGCGGCGAAGGCCCCCCTCGTTCGCGAGGGCGCCGACGATCTGCCGCGGCTCGACGCGCTGACGGCGCCCGACGGCGATGCGATACGTCGCGAAGCCCTCGCGCGGCTTGCGGGGCCCGCGGTCGGGGCGCTCGCCTCGGGCGCTCTCGCGCTCGCCGTCCCGCTCGAACCGGCTGCCGCGCTCGCGGCGCTCCGGGCGTGCGCGCGGCTCGGGGTCGGGCTCGAGCAGCAGGCGCTCCTCACCCTGCGCGACGATCGCGAGGGCGGCGGCCACGTCGACCTCGGGCACATCGTGGTGGCGCACGTAGTGGGCGATGATGTCGCGGAAGCCCTCGATGCGCTCCGCCTCGGCGAGCGCCGCCGTGATGCGGTCGTCGAACCGCGCGAGGCGCGTGACGTTGACCTCGTCCACGCTCGGCAGCGGCATCTCGGTCAGCTCCTGACGCGTCGCGCGCTCGATCATGCGCACGAGCCCGCGCTCGCGCGGCGTGACGAAGCTGATCGCGTCGCCGGTGCGGCCCGCGCGGCCCGTCCGGCCGATGCGGTGCACGTACGACTCGGCGTCGGTCGGGATGTCGTAGTTCACCACGTGCGAGATGCGGTCGACGTCGAGGCCGCGCGCCGCGACATCCGTCGCCACCAGGATGTCGAGCTTGCCGGACTTCAGCTGGTTCACCGTGCGCTCGCGCTGCGGCTGCGCGATGTCGCCGTTGATCGCGGCGGCCGAGTAGCCGCGGGCGCGAAGCTTCTCGGCGATCTCCTCCGTGACGTTCTTCGTGCGGCCGAACACGATCATGCCGTCGAAGTTCTCGACCTCGAGGATGCGCGTCAGAGCGTCCATCTTCTGCTGCCACGGCACGACGAGATAGCGCTGCGTGATGTTCGCCGACGTCTTGGTCTTCGCCTTGACCGTGATCTCTTCGGGGTCGTTCAGGTACTGCTGCGACATGCGGCGGATCGTCGCGGGCATCGTCGCCGAGAAGAGGGCGACCTGCTTCGTCGCGGGGGTCTCGGCGAGGATCGTCTCGACGTCCTCGGCGAAGCCCATCTTGAGCATCTCGTCGGCCTCGTCGAGCACGAGGTACTTGAGCTCCGACAGGTCCAGCGTGCCCTTGTCGAGGTGGTCGATGATGCGGCCCGGCGTGCCGACGACGATGTGCACGCCGCGCCGCAGCGCCGACAGCTGCACGCCGTAGCCCTGCCCGCCGTAGACCGGGAGGACGTGCACGCCCTTCAGGTGCGACGCGTACTTCTCGAACGCCTCGCACACCTGCAGCGCGAGCTCGCGCGTCGGGGCGAGCACGAGCGCCTGCGGGGTCTTCTGCGACAGCTCGAGCCGGTCGATGATGGGCAGCGCGAACGCGGCGGTCTTGCCTGTCCCGGTCTGGGCGAGGCCCACGACATCGCGGCCGGCCAGCAGCGGGGGGATCGTCGCGGCCTGGATGGCGGAAGGGGTCTCGTACCCCACATCGCGCAGCGCCTTGAGCACCGCATCGCCCAGCGCGAGCTCTGAGAACGTCATCGGCGCGGGCTCGGCAGGGGCCTCGGCGTCGATCGGGGTCTGGTCAGTGGACACAGTTCAGGCTAATGCGGGCCGCCTGTGAAGCGACAGGACGCCTGCGACCTCGGCTCGCTCAACGGGTGGCCGTTGCCGCGGGCCGCCCGCGCTTCGGCCGGATCGTCGAAAGCTCGAGCCCCATCGCGTGGTGGGGGTGCTCCGCGAGGCGCCGCTCGGCGTGATCGAGCCAGCGCAGCTCGGCCTCCGCCTGGAACGTCATCGCGTCGCGCACGAGCGACCACGCGATGCCCTCCGGCCCTTCGGCATCGCCTCCCGGATAGGTCGCCGCGCGCAGCGCGTCCAGACGCGTGCGGGACGCTCGGCGCTGCACATCGACGATGCCGCCGACGTCGACGCCCGGAAGGGTCGCGGCCATTGCGAGCTTGATCGCGAGCTCGTCGCGCGTGCCCGCGGGGCGCTCGACGGGGGAGGCCAGCCATTCCCGCACGGCGGCGGAACCGGCATCCGTGATCTGCCAGTACACGTGGCCGTGCTCATCCGGCGCGCCCTTCTCGACGAGCCCGTCGCGCTCGAGCCGGTCGAGCGTGTTGTAGATCTGTCCCACATTGAGCGGCCACGTCGACCCCGTGCGCCGGTCGAACTCTGCCCGCAGCTGGTAGCCGTAGCAGGGCCCCTGATCGAGGATCGCCAAGAGGCTCTGCCGCACCGACATGCGCTCTCCCATCCGTCACGCGTGCATACCGCGTATGTGATTGCCGAGTATATGATTACCCCGCCCTCCACACCCAGCGCACACCAAGGTCACGGGCGGATAACATAGGCAGGTATGCCCGCGGGGCGCCCGACGGCGTGCGCGCGGGAGCGGCGGTCGCCGCACAGCCCGACAGATGGAGACACTCCGTGGCCAACCCTCTCGAGAAACTGCTCCGCGCCGGTGAAGGACGCCTCCTCCGCCGGCTTCAGCAGGTGGTGAAGGCCGTCAACGCCCTCGAAGAGGACTACGCGCAGCTCACCGACGAGGAGCTGCGCGGCGAGACCGCGGAGCTCCGCGCGCGCTACGACGGCGGCGAATCGCTCGACCGCCTCATGCCCGAGGCCTTCGCTGCCGTGCGCGAGGCGGCCAAGCGCACGATCGGCCAGCGCCACTACGACGTCCAGATCATGGGCGGCGCGGCTCTGCACCTCGGCAACATCGCCGAGATGAAGACCGGTGAAGGAAAGACGCTCGTCGCGACGCTCCCCGCGTACCTCAACGCGATCGCCGGCAAGGGCGTGCACATCGTCACGGTCAACGACTTCCTCGCGTCGTACCAGTCCGACCTCATGGGCCGCATCTACCGCGCGCTCGGCATGACGACCGGCACGATTGTCGCCGGGCAGACGCCCGAGGTCCGCCGTGAGCAGTACAACGCCGATATCACCTACGGCACGAACAACGAGTTCGGCTTCGACTACCTGCGCGACAACATGGCCTGGCGCAAGGAGGACCTCGTCCAGCGCGGCCACTTCTTCGCGATCGTCGACGAGGTCGACTCGATCCTCATCGACGAGGCGCGCACGCCGCTGATCATCTCCGGTCCGTCGTCGGGTGAGGCGAACCGCTGGTTCGTCGAGTTCGCGAAGATCGCGCGCACGCTCGAGCCCGGCGTCGACTATGAGGTCGACGAGAAGAAGCGCACCGTCGGCGTGCTCGAGCCCGGCATCGAGAAGGTCGAGGACTACCTCGGCATCGACAACCTGTACGAGTCGGCGAACACGCCGCTCATCTCGTTCCTCAACAACTCGCTCAAGGCGCTCGCGCTGTTCAAGCGCGACACCGACTACGTCGTGATGAACGACGAGGTCATGATCGTCGACGAGCACACCGGCCGCATCCTCGTCGGCCGGCGCTACAACGAGGGCGTCCACCAGGCGATCGAGGCCAAGGAGGGCGTGCCCGTCAAGGCCGAGAACCAGACGCTCGCGACCGTGACTCTGCAGAACTACTTCCGTCTGTACGAGAAGCTCTCGGGCATGACCGGCACCGCCGAGACCGAGGCGGCCGAGTTCATGTCGACGTACAAGCTCGGCGTCGTCCAGATTCCGACGAACAAGCCCATGATCCGCAAGGACATGCCCGACCTCGTGTACAAGAACGAGGAGGCGAAGTTCGCGCAGGTCGTCGAAGACATCGCCCGTCGCCACGAGACCGGCCAGCCCGTGCTCGTCGGCACGGTCAGCGTCGAGAAGAGCGAGTACCTCTCGCGCCTGCTCGCGAAGAAGGGCATCAAGCACGAGGTCCTCAACGCGAAGAACCACGCGCGTGAGGCCGAGATCGTCGCCCGCGCCGGTCGCCTGGGCGCCGTCACAGTCGCGACGAACATGGCCGGTCGCGGTACCGACATCATGCTCGGCGGGAACGCCGAGTTCCTCGCGGTGCAGGAGATGAAGGCGCGCGGTCTCGACCCCGTCGAGACGCCCGAGGAGTACGAAGCCGAGTGGGACGCCGTCTACGCCGACGTGCGCGACAAGGTGGCCGCCGAGGCGGAGAAGGTCGTCCAGGTCGGCGGCCTGTACGTGCTCGGCACCGAACGCCACGAGTCCCGCCGCATCGACAACCAGCTGCGCGGTCGCTCCGGCCGTCAGGGCGACCCGGGTGAGAGTCGCTTCTACCTCTCGCTCACCGACGACCTCATGCGCCTGTTCCAGTCGGGTGCCGCCGAGGCGATCCTCGCCCGAACGAACTTCCCCGACGACGTCGCGATCGAGTCGGGCATGGTCACGCGCGCCATCAAGAGCGCGCAGGCGCAGGTCGAGGCGCGCAACGCCGAGATCCGCAAGAACGTCCTCAAGTACGACGACGTCCTCAACCGGCAGCGCGAGGCGATCTACTCCGACCGCCGGCACATCCTGCAGGGCGACGACATCGCCGACCGCGTGCAGCACTTCATCGAGGATGCGATCAACGCGATCATCGACGACCACACGGGGTCGGGTCACAGCGAGAACTGGGACTTCGATGCGCTGTGGACCGAGCTGAAGACCCTGTACCCCGTCGGCGTCACGATCGACGAGGTCGTCGCCGAGGCCGCGGGCCGCAAGGGAGGCATCACCGCCGAGGGGCTCAAGCGCGAGATCCTCTCCGACGCGAAGATCGCCTACCAGAAGCGCGAGGAGCAGCTCGGATCGGCCGCGATGCGCGAGCTCGAGCGCCGCGTCGTGCTGCAGGTGCTCGACCGTCGCTGGCGCGACCACCTCTACGAGATGGACTACCTCAAGGACGGCATCGGCCTGCGCGCGATGGCCCAGCGCGACCCGCTCATCGAGTACCAGCGCGAGGGTTACCAGATGTTCCAGGCGATGATGGGCCAGATCAAGGAGGAGTCGGTCGGCTACCTCTACAACCTCGAGGTCGAGGTCCGTCGCGCCGGTGAGGGCGAGCAGGCGACGCAGGTCGAGGCGAAGGGGCTCAGTGCACCGACCGTCGACGGCCAGCGCCTGCAGTACACCGCCGCGAACGACGCGGGCGAGGTCGAGGTGCGCAACGATCGCGGACAGGTGCAGCAGGCGGCGACGCGTCTGCGCCGTGCGGCCGCCGCGGCCGCTCAGGCCCCCGCGCAGCAGCCGCAGGCTCCCGCCGCCGAGGCCCCGCGCGGCGCCTTCGGCCAGCGCACCGACGGTTCCGATCAGCCCGCTTCGCAGCAGGCGCCGATGAACCGCGCGCAGCGCCGCGCCGCCGAGCGCAAGCGCTGAGCAACAGTCTCGACGGGTGGCCCGGGGCGGACGCCCCGGGCCACCTTCCGTCGATTGGACCTCTGACCTCGCGGATATCCTGAGACGATGACCCTCCGTCCCCTCGATCAGTCCAGCAAGCTCAAGGGCGTTCTCTACGAGATCCGCGGGCAGGCACTGGTGGAGGCCGACCGGCTCGAGTCGGAGGGCCACACGATCCTCAAGCTCAATACGGGCAACCCCGCGACGTTCGGCTTCGAGGCGCCGTTCCAGATCGTGCGCGACATGATCGAGGCGATGCCGCACGCCCACGGCTACAGCGACAGCCGTGGCATCATGTCCGCGCGACGCGCCGTCGTGTCGCGGTACGAGCAGGTCCCCGGGTTCCCGCTGTTCGACCCCGACGACGTCTACCTCGGCAACGGCGTGTCCGAGCTCATCACGATGACGATGCAGGCGCTGCTCGACGAGGGCGACGAGGTGCTCATCCCGGCGCCGGACTATCCACTGTGGACGGCGATGACGAGCCTCGCCGACGGTACACCGGTGCACTACCTGTGCGACGGCCAGAACGGGTGGCAGCCCGACCTCGAAGACATCCGGTCCAAGATCACTCCGCGAACCAAAGCGATCGTGGTGATCAACCCGAACAACCCCACCGGCGCGGTGTACACGCGCGAAGTGCTCGAGGGGATCGTCGAGATCGCGCGCGAGCACTCGCTGCTGCTGCTGTCCGACGAGATCTACGACCGCATCCTGTACGACGACGCCGAGCACATTCCGCTCGCGACGCTCGCGCCCGACTTGCTGTGCCTGACCTTCAACGGCCTGTCGAAGACCTACCGTGTTGCGGGATACCGGTCGGGGTGGCTCGTCATCACAGGCCCGAAGAAGCACGCGGCCGGGTTCCTCGAGGGCATCCAGCTGCTCGCCTCCACGCGCCTGTGCCCGAACGTGCCGGCTCAGCACGCCGTCCAGGCCGCGCTGTCGGGCGTCCAGTCGATCGACGCGCTCATCGCGCCCTCCGGGCGCCTGCACGAGCAGCGCGATGCCGCGTGGCGCACGCTCGAATCCATCCCCGGAGTGTCGTGCCACCGCCCGGAGGGCGCGCTCTATGCGTTCCCGCGCCTCGACCCCGAGGTGTACGAGATCCGCGACGACGCCAAGCTCGTCTACGACTTCCTCGTCGCGGAGCACGTCCTGCTCGTGCAGGGGACAGGCTTCAACTGGCCGACGCCCGATCACCTGCGCATCGTGACGCTCCCCGAGGCGCGGGTGCTCACCGAGGCGATCGAGCGGCTGGGCAACTTCCTCGCTTCGTACGAGCAGTGATCGCGGATGCGGTGCCCCGCGAGAACGGGGGGCGGAGCATCCGTCAAGACCCTGCCGATGGCCGCGTGGGCGACGTAACGTCGCGCGCATGGCCATCGAACTGAACCAACCCGCACTGAAGCACGCCCGCGCGCTCATCCGCGAGGGAAAGGTCGTCAAGGATGAGCGGGACGACTGGTCGGAAGCCGCGCCCACCGCCGATGAGGAGAACGCCTTCATCGAGCGCGAGGGGTGGACCGAGTTCTCGCACTGGCACCTCGGCATCGACAAGTCCGAGAACCGCGAGACGAAGCAGGCGTACTCGTTCCCGTTCGGCGACTTCCGCAAGGTGCACCGGTCGGGCGTCATCTCGGCGGAGAGCCGCGCCGGTCAGTACGACCACACGGAGATCCGCGACGCGCTCAAGAAGCTGCTCGAGCTGATCGACGAGGACTGAGGCCCGCCGGCGCCCACAGCGGGCGGGACTCAGCCCTCGGTTCTCACAGCAGCGCGAGCGACGTCGCGCGCCAGCGCCGGTCGGTGCCCTCGAGCCGCATCGCCACCGCGCGGGTGCGCGCGGGTCCGGCGACGATCACCACGCCCTCGACGATGCCGTCGGCGGGGGAGGAGTGATGCACGGACAGGATCGCGTGGACCGGTCGCGTCGCGGGCACGCCGCGTGCGCTTCGTGCGCGGGCGGCGAGGTTCGAGCGCGTCACCAGTTTGCGGTACGCGTCTTCGCTCAGCCAGCGCGCGAGCTGGTCGACGTCGCGTACGCCGGCGAACACCTCGAGTACGCCGACCGTGAGGTTGCGCAGGAGCGGCGCCGGGTCTGGGAGCGCCGCGGTCGAGGTTCGCTGGGGTGCGAAGTGCCGGGTGATGTCAAACGGATCGTCTCTTGGGTATGCGCGGGCGGCGCCCGCGGGCATCGTTGCCATGCGTGACCTATCTCGACGTGGGGGGATGTCGATCGGGAGGGGGGTGTCCTCAGTAGAACACGAACGAACTCTCAGGAGAAATTCAGGTTCGGGACGCTGTGGATAACTGCGAGTGGGCCGCGGTGCGTGTCCTACGCTCGCGTGGTGCGCTGGGATCGCTTCTTCGACGACCTCGAGGCGCAGTTCGCCTCGGAGTGGGAGGCGGAGCGCGCCGCGCTCGACACCGAGGCCGAGCGCCTGCGCTTGTCGCGCGTACCCCTGCGCGATCGCGTCGCGGCCCTCCGGGGCCGTGAGCGGACCGGGACTGCGCCGTCGTTCGAGTTCACGGACGGCGCGGTGATCGCCGCCGAGGTCTCCAGCATCGGGGCCGATTGGGTCGCACTCGATCCCGTCGATTCGCGTGCGGGCGCCGTGCTCGTGCCTCTCGCGTCGATCGTGGCGATCGGCGCCGGCCACGCCGACATCCTGCGCAGCGCGCGTCCGGTCGAGGCCCGTTCGTCGCTCACCGACCGGATGACGCTCGGCTTCGTCCTGCGCGATCTCGTGCGCCGCCGTGCCGGGGTTGCGGTGCACCTCGCCACGGGCCGGGCGCTCACCGGCACGATCGACCGCGCCGGGGCCGACCACCTCGACCTCGCTCTGCATGAGGCGGGTGCGCCGCGACGCGCGTCGGACGTCATCGGCTACCGCCTGATCCCGTTCTCGTCGATCGCGTGGGTGCGCCTCGATGCGCCCGCCGGCGTGATCTGACGGGACGGATGCCTCAGTCGGCGTTGCGGACGACGCCGGTGCCCCACAGCTCGGGGAAGCTCGCCTCGTTCGACTCGCGCCACAGGGCGGCGAGCCGCTCTTCTTCGACGAGATCGTCGAGGTACTCGTTGACGCTGCGGGCGAAGATGCGCAGCTGCGAGGCCGATCCGATCCGCACGCCGCGGATGCGGGCCGTCCGGACGAGCTCGACGACCTCGTCGACCGAGACGCCGAGAAGCTCGGCGACCTGCGCCGGGGCGAGCAGCCGGGAGTCGGACGGGGTCGCGGACATGTCTCCGATTATCGTGGCCACGCGGGGTGTGCGGCATGTCGGATCCCGGTCTGTGGATAACCGAGAAGGGTGCTCGACGGCCTGCGTCACGATGGTTGGCATGACCGCGATCGACGCCACCCGACCACGCCCGAAGCCGTTCTGGTCCGACGCCCGTTTCCTCATCGGCGTGGTCCTGGTCGTCGCGTCGATCGCGGGTGTGTGGTTCGTCGTCTCGGCCTCGCGTCAGACCGCTCCGGTGCTCGCCGCGGCCCGCACGATCGTGGCGGGCCAGGCAGTCAGCGCCGACGACGTCCGCACGATCGATGTCGCGCTCGGGCGCACCGTCGACGCGTACCTCGCGCCCGACGAGCTGGCCGACGGGGTCATCGCGACGCGCACGATCGAGTCCGGCGAGCTCGTGCCGCTGAGCGCCGTGGGTGACGCGGCGCGCTCCGACACGACGAACGTCGTCGTGCGCAGCGCCGTCGACGTGCCCGAGTCGGTGCGCACCGGTTCGCTCGTCGAGGTCTGGGCCGCGCCGCTCATCGAGCGCGGTCGCTACGAGACGCCGCGCATTCTCGTGGCCGACGCGTCGGTCGTGTCGGTCACGCGCGACGAGGGGGTCATCGGCGGGGCATCCGCCGCTCTCGAGCTCGTCGTCCCCCGCGCCGACGTCGCGGACCTCCTCGCGGCCATGTCCGATGACTCGGCGCTGTCGATCGTCCCCGCGGCGGCGGCGCGATGAGGATCCTCGTCGCGGTCGACGAGCCGTGGTCCGAGGGCCTCGCCGCGGGGCTCGAGCGCGAGGGTGTCGAGGTGGCGGCGGTCGTCCCCGCATCCGCCCTGTCGCTCGCCGCAGGCGGACCCACCGCGTTCACCGCCGACGACGTCGGGTCGACCGGCGACCTCCTCCACGACGTCGACGTCGTGGTGCTGCAGGCATCGCGCGAGACGCTCACTGCTGACGTCGTCGCGCTGTGCGACCGCCGTGGCGTGCGGATCGCTCCGCTGAGCGCGGCAGCGGGTGACGAGCGGGTCGCGGGGCTGTTCGGCCTCCCTCCGGCGATGCCCGTCGACGTCGAGCCGTGGCGCCTCGCCGAGACCCTCGAGACACCGCGGCTCGCGTCCGCGCGAGTCGAGCCCGCACCGCGGGCTGTCCGAGGCGCCTCGCACGCCGAAGACGTTCTTCCGCCGGCGGTCCCGCACGTCGAGGCGTGGCCTGCCGAGCCCGAGGGTGCAGGGCTCACCGTCGGTCCGGACGCGCCACGACTGATCGTCGTGTGGGGTCCGGCGGGTTCACCGGGTCGCACGACCGTCGCGATCGACCTGGCTCTCGAGCTGGCGCGGGGCGGCCGGCACGTCGGTCTCGTCGACGCGGACTCGCACGCGCCGTCGCTCGCGCTCGTGCTCGGGCTCGCCGATGAGGGGCCCGGCTTCGCCGCCGCGTGCCGCCAGGCCGAGCTCGGCGGGCTCGACGCGCGCGAGCTCACACGCATCGCGACTCCGCTCGGTCGATCCGGCGTCGACGTGCTCACCGGCATCAACCGCCCGTCGCGGTGGCCCGAGCTGAGCGACACGCGAGTCGCGGGCGCACTCGCGGCGTGCCGCGACTGGGCGGATCACACCGTGGTCGACGTCGCGGCCCCGCTCGAGCGCGACGAGGAGATCGTGAGCGACCTCGCGGGGCCCCGACGCAACGCCGCGACACTCGCCGCGCTGCGCAGCGCCGACCTCGTGATCGCCGTCGTCGGCGCCGACCCGGTCGGCGTGTCCCGGTTCCTTCGCGCCTACCCCGACCTGCGCTCGACGATCGGCGCGACGCCCGTCGCGGTCGTCGCGAACCGGCTTCGCGGCGGCACGCTCGGGATCGACGCCCGCGGTCAGGTCCGGCGCACGCTCGACCGGTTCGCCGGGATCGAGGACGTGTGGTTCGTGCCGTCCGATCCCAAGGCGGCGGATGCCTCGCTCCTCGCCGCGCGTCCGATCGCCGAGGTCGCTCGGCGATCGCCGTTCACGCTCGCGCTGCGGCGGTTCGTGGGCGAGGCGGTCCTCCCGCCCGTGGCGCCGGCGGCGCGGCGCGCGCCTCGTCGCCCACGCCGACAGCGGGACGCAGCGGTCGCGGGCTGAGCCTCCGTCGTGCGGCCGCAAGGGCCGCGGAACGCGGCATCCGCCCCTCGCCTCTAGGCTGGACGGGTGTCGACGCTCAGCGATCTCGTGTACGCCCAAGGCCTGTCGAGCGAAGCGGATGTCGAATGGCTGCACCGCCTCGCCGGGGACGGTCAGCTGCTCGCCGACCTCGCCTTCGCCGACATCGTGATCTGGGCGCCCACCGCGGACGACTCGTTCATCGCCGTCGCGCACACGCGCCCGAGCAGCGCCGCGACGCTCTTCTACCGCGACATCGTCGGCGACCGTGTGCGGCCGCAGTGGCGCACCCAGGTGCGCGACGCGTTCACGACCGTGCGAATCGTCGACTCCGCGTCGCCCGACTGGTTCGAAGAGACTCCGACGCGCGTGCGCGCCGTGCCGATCGTGCGCGAGCCCACCCAGTCGGGTGAGGAGCCGAAGGTCATCGGCGTGCTCACGCGACACACGAACCTCGGCGAGACGCGCACGCCGTCGCGTCAGCAGATCACGTTCAACGACTGCGCCGACGACCTGTTCGGCATGATCGCGACGGGCGATTTTCCCGACCTGTCGGCGCCGACCGGCCCGCGTCGCGGTGCGCCGCGCGCGTCGGACGGGCTCATCCGCCTCGACGTCGACGGCATCACGACCTTCGCGAGCCCGAACGCGCTCTCGGC
>NZ_DASRXZ010000005.1:0-6448 GCF_035687345.1 Microbacterium sp.
TTGTCCACGGACGAGGTTGGCGAAGACGGGCAGCTGTACGTCCACGTCTCGCCGATGTCGAGGATCTCGTTGCCGTTGGGATCGGGGTCGCGGTCGGGGTCCGTGCACGGCGGCGTATCGTCGACGAGCTGGACCGAGCCGAGAGGCGTGTCACCGGTGTTCGTCGCGGCGTACGTGTACATGACCTGCTCTCCGGTCACGATCGTCACCGACTCCTGGCCGTTGACGAGCTTCGTCAATGAGATCGAGGGGATGTACACGTCGACGTCGTCCTGCGCGGTGCTGCTCACAACGGCGCCCGACGGATCCGTTCCCTGCACCGTGATCGTGTTGACGATGTTCAGTGCGCCGAGCACGCTCGCCGGGGCACGCGCGACCCGCTCGCACCTGAACACCCATGTCTCAGTGAGGTCCAGCTTGCCGTCGCCGTTGACGTCGCCGGAGTTGGGCTCACCCGTCGCCGGAGTCACCGGCGAGCAGCGGTCGTCGCTCATGACGAGGTTCGAGAGCGGGGTGTTGCCTGTGTTCGTCACCGCATAACTCGAGGTGACGCTCGTGGGCGGGACGAGGTCGCCGCGCACCTCCGTCGGCGAGTTCACCTTGGTGACCGCGATGCCGGGCGCGTAGTCGAACGAGTTGTAGACCGAGCACGTGCCGATCTCGTTCCCGATGCCCGTCAGCTCGAACGTCGCCTCACCCGCGGCGACGCTCAACTCGCCGGCGACCTCTCGGACGCCTCCGAACTCGTTCCTGAACTCGCACCGGAAGTCGTTCGCCGGCCCGGGCCGGCCGGGCGTGAATCCCGGCTGCGCGATCTCGGCCACCGAAGCCCCCGAAAGGACGTCCGGAACGGTCGGCTCCCATTGGAACTGCGCGAATCCCGTCGGCGACGTCTCGACCGTCGCGGACGGTCCCATCGCCCCCTCCGGAAGCACCCAGTCGAAGCCGCCGGGCACCGTCGGCGTGACGGTCATCTCCCAACCGCCGGCAGGGGCGTACGTCGCGTCCGAAGCGGATTGCGCGAACTTGCGGATCGTGAGCGACGGCGAACACAGATCGAGCACGAGCGCCCGCACGGCGGATGCGAGATCCGCGAAGTCGGCCACGAGGGCGACATCCGTCGTCTCTACATCGAACTCGGTGACCGTTCGTGCGATGTCCGTCCCGGAGATCTGGGTCAGGCGTGCGACGCTCGCATCGTTCTGAAGCGCTTCGCCCACCCCGACCGCGAGGATGCGCGCGCCGGTCTGCTTGACGGAGTTCGCACGCGTCACGGCGCGGTCGAGGGTGATGCCCGCCACGGTGCTCGTCCGATCGGTTCCCACTCCGACGTCGGGCGGAGGTCCCGGGCTGAACGGGTCGCCCGGCTCGCTGAAGTCGTACGCCGTGGGGTCGCCGTCGGTGATGTAGACGACGAGGTCCCCAGCATCCGCGGCCGTCTGCCGCAGCGATTGGTCCCAGTTCGTGTACTGGGTGCTCGAGTTGGAGGCGACCCAGCTTCCGGACTGTTGCGGGTTGCCGCTGTTGAAGCGCTTGATCTCGACGGCGCTCGGCCGTGGCGGCAGCGGGTTGTAATACCGGTCGATCGCGTCGCGGAACACGCCTCCCGGAGCGAGGCTCGCATTCGTCACTTCGGCCCGCGGTGCGAGCTGCTCAGAGAGGGATGCGAACTGCAGCACGCGCGCCGTCGATCCAGTGTCGGCGAACGCCTCGAGGAAGGCCTCGGCCGCTGTGCGGACCTGGCCGACGGCACCGGCCGTCTGCACCGAACCGGATGCGTCGAGCACGAGTGTCACGCCGAGACCGCACTGCGCGGGGATCGTCGGGTTCGGAAGCGGATCCGCGGCCGAAGCAGGCGCCGCCGGCCCCGCGACCACTGCGAGACCAGCGACAAGCGCGGCTACCGCGGCGGTCGCCGCGGTGCGGATGGCCCTGCGCTGGGGCGCACGCGTCACAACCCACAATCTGCCACAGGAGTCACTCGCGTACCAGGGTTGTTGTCGCGGACCTCAGCGGCCGAACAGTCCGCGCTTACGCTTCGCGGGTGTGAGCGACTTCTGCAGGTAGATGGTGCCGAGCCAGCGACCGAACTTGAACCCCACGCGGCCCATGCGGCCCACCTCGACGAAGCCGAGCTTCTCGTGCAGCGCGAGCGACGCCTCGGCGCCCTTGTCGCTGATGACGGCGACCATCTCGCGGATGCCGCGCTCCTCGCACGCCTCGATGAGCGCTTCCAGCAGTGCGCGACCGAGCCCCTTCCCGGCGGCCGCCTGGCCGAGGTAGATCGAGTTCTCGACCGTGTAGCGGTAGGAGGACTTGCCCGACCACGGAGACACGAGCGCGTAGCCGAGGATCTGCCCGCTCGGCGACTCCGCGACGAGGAACGGGAGGTCGAGCTTCGAGAGGTAGGCGAACTTGTCGCGCCACTGCGCGATCGTCCACTTCTTCTCGTCGAACGTGACGACCGAGTTCGTCACGTAATGGTTGTAGATCTCGCGGATGTCGGGGAGGTCTGCCTCGCGAGCGGGACGGATCTCATACGAGAAGGGGCGCTCCGGCTCCGGTTGCTTGCGCAGATGGCGCGGCAGCCGTCTGCGGCTCTTCTCGTACTCCTCCTCCAGCACGCGAGACAGCCTACGCGTCGGCGTCAGTCGGGCAGGCGCCAATCCACAGGCTCGGCGCCTTGATGCACGAGCAGGTCGTTGGCGCGCGAGAACGGGCGCGAGCCGAAGAACCCGCGGCTGGCCGAGAGCGGCGACGGATGCGGCGACTCGATGATCGGCGTGCTCCCGAGCATCGGGCGGAGGTTGCGCGCGTCGTTTCCCCACAGGATCGCGACGAGCGGTCCGCCGCGCGCGACGAGCGTGCGGATCGCGTGCTCGGTGACCTTCTCCCACCCCCACCCGCGGTGCGACGCGGGAGCGCCCGGAGCGACCGTGAGCACTCTGTTGAGGAGCATCACACCACGGTCGCTCCACGCCGACAGGTCGCCGTGCGATGCGGGCGGGATCCCGAGGTCGGTGTGCAGCTCCTGGTAGATGTTCGCGAGGCTGCGCGGGAGCGGGCGCACGTGGCGGTCGACTGCGAACGACAGCCCGATCGGATGCCCCGGGGTCGGGTACGGGTCCTGCCCGACGATCAGGACCCTGACCTCGGCGAGGGGACGCTGGAATGCGCGCAGCACACGGTCGCCCGTCGGCAGGTACCGGCGGCCCGCAGCGGTCTCGGCGCGCAAGCGGTCTCCGAGCGCCGCGATGTCGGGTGCGACGGGCGCGAGCGCGGTCGCCCACTCCGGGTCGAGCAGCCCGGCCTCGGCGAGCTGCGGCAGGGTCATCGCCACCCCGGCCGACCCCCTAGAGGCGCTCGGCGCCGCGCACGCGCAGCGGACCGCGGGCGAGCAGATGCTGGGCCGATTGCGCGACCGGACGCATCGTCACGAGGTCGAGGTTCACGTGCCCGGGCAGGTTCAGCGAGAACGCGATGACCTCGGCGACGTCATCCGCCGTCAGCGGGTTCTCGACCCCCTCGTACACGCGCGCCGCGGCCGCGGCGTCACCGCCCAGGCGGTTGAGTGTGAACTCCTCGGTGTGCACCATGCCCGGAGCGATCTCGATCACGCGGATGGGCTCCCCGTTCAGCTCGAGCCGCAGCACGTGGGCGACCATGCCCTCCCCCGCCTTCGCGGCGTTGTAGCCGCCGCCACCGGGGTACGGCGTGAAAGCCGCAGTCGACGTCACGAACAGAGTGTCGGCGTGGCCGGACTCCGCGGCCCCCGCGCGCAGCAGCGGCAGCAGCGCGGCGACCAGCCGCTGCGCCGAGAGCACGTTCACGTCGAACATCCACTGCCAGTCGTCGGGGTCGCCGTCTTCGATGCGGTCCGTGCCGCGCGCGCCGCCCGCAACGTGGACGAGCGCGTGGATCGGACCCGACTGGGCGAGCCACTCGGCGAGCGCGTCGACGTCGGCCTGCACCGTGAGGTCGGCTGCGTACGCGAGGGCGCCCGTCTCGGCCTCGAGCTCGGCGAGCCGGTCGGCGCGTCTCGCGACGCCCACGACGTCCCACCCGCTCGCGCGCAGGGCGCGCACCGTCGCCGCGCCGATGCCCGAACTGGCCCCTGTCACCACAGCACGTCTGTCAGCCATGCCTCAACGCTACCGAGGTCGCGACGCGTTCGACGACGCGACGACGCGGATGCCGCGACCCCGGCGTTACGTCATATTTCCCGTTCGTTGTTGACAAGCCGCTCACCTTCGTACTCTCGGACGAGCCCGACGACGACCCTCGTCGCCACCGACCCGCAGGAGCCCGACATGTCCGCAGCAGAGAACTGGCGCTTCGAGACCAAGCAGATCCACTCGGGCGCGCAGCCCGACCCGGTCACGAAGGCGCGCGCCACGCCGATCTACCAGACGACGTCGTACGTCTTCGACAGCGCCGACCACGCGGCGAACCTCTTCGCCCTCGCCGAGTTCGGCAACATCTACACGCGCATCCAGAACCCCACGCAGGATGTCGTCGAGCAGCGCATCGCGGCGCTCGAGGGCGGCACCGGTGCGCTGCTGGTCTCGAGCGGTCAGGCGGCCGAGACGTTCGCGGTGCTCAACATCGCCGAGGCCGGCGACCACATCGTGTCGTCGAGCTCGATCTACGGCGGCACGTACAACCTCTTCAAGTACACGCTCGCCAAGCTCGGCATCGAGACGACGTTCGTCGAGAACCAGGACGACCCCGAGGAGTGGCGCCGCGCCGTCCGCCCGAACACGAAGCTGTTCTTCGCGGAGTCGGTGGGCAACCCGAAGGTCAACATCCTCGACATCCGCACGGTCGCCGACATCGCGCACGAGAACGGCGTCCCGCTCATCGTCGACAACACGATCGCGACCCCCTACCTCATCCGCCCGTTCGAGCACGGCGCCGACATCGTGCTCCACTCGGCGACGAAGTTCCTCGGCGGGCACGGCACGACCATCGGCGGCGTCATCGTCGACGGCGGCCGCTTCGCGTGGTCGCAGCACGTCGACAAGTTCCCCGGCCTCACCGAGCCCGACCCGTCGTACCACGGCGCGAGCTACACGACCGCGGTCGGCGATGGACTCGCCTACATCATCAAGGCGCGCGTGCAGCTCCTGCGCGACCTCGGCTCGGCGATCGCGCCCATCAGCGCGTGGCTGCTCCTGCAGGGCATCGAGACGCTCTCGCTGCGCATCGAGCGCCACGTGCAGAACGCGCAGGAGATCGCGGAGTGGCTCGAGAACCACGACGACGTGGCATCCGTCAATTACTCGGGCCTGCCCACCTCGCCCTGGTACGCGGCTGCCAACACGTACGCACCGAAGGGCGTCGGCGCGGTGCTGTCGTTCGAGCTCAAGGGCGGTGTCGAGGCGGGCCGCGAGTTCGTCAACTCGCTCTCGCTGTTCAGCCACCTCGCGAACATCGGCGACGTGCGCTCGCTCGTCATCCACCCGGCGTCGACGACGCATTCGCAGCTCACGCCCGAGCAGCAGCTCTCGAGCGGCGTGACTCCCGGCCTCGTTCGTCTTTCGGTCGGGATCGAGAACATCGACGACCTCAAGGCCGACCTCGAGCAGGCACTCGCCGCGGCTCGTCGCGTGAGCGACGGCGCGCGCGCCTGATCTCCGCCCAAGAAGACAGCGGATGCCCCGGCTTGCGCAGCCGGGGCATCCGTCATTCCCGCCGCCGTAGGGTGTGGTGGTGAGCACGACCGATGGAACCGACCCCGCCCGCGTCTCCGCCCTCTACGACGACTTCGGCCGTCACTGGGCGCATGGCACGTCGCCGCTCTACGAGGAGTGGGCGCTCGGCATCGCGGGCGACCGCGAGCTCGCGGAGCGCATCGCTCCCCTGGCGCGCCGCCTCCGCCAGCCGAACCTTCTGTTCGCGGCGGCACGCTGGGCGGGGTCGCCCCTCGCCCCCTTCGCCCGGTGGCGCGAGTGGCTGCTGGCGAACTGGGAGCGCGTGCTCGACGTCGCGAGGGAGCGCTCGACGCAGACGAACGAGCCCAACCGCTGCGCCACCCTGCTGCCGGTGCTCTCCCGCATCGACGGCCCGGTGGCACTCCTCGAGGTCGGCGCGGCCGCCGGCCTCTGCCTGTTCCCCGACCGGTACTCCTACGAGTACTCGACGCCGTCCGGCATCCGTCGCCTCGCGCCCACCGCGGGTGAGGCGCGCGTGTCTCTTGCATGCCGTGTCGACGCCGACGGCGTCGTCCCCGACCGCCTGCCCGAGGTGGTGTGGCGGCGCGGCGTCGACCTCAACCCGATCGACGCCCGCGATCCCGAAGAGGTCGAGTGGCTCGCGACGCTCGTGTGGCCGGGGCCCGACCACGACGCGCGGGTCGCGCGCCTGCGCGCGGCGGCGGCGGTCGCGGCATCCGATCCTCCCGACATCATCCGCGGCGACCTGCTCGAGACCGTGACGGATGCCGCAG
>NZ_DASRXZ010000006.1:0-27097 GCF_035687345.1 Microbacterium sp.
GCGCCAGCTACCGACTCCGCGGCAGGGGCATCGACAGCCTCCCGAGCATCAAGACACAGGATCCGGCAGACTGAGCAAACGACAACCAGGTGGCCTAGTTTTCGCCCGTCGTTTTGGCAGGTTCTTCAACCGTCGTCGACAGATTGACTCGCCCGTGTCGATTGGCCCACCCGATAGGCGGTGATTCGATCGGCGATGCGCGGAAGTGGCCGTCGAAGTTCGAGGTTCGCGACGTGCGATCACCGGTCGATCGGCGAGCACTAGGCGGGCCATTGCTGCGTCCCCTGTAAGTCTTGACTCATGAAGACCCCGACTTCGCAGGATCGAAGCCGCAGCTCACCTGTTGATTGGCTCTTTGCCCTCTTGATCTACCTTCTGGCGGGACTGGTCGCCGTTCCGCTGGAACACCTTCGACTCTTGGCGTTTGAGCCCGGCGAGCCGGTCGAGCCGCTCGAGTTCTGGAGGGGGGTCGTTACGGTCGGAGTGACCCTCGTTCTCGGCGCGGTGGCGTTCTTCCCGCTCAGCGCACGGCACGCGCGGCAGCTCGCGACGCTATCGCTATCCATGTTCTTGACGACTTACGTCCTCGCTGCAGTAGTTGTTGCGGTCGCAACGGCTGGCGCCTCGCAAGTTGTCTTGTGGGTAGCCGGGCTAATTGTCGTAGCGGGCGGAGCGGTCGGCGCCGCGGCAATCGTCGCGATGGCGGGCAGCAGGTGACCTCGTCCCGACCACGTGAGACGAGAGCACACGCGCGGTGGATCACCGTCTCACGTCGGTCCCTCAGCGGGCAGCGAGCGTGAGACGCTCCGTTCATTCGAGATACCTCCGGGTTGGCCTCTGTGAGCGCCCGCGTCGTTCATGGCGGCCGGATGCTCGGTTAGCCTGCCCGACCATCAGGCCGCTGGGCGGAGGCTATTCGCGCACGCCGCGGAAGTGCGAAGCCTCCTGACCTGGGATTCTTTCGTTCTCTTGTCCGAACTACCTCTGGACAATCCTCGAGGCGCGCGAACCTAGAACCCGCAGAATCTTCAGTCCCAACTGGCGTCGAAACGAGCAAACCAGTCCGAACTACCTCTGGAATCGACCCTCTGAATTGAAGTGGGCCGGACTGACCTGTCTCGCGCAAGGCGGCGGGTCTCGGTCCCAGGCGCTCGCCGCCGCCACCAAGGTGCGCGCTCAGGCGAACTCGACGAGGTTGGCGGGGGTCGCACCGCTCTTGAGGGCGGTGAGCTGCCGCCTGAGCAGTGACTCCACAGCATCCGTCATAGTGCTGACCTTCCCGCCGACGTGGGGCGAGATGAGCACGCCCGGCATGCGCCAGAGCGGATGCGACGGCGGAAGCGGCTCGGGGTCGGTCACGTCGAGCGCCGCGCGCAGCCGTCCCGACTCGAGCTCGATGAGGAGAGCCGCCGTATCCACCACTGGTCCGCGGCCGATGTTCACCAAGAGTGCCCCTTCGCGGAGGCGGCCGAGGAATGAGGCGTCGACCATTCCGCGAGTCGAATCGTCGAGCGGAAGGCAGACGACGACGGCATCCGCCTCGGGGAGAAGGCGCGCGAGATCATCGGGCCCCGCGACGTCGCCCCGCGAGTCGCGACGCCGGGATCGACCGACGCGCACGGCATCGGCTCCGAAGGGTGCCAGCCGGTCGACGAATGCTCCCGCGAGACCGCCGGCGCCGAGGATCACGACGCGCAGGCCAAGCAGGCCACGCGTGACGTCCGAACTCCATGTGCCGCTGATCTGCTGTGCGGCGTACCTCGGAAGGTCGCGCTGGGCGGCGAGGAGCAGGGCGATCCCGATCTCCGCCGCGGGTCCCTCGTGCACTCCGGCGGCGTTCGCGAACGCGATGCCGGACGGGAGGTGATCGGCGACGCCGTCATAGCCGATGCTCTGGCTCTGCACGAGTCGCACCTCGACGTCGGCGAGCGCCGTGAGGAGGGACGGATCGCTCTGGTACGGCGGCACGACGACGTCGATGGCCGACCACGGCGGGGCGCCCACGAGATCCCATACAGCGATGTCGGCGCATCCCGACAGGCGCTGCGCGAGCTCCTCGGTCGGCACGCTGACGCGCATCACAGCTTCCGATAGATCTCGATCACCGCGGAGTCGTCGCGGCGTCCGAGCCCTCGATCGCGAGCCGTGCCGAAGACGGTACGGGCGGCCCGAGCAAGCACGGGTTCATGCGCGGCGGACTCGGCGGCTTCGACCACGAGCCCCATGTCCTTGACGAAGATGTCGACCGCGCTGCGCACCGGCGGCGCCTCGTCGAGCATCCGCGCGCCCCGGTCGTCGAGCATGAACGAGCGGGCCGCGCCCTGCCTCACGACCTCCCACGCCGCGCGCGGATCGAGGCCCAGCGCCTCCGCGAAGGACAACGCCTCCGCGGCGGCGACGATGTGCACGCCGCACAGCAGCTGGTTGACGAGCTTCATCCGCTGCCCGTCCCCACTCTCAGCACCTACGACGGGCGCGGATGCGGCGAGAGCATCGAGCAGCGGACGAACCCGTGCGATCTCGCCCTCGGATCCCGCGACCATAACCAGGAGCTCGCCCGCGGCGGCCCGTTCCACGCCCCCCGACACGGGCGCGTCGACGACGGCGATGTCCGAGTCCGCGAGCCGCTCAGCCCACGAGCGGACAGCGGTGTCTCCGACGGTCGCCATGACGAGCACGATCGACCCCGGGCGCAACGCCGACGCGGCGCCCCCGTCTCCGAAGAGGACCGCCTCGGCCTGCCCGGGTGTCGCGACCATGAGGACGAGAACGTCGGCGGTCTGCGCCGCCTCTGCGGGCGAGCCGGCGATCCGGCCGCCCGCTGCGGCGAGCGTCGCGACCGCATCCGCGGCGACGTCGAACCCCGTCACCTCGAAGCCGGCCTCGACCGCCACGCGGGCCATCGGCCCGCCCATCGCGCCGAGGCCGACCCACCCGATGCGGAGCCCGGTCATGCGGCCGGACGGAAGACCGGCAAGGTGACCTGCTCGTCGACGTCCTCGTACGTCACCGTCACAGGCGCGTCGATGCGCAGATCATCCGGCTGATAGTCGACGAGGTTCGACATCATGACCGGGCCTTCCTCGAGGCGCACCAGCACGATCGCGATCGGCACGTCGCCCTCGAAGGGGTTGCCCTTCGCACGCTCGAGCACGCTGTAGCTGTAGATCGTGCCGTTGCCGCTGACGGGCGTCCATGTGAACTCCCGCGACGAGCAGTAGTGGCACACCGGACCGGGGTAGTACCAGAAACGGCCGCACCGGTCGCACTTCTGCAGTTCCATCCGATGCGCTTTCGCGGCCTGCCAGAACCGCTCGTGGTCGGGGGTGATTGTCGGCAGCGGCCGATGGATCTTGCCCATGTCTGTCTCCTTCCGGCTCAGGCTCGCGAGGCGCCTAGGATGCTGACGGTGAAGTTTGAGGCGACGGCGCTCGCACTCGTGACGAGGGCGATCTCGGCGTCGTCCACCTGGCGCCCCTGGGCTTCTCCACGGAGTTGGCGCACCGCCTCTGCGAAGCTCATCATGCCGCCGCTCGCTCCGGGGTGGGCGAAACTGAGCAACCCGCCGTGCGTGTTGATCGGGAGCTTGCCGCCGAGGTCGCCGTGCTCGCGCACGAAGGCTCCCGCGCCCCCACGCTCCGCGAACCCGAGATCTTCCAACTGCACGGCGACGGTGATGGTGAACGAGTCGTAGATCATCGCGACGTCGACGTCGTCGCGCGAGATTCCGGCCTGCCCGAACGCACGGTCGCCCGCGATGTCGACGACGGTGCGGACGAGGTCGTGCTTGCCGTCCATCGAACCTTCCGCGAGCTGACCCATGTGGTAATAAGACTGCGCCTGGCCGATGCCCAGGAACTCGACCTCGCGCTTCGGATCCTTGCTCGCGCCCCGCGCCGAGACGACGTATGCGGTCGCGCCGTCCGAGACGAGCGAGCAGTCGAGGCGGTGCAGCGGTGAGGAGATGACCGGGGAGTTCAGCACGTCGTCGACCGTGATCTCGTCGCGGTAGGTCGCCAGCGGATTGCGGCTCGCGTGCCGTCGCACCATGACGGCGATCTCGGCGAGGTCGGCCTCCGTCGCACCGGTCTCGTGGAAGTAGCGCTGCGCGAGCAAGCCGTAGTAGGACGGGATGGTCGCGCCGTACGGGTACTCCCAGTCGAGGTTGTGCGCACCGACCGACGCCATCATCGCCGATCCGGACAGGTGCCCTGTCGCGAGCTTCTCGCCGCCGACGAGCAGAACGTTCTTGCACAGCCCCGATTCGACGGCCTGCTTCGCTCGCTCGAGGGCCAGCCCGTACGAGGCTCCCCCCGCCATCTCAGTGTCGGCGAGCGTCTTGACGTAGATCCCGAGGGTCTCGGAGACGATGATGTGGTACCGCGGCGACATGTGGAAGGCGGGGTGCAGAATGATCCCGTCGATGTCGTGGGCGGTGAGGCCAGCGTCTTCGATCGCCTTCAGCGAGGCGTCGACGATGAGCCCGAGGGTCGTCATCTCGGGCACCTTGCCGATCTTGGATTCGCCGATGCCGGCGATCACGGCGTCTGTCACGTCACTGTTCCTCTCGTGTTGCGTGGGTCATGCGGAGACGAGCCCCTCGAGCGACCCCGTCCGAACACCGCGTCGGATCGGGACGCACTCGTCCGGGAAGTCCGATCGGATCTCGACACCGTCGGCGACGACGGCGTCGAGGAAGCCGGCGAGCTGCTCGACGGCCGGTGAGTTGTCGTGGAGCACGAGAACGGTCCAGTCCTGCCGATCGATGTCTGCCCGGGCGCGCGCCGGCCATCCGGTCGCATCCTCCCAGTCGCGCGGCACGCTGTTCCACAGCACAAGGCTGTAACCGCCGCGCTCGAGCAGATCGATGGCCTGGGGGCTCAGCAGGTGCGGCCCGAGGACGCCGCCGTCGCCCCACGGCCGGAAGAAGCGCTCCTCTGAGGCGAGGTCGCCGAGAAGGTCCTGATTGGCGGCGATCTCCTTCTCCGGTGCGGCGGGATCGTCCGTGCGTCCGAGCAGCACGCTGTGCGTCATCGTGTGATTTCCGACGCGATGACCCTCGCCTCTCGCCCGTGCGACGAGGTCCCTCCGGCCCGGCTTCTGCAGATCGGTGCCCACCACGAAGAAGGTCGCGGTGAGCCCGCGATCGCGCAGCACGTCGAGCACGGCCTCGGTGATACCCGGCACCGGGCCGTTGTCGAACGTGAGCGTGAGTCGCCGCGTCATGCGACCCCCTGGCGGGCGACGATGCGATTGCGCAGCTCGCCGACCCCCTCGATGCGCGTGACGAGCTCGTCACCGACGTTCAGGTAGCGCGGCGGGACCATCCCGAGCCCGACTCCTGAAGGCGTGCCTGTGAAGATCACATCGCCGGGGAGGAGGGTCGTGATACTCGAGAGCTGTGCGATGAGGCGACTCACCGAGGAGGTCATGAACGACGTCCGCGAGCTCTGCACCGTCTCGCCGTTGACGACCGTCTCGAGCGCGACGTCGTCGGGATCGTCGAGTTCGTCGGGCGTGACCAGGACGGGCCCCATGGGCGCGAACTTGGGGAACGACTTGCCGAGACTGAACTGAGGCGTCACCCCGACGTGCTGCGTGATGCGCTCGGAGATGTCCTGCCCGATCGTGAGGCCTGCGACGTGGCTCCATGCATCCTCTTCGCGGATGCCGTGTCCGCCGCGCCCGATCACGGCGACGAGCTCGACCTCCCAGTCGACGTGTCCGCCCGGGTGCGGGATGTCGTCGTACGGTCCGGCGATCGAGGAGACGTACTTCGTGAACACCACCGGCACGTCGTGTGCGAGGCCCACCTCATCGACATGGTCGCGGTAGTTGAGCCCCACGGCGAAGAGCTGGCGCGGAGTGGGTACCGGCGAGCAGAGCTGACGCGGGTCGAACCCCTCAGCGCCGGCGAGGGATGCCGTCTGCGCCCATGCGCGGAACTCGTCCCAGCGCTCGTACACGGACTGGGGGTCAGAGGAGAAGGTGCCGCCACTGGACCGTTCTACGTCGAGGGCTCGATCACCGTCGACAAGTACGAGCCGTCCGGCGAGATTGGCTAGGCGCATCGTTGCTTCCTGCGAGAAGGATCGTTGTAGTCTCGACAGTAGGGCCTTGTATTCGAAACGTCAATAACTTTCGAATTCTTGGTTGGTTTGCAGGATTGAACTGCGGATGCCGCGACGCCGCGCATCCGTTCGGAAGGACCTCGATGATCGAACTCCTCCACGCCACCGACCGGCTGCGCGAGCTCCTCGACCCCGACGCCGACTTCGAGACGATCGCCTCCGGTTTCGTCTTCACAGAGGGCCCCGCGTGGCAGCCGGCGACCTCGACGCTCACCTTCAGCGACCTCCGCGGCGACGCGCGATGGAGCTGGCGCGCGGACCGCGGTGCCAGGCTCGAGGCACGCCCCGCGTGGAAGGTCAACGGAGCAACCGTCGACCTCGACGGCTCGATCCTGCTCTGCGAGCACGCTTCGAGCTCAGTGGTGCGCGTGCGTGCCGACGGCGCA
This sequence comes from Microbacterium sp., assembly GCF_035687345.1. Taxonomy (GTDB): domain Bacteria; phylum Actinomycetota; class Actinomycetes; order Actinomycetales; family Microbacteriaceae; genus Microbacterium. Next base: position 6,518 of record NZ_DASRXZ010000006.1, read on the forward strand.
CGGGAGATCGTGGCGTTCCACTTCGAGGGCACCTACCTCAACAGTCCCAACGACGTGGTCGTACGCTCCGACGGAAGCGTCTGGTTCACCGATTCGAACTACGGCAGGTGGAAGCACGTCGTGGGCGTCGAGCGGCCCTTCGAGCTCGGCTTCCAGGGTGTCTATCGCGTGCCCCCGGGAGGTGGGGACGTCGAACTCGTCGTCGCACGAGACGAGTTCGAACAGCCCAACGGGCTCTGTTTCTCCCCCGACGAGTCCGTCCTCTACGTCGACGACGTCGACGACCTCAAAGCGTTCGACGTACGCCCCGACGGCACTCTCGGTCCCGCTCGCATCGTGTGCTCGGGCATGGGCAGTGCCGGCGCGGAGACGGGCAACCCCGACGGCATGCGCTGCGACGAGCAGGGCAACGTGTGGGTGACGGCACGCGACGGCCTCTGGGTGTTCGACCCCGCGGGCGAGCTGCTCGGCATCATCCGCACGCCCGAGGTGTGTGCCAACCTCACCTGGGGCGGTGACGACTGGCGCACGCTCTTCCTGTGCACGTCGACGACGGTGCGCACCCTGCGCACCCGTGTCGCGTCGGATCCACGGGCGCGCCACGGCATCCCGGGCTGAGTCCGCGATCGGGCGCGGCCTCGCGCGGCCGTCGCCTGCGCGGCAGGTCTCGCGGCGAGGCCGGAGACGCTCACCCCTCGACCGGAACGAACCGCCGTAGCTGTCTCACGTGATGCGGCCCGAGCTCATCGAGGGTCGGCGCACCGAGGAGCTGCAGTGTGCGGCGCATCTGTGCCGACAGGATGTCGAGCGCGCGATCCACGCCTGCGCGTCCGCCGGCCATGAGCCCGTACACGTACGCGCGCCCGATGAGCACATTGCGAGCGCCCAGAGCCACTGCCGCCACGATGTCGGCCCCCGACATGACCCCCGTGTCGAGCCAGATCTCCACGTCGGCGCCGACCTCGCGCACGACTTCGGGCAGCAGGTGGAACGGCACGGGTGCCCGGTCCAGCTGACGCCCACCGTGGTTCGAGAGCACGATGCCGTCGACCCCGGTCGCGGCGATGCGCCTCGCATCGTGGAGTGACTGCACTCCCTTCACGACCACTTTCCCCGGCCACTGCTCGCGGATCCACGCCAAGTCGTCATAGCCGAGCCGCGGATCGAACATCGTGTCGACGAGCGCCGCCACGGTGCCGCTCCAGCGGTCGAGTGAGGCGAACGACAGCGGCTCGGTGGTGAGGAAGTCGAACCACCACCGCGGTCGCGGGATCGCGTCGATGACCGTGCGCGGGGTGAGCGTCGGCGGAATCGTCATACCGTTGCGCACGTCTCGCAGCCGAGAGCCGGCGACCGCGGAGTCGACGGTCACGAGGAGCGTGTCGTACCCCGCCGCGGCGGCTCGCCCGACAAGCGCCATCGAGCGTTCTCGGTCCTTCCAGAGGTAGAGCTGGAACCAACGACGCCCATCCCCGCTTGCGGCCGCCACGTCCTCGATAGACGTCGTGCCCATCGTCGAGAGCGTGAACGGGATGCCGAACGCTGCGGCCGCGGCCGCCCCGGCGCGCTCCCCCTCACTGTGCATCATGCGCGTGAACCCGATCGGGGCGATCGCGAACGGATGACTGCTGCGGTGGCCCAGCACGTCCCGTGACGTGTCGACATCCGATACGTCTGTGAGCACCGTCGGATGGAACTCGACGTCCTCGAACGCCTGGCGGGCCCGCCGCAGCGACAGCTCGCTCTCGGCCGCGCCGTCGCCGAAGTCGAAGGCTGCGCGCGGTGTGCGACGCTTCGCGATTCGGCGCAGGTCGTGGATCGTGAGCGCCGCCTCGAGCCGTCGCCGGGTGGGCGACAGCACGGGGCGCTTGAACCGCAGGAGCGGCGCGAGGTCGTGAGGCCTCGGGATGCGGCGGGTGGTCATCGACTCAGAAGTACACGGAGCCGAGGGCCTCGCGATCGGTCATGTCGACGGCTTCGGCGACGCCGTCGCGCAGGAGCACGAGGCGGTCGCAGTGCTTCGCCAAGATCGTCACGTTCTGGTCCACCCAGAGAAGTCCCGCACCGAGCTCGCGGCAGCTCGCGACGGTGCTCGCGGAGATGCTCGCGACGGCCGTGGGCGAGAGGCCGAGGCTGAGCTCGTCGACCATGAGCAGGGAGGGGTTCGCGATGAGGCCGCGCGCGATCGCCACCTGCTGCTGCTGGCCGCCGCTCAGCAGTCCGGCCCTGCGGCCCAGCATGGGAACGATGGCCGGGAGCAACTCGACCACCCGGTCCCGCGCGGCGCGGTATTCGCGTACGCGGCCTCCGATCGCGCCGATCCGGAGATTCTCCTCGACCGTGAGGTTCGCGAACATCCGCCGCCCCTCGGGCACGTGCACGACGCCTCGACCGACCACGGAGACGGGATCCCGCTTGAGCGGCACGCCGTCGAAGTCGAGCCGCCGGGCGGTGCGGGGCAGCAGTCCCGAGATGACCTTGAGCAGCGTCGACTTCCCGGCGCCGTTCGGTCCGGCGACCCCGACGATCTCGCCGGGCGCGACGGAGAGTGAGAGGCCGTGCAGCACCGTCGCCTTGCCGTATCCGACGACGAGGTCTTCGATCTCGAGACCGCGGCCGGTGGCCGGCTGCGCCGCATCCGTGGTCATGACCCCTCCGTTCCTGCGGTCTCCTCGACCGGCTCGGCATCGACGCCCATGAAGGTCGCCGCGATCTCAGGACGCGCCAGCACCTCGGCGGGCTCCCCGTTGCCGATGACGCGCCCGTAGTCGAGCACCGTCATCTCGTCGGCGATGTCCAGGATGAATCCGATGTGGTGCGAGATCACCATGATCGTGAGTCCGAACCTGCGGTGGACCTCTTTGAGCGTCGCTCCGAGGCTCTCCATCTGCTTGACCGAGAGGCCCGCCGTCGGCTCGTCGAGCAGCAGCAGGCGGGCGTGGCCCACGAGACCGCGCGCGATCTCGACCCGCTTCTGCTCGCTCAAGTCGAGGTTCTTCGCGAGCAGCGCGCGACGGCTCTCGTCGATGCCCACAGCATCGAGCGCCCAGTGCGCCTCCGCCTCGAGCGCACGCTCGCGGCGACCCGTGGCCAGCCGACCGAGCAGGTCGGTCCAGAAGGAGCCCTTCTCGTCGGCATCCAGACCGAGCTTGACGTTGTCGAGCACGTCCAGGTCCGGCACGATGGCGGGCGTCTGGAAGGTCCGGACCACTCCGCGCTGACGGATGCGGTGGGGCGGCATCCCGCGCGTCGACTCGCCGAACACGCGGATGTCGCCTTTCGACGGCACGTACAGGCCCGACACCGCGTTCAGGAGCGTCGTCTTCCCGGCGCCGTTGGGGCCGATGATCGCGTGGACGCTTCCGGCCCGGATGCGCAGGTCCACGTCGGAGAGGGCGACGAACCCGCCGAAGGTCACTTCCACGCCGTCGACCTCGAGCGCCGGGATGTCGGCCTCGGCCTCCGTGGTCTCGTCGACGACGCGGGATGCCCCGCCGACGACGGTCGTCGCGGCGTCGGGATCGTGGTCGACGCGGCGCACGCGCGCCGACCGCCTCCGCGCGGCGAAGCGTCCGAGCGCGGGGACCATGCGCGTGATCCACGCCCCGACGCGCTGCAGGAGTCCGTAGATGCCCTCGGGCAGAAGGATGAGGAAGAACAGCAGTACTGCGGCGAACACGACAGCGGAGACGTGGCCGTCCCGCAGCAGGTATCCGGGCAGGATCGTGACGAGCAGCGCGCCGAGGATCGGACCCCCGACCGTGCCGGCACCGCCCACGACGAGCATTGCGAAGATGTTGACTGACTGCTTGATGCCGAAGCCCTCCGGTCCGAGGTACCCCACGACCCCGGCGTACAGCACCCCGGCGATAGCCGCCAGAACACAGCAGTAGGTGAAGGACAGCATCTTCATCCGACGGACGCGGATGCCCGCCGCAGCCGCGACCGCCTCATTCGTCTTCACCAGACGCAGCGCTCGACCGGTCTGCGAGTCCGTGAGAGAACAGGTCACGAACACGACGATGAGCAGCACGACGCACGTGAGCAGGAGGTAGGGCTTGCCGTGCGAGCCGACCAGCTCGTACTCGGGCACGGCGAGCCCGTTGGCACCGCCGAACACCGGGCGAAGCACGTCGCCCATGAGCACCGTCACCGTGAGGTATCCGAAGAACAGCGTCGCGACCGCGATGCCGAAGATCCGGTACCGCACGACGATGCTCCCGAGCAGCAGTGCGATGACCCCCGTGATCCCCACCCCCACGACCACCGCGAGTGGTGTGGGGAAGCCGGCATGTATTCGTAAGGCGGATGTCGCGTAAGCCCCTATTGCGACGAAGGCGGCCTGCCCGAACGAGACCTGCCCGGTGAAGCCCACGAGCACGTCGAGCCCGATCGCGGCGATCGCCCAGGCGACCGCTGCGATGAGGGTGTACTCGAGGGTGGTGTCGAGCGGCAGTGCGAGGCCGACGACCGTCACCCCACCCGCGATGACGAGGCTCGGGACGAGCGTGCGGTTCTTTGCGTCGCCGATGATCATCGGGAGACCACTCCTTCGTGGACGTTCGAGGTCACAGCCGGACGGCTTCCTGCTTGCCGAGCAGTCCTTGCGGGCGCAGGAGCATGACGATGAGGAGGATGACGAAGACGACGAGGACGCCGGCTTCGAGGTTGAACGCCACGATGGTGACGTTGGAGATGATTCCGACGATGACGCTCCCGAGGAGCGCGCCGGGAAGGCTCGTGAGTCCTCCGAGCACGATGCCTGTGAACGTGAAGAGGAGGTACGGCTCCATCATCGCCGGAGCGAGGAACGCGCTGGGCGCGAGCAGCACTCCGACGATGGTGCCGAGGATGGCGCTCAGGCCCCACGTGGCGGCGCTCAGCCTCGTGGCACGCAGTCCGAGCAGCCGAGCGGTGTCGGGCTGCTCGGCGAGCGCGCGGAAGCTCAGACCCGCACGCGTGTAGCGGAACAGGGCCCACAGCAGCACCATGATGACCGCTGCGACGGCCGCGATGAGCAGGCTCTGCGCCGGGAGCACCACCGAGGCGATCTGGATACCCTCGCCTTGGACGATCGTGGGGTAGCGGTAGGGCGCCAGGGCGCCCCACCGCCACTCCATGATCGCCAGCAGAAGAAGCGACAGCCCGAGGGTGCGGACGGTGATGTTGAGGTTGCCCGCGCTCGCCCGCGGCCGGATCACGAGGAAGTAGACGATGATCCCGAACACCCCGGACGCGACCAGCGCGATCGGCACCGCCGCCAGCAGCGGCAGGCCGGCGTCGGTGACGAGCGCCCAGGCGACGAACGCGCCGAGAGTCGCGAGCGTCCCCTGCGCGAAGTTCGCCACGCCCGTCGACTTGTACAGCATGACGATGGCGAATCCGATCATGCCGTAGAGCAGACCGACGGCGACTCCGCTGATCGCGGCCGAGATGTACAGATCCATGTCCTCAGTCCTTCGTGTCGACGGTGCTGCAGCGTTCCCGTCAGCCTGCCGCCGTGCAGCCGCCCACCGCTGAGTCATCCTCGCTGTATGGGCATTGGGCGATGACGTTGAACTCGGAGCCCTTGGGCTGGACGATGTACAGCGTCGCGAGGCCGATGTGGTCCTCAGCGGAGAAGCTCACCGGGGCGAACACGCCGGGCGAGACGTCCTCCTCGCTCCACGACTCGATCGTCTTCATGAGGCCCTCGCGGGTGAGCGGCGAGGTCTGCCGGATCGCCTGGACGATTCCCATGGCCGATGCGCATCCGATGTGGGCGATGGGGTCGTTCGCGAAGTCGCCGCCGGCGAGCAGCTCGATGCACTCGTTGTCGGCAGCGGCGGGCAACTGGGTCGCCGAGCCGAGGTAGAGGTGCTCAGCGGCCGCGACGTTGTACGAGTTGAGGAACGAGCCCGCGACCGCGGCACTCGTGCCCAGGACCCCCTTGGCCGGGAGTGCATTCTGGTCCACGAGCGCGTTGACGAACTTGGCGCTGTCGCTGCCGCCCGTGCTGATCACGACGAAGTCGGGCTCCGCTTCCTTGATCTGGAGCGCGATCGGCGTGTAGTCGGTGGTGCCGAGCTGGGCGACCGCCGAGCCGGCGAACTCGCCGCCGCCCTGCTCCGCCGCCTCTCGGGCGCGCTCGATCGCCGACTCGTACTCGCCGAGCGGGTTGACGACGACGAAGATGCTCCCGGCGCCGAACTCCTCGAAGCCGTATTGCACGAGCGCCGCCGTCTGGTCCTCGTACAGGGGCAGGATCTGGAAGACACCAGGGGCCGCGGGCTTGACGACCTCCGCGACGCCGTTGGTCGGGAACAGGAACGGCATTCCCGCGGAGCTCAGTGTCTTGTAGACCGCGGCGGCCGTCGCGGACCCGCACGCGCCGACCATGGCGAACTTGCTGTCGATGAAGCCGCGCACGTTCGCGAGCGCGCGCTGCGGGTCGTACGCGTCGTCGATCACCTCGAAGTCGATCTTGCGACCGTCGATGCCGCCCTCGGCATTGACCTTGTCGAAGTAGAGCTTCGCCGCATCCGTGCTGGGCGCGCAGCTAGCGGCCCCGGGACCGCTCAGCGTCTGGGACGCCGCGAGATAGATGGTGTCCTCTGTGACGCCGACCTCGGCGTCACTGTCCCCCCCGGCGCCCACGGCTCCCCCGCCGGAGCAGGCTGCGAGGATGAGGGCCAGTGCCGCGACGCCCACTGCGAGGGGCGTGAATTTCCGAGCGGATGAGATCCGCATTGACCTGCCTCCTTTCGCCGCCCCGTCGGCGACGGGGACGGGCACTTCGGGTCACGTCCGCGGCGTCGCACCGGTCGGCGCACCGTCGCGCGAGGACTCTTCCTCATTGCCACGAACTCGCGGACGACTGAGGCGACGCCCCGCCGACGGCCGTAGCCGAGAGAGGCGCCTATGCACTCGGTCGCTCGCAGGTCGAGGGACGTGGAAGCAACACAAGCAGCGGATATTCGAATTGTCAATACATTTTCGGGAAAAACTCCCGACCGATGCGGCTCGGGTCCACCGCGCCGCTGACGAACGCTCAGAGCGCCGATGATGAGATTCGAATTCATGCGCGATCTGCGAAACATGCGTTAGCCTGGCTGGGACATCGAGGTCGAAGGGAGCAATGTGGCCACATCATTCCGCGAGATCGCCCGAGGCATCGGGTTCACCGAAGGCCCGGTCTGGCTCGGCGAAGGACGACTCGCAGTCACGAGCATGTCCCGAGGACAGATCGTCACCCTCGCCCTCGACGGCACCCCTGACACCTCCGTCGAACGAATCGTGGAAACCGGTGGGGGGCCGAACGGTCTCGCCCTCGGGCGCGACGGCCGGCTGGCCGTGCTGCAGAACGCGAAGTTCCGCACCCGCTCCCTGCGCCCCGTCAGCGCCGGGATCCAGGTGGTCGACGGCGACGTGGTCACTGATCTCGTCACCCCGGCGAGCGTTGCGCCCAACGACGGGACCTATGGACCAGACGGTGCCCTCTGGTACACCGATCCGGGCACCGACGAGGAGCGCGGCCTCGCACCGCGCGTGCGCCGATGGGACCCCGCCACCGACGATGTGACGACCGTGGCCGAGGGCATCGCCTTCCCGAACGGCCTCGCGTTCGACGCGGACGCGAGCGCGCTGTTCGTCGCCGACTCCCATGGGGACCGCATCGTCCGGCTACCCAGGGAAGGTGCCACCCTCGGCGATGCCGAGACGTTCGCGGAGATCCCCGGGACCGAGCCCGACGGGATCGCCTTCGACGCCGGCGGCAACCTCTACGTCGCCGCGTTCGCCTCGGACGAGGTCGTCGTCATCGACCCGACCGGCTCCGTCACCGATCGACTCCCCACAGGCGAGGGATCGCGGCCGACCAACCTCTGCTTCGCGGGCGACGATCTCCGGACGCTGGTCGTCACACTCGCGAGCGGTGGACGCGTCGTCGCGGTCGACGACCTGGCCGATGGGCTTCCGCTATGACCGTCTCGACCGCTCGGCTGATCGACGCACATCACCATCTGTGGGATCGACGGCGCGCCTCCTACCCCTGGCTCGGCCCGCACCTGCCGCTCCTCGATCGCGAGGTGCTGTTCGGTGAGCTCCAGCCTCTGCTCTCGCGGGCCGGCGTGACCGCCACCGTGCTGGTCCAGGGCGCCGACAACGACGCCGATACCGACTTCCTCCTCGACCAGGCCGCAGAGCACGAAGAGATCGCGGCCGTCGTGGCGTGGATCCCGCTCGATGAACCCGATCGCGCCGCCCGCCGGCTCGCCGAGCTGCGCAGGCACCCCAAGTTCCGAGGGATCCGCCATGGGATCAACTCCGAGCCGGACCCCGACTGGATCCTGCGCCCGGCGGTCTCCGAGGGGCTGCGCCTCCTCGAGGACGAGGGTGTCCCCTTCGACTACGTACCGGTGCGCCGTCGCCACCTCGAGATCGTGCCGGAGCTCGTGGAACGTCATCCGCGGCTGCGCATCGTGATCGATCACCTTTCGAAGCCGCCTGTGCGCCGCGAGGAGCGCGAGCCCTGGTGGACGAACATCGCGCGCGCCGCGGAGTCGCCCACAGTGTGGGCGAAGGTATCCGGGCTCATGCCCGCCGGGGGCGACTTCACCGTGTGGTCGCCCGACGACCTGCGTCCGTTCGTCGACCGCGCCGTCGAGGCATTCGGCCCGTCACGACTCATGTGGGGCAGCGACTGGCCCGTGATCGACCTCGCAGGCGGCTACGAGCGAGCCCTCGACGCGGCCCGCGCGCTCACCGCGGACTGGAGCGATGCGGACCGTGCGGCGCTGTTCCACGACACAGCCGCTGCGTTCTACGGGATCGAGCAGTGATGGGCGCGCGCGGAGTCGCGATCGTCGGGGCCTCCCAGAGCGGCATCCCCTGGACGGAGTGGCTCATCGAGAACCTCGTCCGACACGGTTACCCGGGCGAGATCTGGCTGGTGAATCCCCGGCGCGAGACCCTGCTCGGACGACCCTGCTACCCCGACCTCGACGCTCTGCCCGCGGCCCCCGAGGTCGCCGCGCTCCTCACGAACGCCGATCAGGTGCTCGTCCAGCTCGAGCGGCTCGTGGCGCGCGGATGCTCGCGCTTCCTCGTCGTCTCGAACGGGTTCGGCGAGCTCGGCACCGACGAAGGCCGCGCCCGCGAGGCCCGCCTGCGTGAGCTGTGCGCGGGTCGCGAGCTGCTGCTCGTCGGACCCAACGGGGTCGGCTTCGCGCTCATGCACGAGCGCCTGTGCGCGATCGCGGAGCCGATCGCGCACGGGCTCGTCCCGGGTGACGTGTCGCTCGTGAGCCAGAGCGGCGGACTCACCGCGGCAGCCCTGAGGGCGGTGCACAGCGAAGGACTCGGCATCGACTTCGCGGCCTCGCTCGGCAACGGCGCGGTGCTCGACATCGCCGCATCGCTCGAGTTCGCGATCTCCCGACCCACGACGCGGGTCGTGCTCGGCGTCGTGGAGTCGCTGACGAACCGCGAAACGCTCGAGCGCGTCGCGGCGCGCGCCCGTGCGGCAGGCAAGACGGTGGCGCTTCTCCTGCTCGGCGCGTCGGAAGCCGGCCGCGGCGTCGCGGCCTCGCACACGGGGGCGGTCGTCAGCGAACAGCGGACGGTAGGGGCGTGGCTGCGCAGCCTCGGGGTCGTGACCGTCGCCACGATCGAGGAACTCGCCCGCGTGGCGTCGCTCTCGGCGATCCTCTCCCCTGAGGACGCGCGCGGGGGATTCGTCGCGACCCTGTCCGGCGGTGGAGCGGGTCTCAGCGCCGACCTCGCGGCGCACCACGGCGTCCCGCTCGCGCCGCCCTCTTCGACCACCGCGGAAAGGCTCCGCGCCGCGCTGCCGCCGGGAGCGTACGTCGGCAACCCGCTCGACATCAACACGGGGGACGCCGCTGCCGTCTACGCGGCGCTCGGCGACGATCCGGCCGTGCGTTTCCTCATCGAGCCCTGGCAGCTCCCCTGGCCGACGGAGAGCCCCGAGTATCACTGGCAGCGAGCGGGAATGGAGCGTCTGCGCGAAGTCTCCCGCTCGACAGGTCTGCCGGTCCTCATCGCGAGCGTCGCGCATCAGCCGGTCTCCGACTGGATGCGTGAGTTCGCGAAAGGCACTCGGGTCTGGGTGGCCCCCGACCTCGATCTCACGCTCGCCGCCCTCGGGCGACTCGCCCTTCCGCGGCGCGCGGACGACGACCTTCCCGGCGCCTTCTCATCAGCGGGATCAGGGACGATGTCGCGCGGCATCGTCGCCGAGGCAGCGGCTCGCGAGCTCCTGCGCGCGGCGGGCCTCCCCGTCGTCGGCGGAGCCGAAGCGGCTGACGAGTCCGAGGCCGAACGGGTCGCCGCGACCCTCGCCGGCCCCTTCGCGGTGAAGCTCTCGCTCGCGTCGGTCGCGCACAAGGAGCGGGTCGGCGGGGTGGCGCTCTCCGTTCCCGCCGAGGGCGTCGCCGCCGCGTGCGCCCGCATCAAGGCGAACGCGATCGCCGCCGGTGTGTCCGACGGCTCGGACGTGCGGTTCCTCGTCACCGAGATGGTGTCGGGGCCCGAGCTGCTCGTGGGCGTGGTGCGCGACCCCCTCGCGGGGCTGAGCCTCACTGTCGCGGTCGGCGGCTGGGCCGCCGAGGCGGGAGCGGTGTTCGGGACGATTCCACTCGCATCTTCGCCGTCGATCGCCGACCACGTCGCCGGATGGCGCCTGCCCCGATTGATCGGGTCCCAGCGTGCCGAAGCTTTCGTGGGCTTCCTCGAGCGGCTGGCCGAAGCGGCGCGGGCTGACCTCACGGATTTCCGAGAGATCGAGCTGAACCCGGTGATGCTCACGGCCCGCGGTCCGCTCGTGGTGGATGCGCTCCTCGTGGAGTGACAAGACTGCCGGAACAACGCTCCGCCGCGCTCAGACGGCGTCCACCGACGCGGTGCCGGTCAGCACGCGCCCCGCGCCCTCCTTGTCGAGCCAGAGTTCGACCGTCGCGACCCCGTCCTCGATCGAGACGACGCGTCCGCCCGCCTCGACCTCGTCGCCTGCCACGACGCTGCCCACGAAGCGACACTGGAACCGTCGGACGCGCGCCGGATCCCCGATGACGGAGAGGAGTGCGTTGAGAGGGTAGGCCATGTTGAGCGTGCCCTGGTTTATCGGGCGGTCGCCCATCCCGAGGGCGGCGGTGTGTGCGGGGTCGAAGTGGATCGGGTTCGGGTCCGCCATGATCAGCGTGAAGATCTTCATGTCGGACAGCTCGACGGTGAGCCGAACGGCCGGGAGCTCCTGACCCACGACGAGGGGGCTCATGCGGCGCTCCGGCGCGGGAAGACGAAGGTCTGCTCGGAGACGGCGGCCACAACGCCCTCCGGGTCGACGAGTTCGAGTCGGAAGGTCATGAGGTCCATGAGGCCGGCTCGGCGCCCCTCGCGGCGGACCAGGTCGACGATCCCGCCGCGGACGACGTAATCCGTGTCCGCGCGCAGCGGCTGGTGCTGCTCCATCACCGTCTCCCCGAAGACCGTGCCGTCGTGCGCTCCCGCTCCGACAAGAGCGGTGAGCTCGTCGATCGAGACACCCATCCCCCGGAGCGCACCCAGAAGGATCCAGACCGGATGCAGCACCGGGGCCTCGATCGGTGGGGCGTGCATCGCGTCGTGCGAGAGCCAGCGCTCGTACTCGGGCACGCGGAAGGTGCCGCCCGGAAAGGCGTGATTCACCACACGGGCTCGAAGCTCGTCGATGTCGGGAATGCTCATGCCGCCTCCTCGCGGTAGTCGCCGTTCTCCCAGCCCTCTCGCAGCGCGAACTTCTGGATCTTCCCCGAGGTCGTCAGCGGGAAGGCGTCGACGAAGAACCAGCGCGACGGCACTTTGTAGCCGGTGATCTCTTGCCGGAGTCGATCGGCGAGATCGCGCGCGGTGCAGGACGGGTCCTCTCGGCGAACGAACGCCGCGACGACCTCGCCGTAATAGTCGTCGGGCAGGCCGATGACGGCGGCCTCGAGCACCCCCGGCAGCTTCGCGAGGTGGTCTTCGATCTCGCGAGGGTAGACGTTCTCACCACCGCGGATGATCATCTCCTTCGCCCGACCCGCCATCGCGACGACACCACGCTCGTCCATGGAGCCGAGATCGCCGGTTCGGAGCCACCCGTCCGGGCGGAAGGCGCGCGCGGTCGCCGCGGGGTCGCCGAGGTATCCCGCGAAGGTGTGCGGACCACGGGTCTCGATCTCCCCGACTCCACCGCACGGTACCTGCAGGCCGGTCGCCGGGTCGACCACGCGCACCGCGACTCCGGGGAGCGGCCGGCCGATCGTGTTGATGAGGTCGTGGTCGTCGTCGCCCGCACTCGTCGCCGACACCATCGGCGCTTCGGTGAGCCCGTAGCCGACGATCGGCACGATGCCGTGCTCGCGCACGCGCCGCGCGAGCTCTGGCGGGATCGGAGCGCCGCCGAGCATGATCGAGTGCAGCGACGACGTGTCGCGCTCGCCCCAGGAGGGGTCCCGCAGCATCGCCCACATGAGCGTTGGGACGATGTTGAGGGTGGACACCCGCTCCTCGGCGATGAGCTGCACGGCGAGCGCCGCATCGAACGAGCGCACCGTCACCAGGGCGCCGCGCAGACTGAGCGTGCCGATCGCGGCGACCACGCATCCGGCGAGATGGAACATCGGCAGGACGGCGAGCCACACCGTGCGGTCGGCCGAGGCCCCCGCGATGTTCGCGGAACCGACGGTCACGTTGTCCGTGACGGCCGCGTGTTCCAGTACAGCGCCCTTGGGCGCACCTGTGGTCCCGGACGTGAAGAGCACGTATGCAGGCGCATCCGGTTCGACGTCGGGAAGAGGCGCGGTGTCGTCGACCCCCGCGACATATGCCTCCCACTCCTCGAGGTCGACGACGGTGCGCAGGCCGGGCAACTCGGCCGCGAGGTCCTGGGCGTCGGAGAGCAGGCGGTGGCCCCGGAAGTCGGGAACGGTCAGGCAGCCGACGACCCCCGCGTGCTCGAACGCGTAGCGCGCCTCCGCGGGACGGAACGCCGGGTTGACGGTCACGACGACCAGCCCCGCGAGTGCGGCGCCGTACTGCGCGATCAGGTACTCGGGGATGTTCGGCGCCCAGATCGCGACGGCCTCGCCGGGGGCGAAGTCCCGGAGGAGGGCTCTCGCAGTGCGCTCGGCCGCGCCCAGCAGCTCGGCGTAGGTCCAGCGTCGACGATCCGGTGCGGCGATCCCTTCGACGAGGGCGGTCCGGTCCGGAACCTCGGCCGCGATGCGGCGCAACATCTGACCTACCGTCTCGCGCCGGGCCGGCAGTGTCCGGGGGCTCTCGGCGAAGGATCCTGTCATGGCGTGGAGATCGTCCTCATTCGCTCGCGGGTTCACCCGCGTACACTCACCCTATGCGGTGATATTCGAAACGTCAATGAGTTTCGAATATCACCCTGACAGTCCCACGACTGAAACGGACCCGTCGGCCGCGAAGCGGGCGGCGAGTTCGCGCTTGAGGATCTTGCCGCTCTCGGTCATCGGCCATGACTCGACCAAGTGCACCTCTCGGGGGACTTTGAAGCTCGCCATCACGCTGGCGCAGTGCCCGATGATCGCTTCGGGATCGAAGGTCTGACCCGGATGCAGCGAGACGAAGGCGACCGGCACCTGACCGAGCCGCTCGTCCGCTCGCCCGACGACCGCGACCTCGGCTATGCCCTCGATCCCGCGGATCACCCGCTCGACCTCCGCCGCGGAGACGTTCTCTCCCCCGGGCTTGATCATGTCCTTGATCCGGTCGACGAAGTAGAGGTTCCCGGCATCGTCCAGTCGCCCGATGTCACCCGTGTGGAACCATCCGTCGGAGTCGATCGCCTCTGCAGTCGCCGCGTCATCGCGGAAGTAGCCGAGCATGACCGACCAGCCGCGCACGACGATCTCGCCCTCGACTCCTGGCGTTGTCGCCGGCGGCGCACCCGGCTCGGACCGGATGGCGACCTCGACGCCCGGAATCGCGCGGCCGCAGGAGTGCAGCCACACCGCTTCGGGGTCGTCGAGCGCGTTGATCGTCGTCGTGCCCGCCGTTTCGGTGAGCCCGTAGATCGTCGTCATGACCGGCACGCCCATCTCACGACTGATGACGCGGCGCAGCTCCGGCGTGCCGCCCGACCATGCCTTGGTGAGGCTCGCGAAGAATTCCGGACGGTAGCGGGGGTGGGCGAGCTCCATCGCGTACATCGCCGCCTGCCCCGTTCGCACGGTGCAGCCGTACTTGGGGACGAGATCGAAGACGGCCTCGGGGGAGTAGCGCTCGGGCACGATCATCGTCGGGCCCGCGCCCAGCGCCATGAGCGTCGTCGCGACCGAGCCGCCGACGTGGTACATCGGCTGCGTCGAGAAATAGACGTCAGCGGCGGTCACCTCCATGCGCTCCGCGAGGTACCAGGTCGCGCCGAGAGTCGCCCGACTCGAGAGCAGCGCACCCTTCGGGAAGGCGCTCGTGCCCGAGGTGAACTGCAGGAGCACGGCATCCGTCGCGCGGCCGACGATCGGAGGAACCGGCGCGGCGTCCCCCAGGGCGAGCAGCTCTACCCACGTCCGTCGACCGCGCTCTCCTGATCCCGCTGCGGGCCGAAGGGGGATGGCCGGGGCATCGATCGTCACCAGCTCGGGGACGCCGCCTGCGGCAGCCACGAGGTCGACGTAGTCGGTGACGTGATACTGCCCGATGAGCACCATCACGGCGGGCTCGGCGAGGCCGAGGACGAAGCCCAGCTCGTCCTCCCGATATCGCGTGTTGATCGGCACGATGATCGCGCCGAGGTGACTGCACGCGGTCTGCAGGATCGGCCACATCGCGCTCCCTGGGGCGAGCGCGCCGACACGATCCCCGTGACGGACTCCGAGCGCGGCCAGTCCCGCCGCGACGCGGTGCGACGCCTCGCGCCACTCGGCGAAGGTGAGCGCCTGATGCCAACCGGGGCCCTCGAAATGGAATGCGACTCTGTCGCCGTGCCGATCCGCTGCCGATTCGAGCGCCTCCGCCCAGGACTGGTCGAGGATCGCGGCGAGAGGGGCCGTCGGCGAGGTCATCCTCGTTCCTCCAGGTAGGCGCGGACGATGTCGTCGAATGACGCCTCGGACGAGAGCCCGAGTCGCTCGGCGCGGTTCGTCGAGAAGCGGGCGGGCCAGCTCGCGACGATCGCCTCGATCCCCGGGTCGCGTTCCCAGCGGATGAGCCTGCTCGTGCCCGTCCCGGCAACGCGGTCGAGGGCCGCAGCCATCTCGCGCGGAGTCGTGGTCAGTCCCGGCAGATTCATCGCCGTCCGGCTTCCCCACGAGGCGTCGTCGGCGCGCGCTGCGGTGACGATTCCGTCCACTGTCGCGCGCGGCGACGAGACGATGATCGGCAGATCGGGATCCACCGGGCACACCGCTTCGATCCCGGCGAGAGGTTCACGGATGATCCCGGAGACGAAGCTCGACGCCGCCGCGTTCGGAGCCCCGGGCCGCACGGCGACGGTCATGAGGCGCACCGACCGGCCGCGGAGGAACCCCTTTCGCGTGTAATCCGCGACGAGGTGCTCCCCGATGAGCTTCTGCACGCCGTAACTGGACTGCGGGCGCGGCAGCGTGTCGTCGCCGACGACGTCGGGTGGCGGCAGGTGCGGGTCTGCGCCGAAGACCGCGAGCGAGCTGGAGAAGACCACGACCGGGGAAGTGCCCCACGCGCGCGCCCGTTCGAGGAGGGCGCGCGTCGCGTCGATGTTGACGCGCATGCCGAGATCGAAGTCGTTCTCGGCCGCGCTGCTCACGACCGCCGCGAGGTGCACGACGAGGTCGGCCGGCTCGAGCGTGGCCACGGTCTCGGCAAGGTCGCCGAGCCGCAGCTCGATGAGCGGGTCGTCGGCGAGGTCGCCTGACGGCGCTGCGAGGTCGACGAGGGTGACCCGATCTGCGCCATCCTCGAGAAGTCGCCTGGCGACGAGCTGGCCGAGGAAGCCCGCGCCTCCCGTCACGATCGCCCGCATCCGCGTCTCCGATCATTCGCACATCTATGTGTCATTCGAATATACAAGGTTCACAGATTGACAGCGCGGTTTAGCGAAACCGGCTGATACTCTGGGCGGCATGAAGAGCGGTCCGGCCAAAGACACCATGGCGGTGGCGGTCCGCGACCGCATGCGCGCCGACATCCTCGGCGCGCGCCTGAAGCCCGGGCAGCGGCTCATGTTCGCCGAGTTGAGCGAGCGCTACGGCGTCAGCGTGGGCGTGACACGTGAGGCGCTCACCTGGCTGTCGAGCCAGGGGCTCGTCAAAGCGGTCGCCCACCAGGGATACATGGTCACCCCGCTGAGCGTCTCCGAACTGGACGAGCTCACCGACGCCCGCCTGCTCATCGAGCCAGAGGTGCTCAAGCTGTCGATTCGCAACGGCGACACCGAGTGGGAGGGTCGCATCGTGGCGGCCCACCACGTGCTGAGCCGCACCCCCTCGTCGGCTGAGGGCTCCGACCCCGATGACGACGAAGCTCAGGACGCGTGGGCGGAGGCCCACGCCGCGTATCACGAAGCGCTCTTCTCCGCCTGCAGGAACGCGCGCCTCATGCAGGTGGTCCGGACGTTCTCCGAGGAGGCGGCGCTGTACCGCCGCTGGTCGGTCTCACTCGGGCACATCAACTATGAGGCGACCGCCGAGCACCGCGCCTTGCTCGAGCACGCGCTCGCCCGCGAGGCCGAGGAGGCCGCTGAAGTGCTGCGGCAGCACATCGGGCATACGCGGCAGATGCTCAAGGAGTACGTCGAAGAGGAAGGCTGAGGCCGATCTTCGAATCTGTCTTGACAATTCGAACTTGGCCTGCTCGGATGGGGCCTCGTGGGACGAGAGAACTCGGGCGCTGCTGAAATCCGATCCACCGTGCGCAACGCCGTCGCCGGTCGCATCCTCGCCGTGCTCGATGACGACCCGACCGGGTCGCAGTCGGTGCGCGGGGTGGAGGTGGTCACCGCATTCGACGAGGACGCCTACGTCGAGGCGATCGACGACGACCGCGCCGCCCTCTTCGTGCTCACCAACACGCGCGGCCTGCCGGAGGAGGAAGCAGTCGCGCTCACGGATCGGGTCGCCGCGCAGCTGCTCGCGGTCGCCGCTCGTCTCGGACGCGAGCTCGACCTCGTGAGCCGCAGCGACTCGACCCTTCGCGGTCACGTCCTGCCCGAGATCCGCGCGCTCGACGCCGCACGCCGGCGCGCGGTCGGAGCGGGGTTCGACGCGGTGCTCCTCGCTCCGGCCTTCTTCGAGGCGGGCCGCACCACCGTCGACGACATCCACCTCGTGCGCGTCGATGGTGTCGACGTGCCTGCCGGCGACACCGAGTACGCGCGGGACAGGACGTTCGGGTATCGCGCGAGCAACCTCAAGGAGTTCCTCGCCGAGAAGTCGGACGGCGCGATCGACCCGGCGGATGTCATCTCGCTCTCCCTCGACGACATCCGAAGGGGCGGACCCGATGCCATCGCCGCGCGGCTGACCGCGCTGCACGGCGGCGTGTTCGTCGTCGTCAACGCCGAGATCGACGAGGACTACGACATCGTCGCCCTCGGTGTCGCGCGCGCACGAGCTGCCGGAAAGGCTCTGCTCGCACGCTGCGGACCGTCCTTCGTACGCGCCCTCGCGGGGATCGACCCCGGCGAACCGCTCCGCGCCGCCGACATCTGGCCCGCGGGGCGTCGCCCCGGGCACGGCCTCGTCGTCGTCGGATCGCACGTGAGCGGCACGACGCGCCAGCTCGCCCGCCTGCGCGAGCGGGTGGCCGTGCGCGAACTCGAACTCGACGTCACCCGCGTTCTCAAGGGCGACGCCGAGCGCGACGCCCACGTCGCGGAGCTCGCGGACCGGGCGGCCTCGGCGCTGGCCGACGGCAGCGTCGTCATCGCGACGAGCCGCGAGCTCGTCCCGGGGCAGGACCGCGCCTCGAGCCTCACCATCGCGCGCCGCGTCTCCGACGCACTCACCGCCGTCGCCGCGGCGGTCCTCCCCGCCCGGCCGGCGTGGGTCGTCGCGAAGGGCGGAATCACCTCGCATGAGACCGCGGTCGCAGGCTTCGGCGTGCGCCGCGCCGAAGTCGTCGGTCAGCTCGGGCGCGGCATCATCTCCCTCTTCCGCCCCGTCGACTCACGGCCTGAAGCGCTCGGCATGCCCTACGTCGTGTTCGCCGGCAATGTGGGCAATCCCGATTCGCTCGCCGACGTCGTCGAGTTGCTGGAGACGCACGTGCCGTGACTCAGCCGCCCCGAACTCGCGCCCCGTTGCCTCTCACGCGTGAAGTGCTGCGCGCGTTGTCCGGGCGATCAGGCGGTCGTGTCATGGCCGGCCGAACACCGCCCTTTGAAGGCAGCCATCAGCAGCGGGCAACAGAGCTGCGGGTGATCTCCGACTCGGGTCAGGCCGTCGTCCTTATGCGTCGCCGAGGGCGGCTACGCTCGTGCAGTGAGCAAGATCCGCGTCATGTCCGCGACGACGCTGGGCTTGTTCGCTCTCGCAATGGTCGGATGCCAGTCTCCTCCCCCTCCGTCCGGCATGCTGTCCGACGGAGAGGCGTGCGTCCGTCTGAGCGCCGCCGTCCGCGAGCAGTCGGAGGCGGTCGCTGACGGCGACTGGTCCGCCTCGACGCGGATGCTGTCCGCGATGCGCGAGATCGGTGAGGCAACCCCTACGGAACTCGGCACCGCGATGGCGAAGTGGGCAGAGGAGGCGGAGATCGCCCGGCGCAGCGCCGACCCCGTGGTCGACGCAACGGGATTCGCGCCCATCCGCGCGCGGTGCATCGAACTCGGCGCTGATTGGCCCACGCTTCCCACCCGATGACACCGGCCGCGTACGCGCCCTGGTCGTTCACTCCAGCAGACTCCGCCCGCTCGCCTGGTGACTCGACACTCGTCGCACCGCCGGCTCGAATCATGCTCCGCCGATCAGACGCTGATCCTCACTCGACTCCGGGGCGATTATTATGCGGCGTAATCGAGTCTGGGGGTGGCTCTTGGCGACGAAAGTTCAGACGGCCTGCCGGGACTGCGAGATGTGCACCGGGCATGCATTCACTGGGGCGGGCCGTTCGATCGGCCGCGGGGCAGCTGATGTCGCGACGTTCGGTATCACTCACCTCGCGCGGCGAACTTGCAAAGCGTGCGGGCACCCGATGTCAGAGCATCACGGCGAATTGGTAAACGTCAAACCGACGCAGCAGGCGCAGACCGCGCAGAAGGCACACCCTCAATGGGTTCGGCTGGCCGATGGTCGATTCCGTTGGTGGAACGGCGATTGCTGGACGGATTACTTCGTAATCAACCCGAACGACCCGGCCGAAGTCGAGTCTGCACGCCAATACCTCGCGGAGAACCCTCCACGTTGGATCCAACAGCCCGACCAGCGCTTTCGGTGGTGGGGTGGTCTGCAATGGACCGACGACTACACACGCGACCCCCGAGGGGATATCGAGTACCTCCCGCAACAAGCTCCGCACAACCCCCCGCAACCCAGCGCCGCGGAGGAGCTCGAGCGGCTGGCTTCGCTATACGCAGCCGGGCATATCACAGCCGAGGAGTTCGCCGCGGCGAAGGCCCGCGCTCTTCGGCTCTAGCGTTTCCAGCCGATCACCCGGCCGGCGACGCCGCCTGCTCGTCGGGGTGATTCGGCGTCCAGCCGAACCAGCCCTCGTCCGACGGGACGACGCTCCACTCGCCGCACGCGAACACGGTGTCGATCTTGTACACGTCCGGCGCGCCTTCGATCCCGTAGCTCGGGCCCGACTGTCGGTCGACCTCGGTGCACACCTGCGGATCGAGCGACGAGGAGCTCGTCAGCAGCATGGCGGTGGTGGTGGCATCCGGCCGGGTCGATTCGGTGATGCGGATGCTGCGGGCATCGTCCGGTACCCACTCGGCGTGCGCCGGCGAGGACTCGGGCGCCGCAGCGACCTCCTCGTAGCTCGACGACCGCTGGTGGTACGCGAGTTCGTCGATGACGGCGCAGCCCGACAGCGTGAAGGCGGCCACCCCCGCGAGGGCGAGGGCGGAGATGCGGACGGAGAAACCAAGGCGTTTCGGCATGACTCCAGCCTCGTCACCGACCACCGGCCGCGAATCGCCCGCGCGATGTATCCGCCTGCACCCGAGGGATGATCCTGCAGCCGCCCAGGGAGTCTGCGGCTACCACGGCGGCTCGCGCGCACGGGCGAACCGGGAGGGCAACCGGCTCAGCCGAGACACTCCGGGCTTTCGCCCGCCGGCCGCGCTGCGTAACTGCGGACATCCGTCTCGGCCTAGCCGTCAGCCGCGCGACGAGTACCGGCGCCAGTCCTCCGGCACGCGCCCTTCGGGCCCGGGCGAAGGCTGCGTCTCGGGGTGGCTCAACGGCGGGGCGAGCTCCGGACCGTCGACGTACGTCTCACCGGCGTAATCCCAGAACCACGACTCACCCGGCTCGAAGCTGCGCACGTAGCGGTGCCCCGTGCTATGGAAGTGCGCGGTCGCGTGCTTGCCGGGCGATTGGTCGCAGCATCCGACGTGTCCGCACACCGCGCAGCGCCGCAGGTGGAACCACCACCCCCCGTCGAGCTCGC
>NZ_DASRXZ010000007.1:0-4043 GCF_035687345.1 Microbacterium sp.
GCGGTGACGGTGGGATTTGAACCCACGGTAGGGGGTTACCCTACACAACTTTTCGAGAGTTGCACCTTCGGCCGCTCGGACACGTCACCGTCGTCCAGTTTACGACACACCGGCGGATGCTGCGAATCGGCGCCGCATCCGCCGCTGCCCGCTCCTACCCGGATCAGGACATCCGGCGGGTTCAGGATATTCCGCGCCGCGACGTCCTGTCTCCGCCAGATGTCCTGATCCGGGAGAAGCGCGGGCGCGCGCGAGAACCGCGGGCGCGCGCGGCTGGTCCCCCGCACGCCGCCCCGCGGCATCCGCCACCCGACCCTGGCCCGCCCGCACCGCCCCTGCCAGACTGACCCCATGGCCGTCATCGAGAACTCGAAAGTGACCGTCGTCGGCGCGGGGAGCGTCGGCTCGAGCGCCGCGTACGCGTGCCTCATCCGCGAGTCGGCTCGCCACGTCGCGCTGTACGACATCGCGACCGAGAAGGTCGAGGCCGAGGTGCTCGACCTCGCGCACGGCACGCAGTTCACCGGGTCGAGCGACATCGTCGGCGGCAGCGACATCTCGGTCGCCGAGGGCTCGCACGTCGTGGTCATCACCGCGGGGGCGAAGCAGAAGCCCGGGCAGACGCGCATCGAGCTCGCGGGCGTCAACGCCGGGATCATCCGCTCGATGATGCCGCAACTGCTCGAGGTCGCACCCAACGCGATCTACGTCATCGTGACGAACCCGTGCGACGTGCTGACGGTGCTCGCGCACGAGGCGACCGACCTGCCGCTCGAGCGCATCTTCGCGTCGGGCACGGTGCTCGACACGTCGCGCCTGCGCTGGCTGCTGGCGCGGCGCGCAGGGGTGTCGACCTCGAACGTGCACGCCTACATCGTCGGCGAGCACGGCGACACCGAGTTCGCCCTGTGGTCGGCGACGACGATCGGCACAGTGCCCATCCTGGACTGGCGGCCCGCCGACGGGTCCGACCCCTTCTCGCCCGAGGAGCTCGACCAGATCGCGGTCGACGTGCGCGACGCCGCCTACAAGGTCATCCAGGGCAAGGGCGCGACGAACTACGCGATCGGACTCTCGTCGGCCCGCATCGTCGAGGCGATCCTCCGCGACGAGCACGCCGTCATGCCCGTCTCGACGGTGCTGCACGACTTCCACGGGGTGAACGGGGTCGCCCTGTCGGTGCCGTCGATCGTGAGTGCGGCGGGCGCGGTGCCCATCCGCGAGACGTCCTTCTCGGTCGAGGAGCTCGAGCTCTTCCACCGCTCCGCGAACGCCCTGCGCGAGGTCGCCGACTCCCTCCGCTGACGCGTCGACATACGAAGCGGATGCGGCCACTGCGCCACCTCGCACGCCCACGCCCGGCCACGCCGACACCCCGGACGGGGAATGTCGCACGCGGCGAATAGCCTGGCCGCATGGCCTCTCGACGCCCGACCGCGACCGCTCCCTACCGGTGCACCGAGTGCGGATGGACGACGATCAAGTGGGTCGGGCGCTGCGGCGAGTGCCAGCAGTGGGGCACGGTGGTCGAGGCATCCGAGCAGACCGGCGTCACCCGCACGAGCACGCCCACGGCACCCGCCGCAGACCGCGCCGCACGACCGATAACGTCGATCGACACGCGCGACACCCCGCGCCGCACGACCGGCGTCGGCGAGTTCGACCGCGTGCTCGGCGGCGGGCTGGTGCCGGGCGCCGCGATCCTCCTGTCGGGCGAGCCGGGCGTCGGCAAGTCGACCCTCCTGCTCGACGTCGCGGTGCAGGCGGCGCGCAACGGGCAGCGCGTGCTCTACGCGAGCGCCGAGGAGTCGACCGCGCAAGTGCGCCTGCGCGCCGAGCGTACGGGTGCGCTGCACAACGAACTGTTCCTCGCGAGCGAGACCGACCTCGCGACGATCCTCGGGCACGTCGACGAGGTGCAGCCCGAGCTGCTGATCGTCGACTCGGTGCAGACGGTGTCGTCGGCGCTGTCGGAGGGGATGGCAGGGCATCCGTCCCAGGTGCGCGAAGTCGCCTCGACGCTCATCCGCGTCGCGAAGGAGCGCGACCTGCCCGTCGTGATCGTGGGGCACGTGACGAAGGATGGATCGATCGCCGGCCCGCGCGTGCTCGAGCACCTCGTCGATGTCGTGTGCCATTTCGAGGGCGATCGGCAGACGTCGCTGCGGTTCGTGCGCGCGCTCAAGAACCGCTTCGGACCCACAGACGAAGTCGGATGCTTCGACATGACCGGCTCCGGCATCGCCGAGGTTCCCGACCCGAGCGCGCTGTTCCTCGGGCACGGCGCTCCCGTCGCGGGCACATGCGTCACGATCGCGCTCGAGGGCCGGCGTGCGCTTCCCGTCGAGGTGCAGGCGCTCACCGTCGAGAACAAGGGCCCCAATCCGCGTCGCGTCGTGAACGGCGTCGATGCGGCGCGCGTCGCGATGGTGCTCGCGGTGCTCGCGCGGCGGGCCGGCATCCGGGTCTCCGACCAGGACGTGTACGTATCGACGGTCGGCGGCGTGCGGCTCGTCGAGCCCGCGGCCGATCTCGCGATCGCCGTCGCGGTCGCCAACGCCCTGCGCGACCACTCCCTCCCCCGCAGCACCGCCGCGATCGGCGAGCTGTCGCTGTCGGGCGAGATCCGGCCCGTGACGCAGGCCGCGCAGCGGCGCACCGAAGCCGAACGGCTCGGCTACCGCACGATCGTCGACTCGTCGAGCTCATCCTTGCGGGCCGCGCTCGACCGGCTGCGGGTCGACGTGCAGCCGCGCGTGGGCGACGACATCCCGGCGTTCTGAGGCCCCGCAGGGCCGTCGATCAGTACGGCGACACCGCGAACAGCTCGAGCCCCTCGCACGCCGCCGGCACGTAACCGCCGCTCACCGGGGCGAACCCGCCGCCGAGCGCGATGACGTCGCCGTCGCGGTATTCCTCGCCGTCCCACACGAGCACTGTGCCGTCCCCCTCGAGCGCCGCGTCGCCCGCCGGGAAGACCGGCACTGCGACGTGCCCCTCAACAGACGCGACCTGCACACACGCGGAGTCGAGCACGAGGGTTCCTTCGAGGAGCGCGTCCATGCCCGCATCCGGTTTCGGATACACCGCAAGCGGGCCCGATGACGGAAGGTCCCCTCGCGACGATCCGTCGCACGCCGACAGCGCGAGAGACACGATCATCACGGATGCCGCGGCCCACCGCCGCCCGAGAGGCGCCGGGCGTGAGCGGGCGGTCACGGCGCGGTCCTCAGCGACCGCGCGCGCGTCGGCGCTGACTGGGAGCGAACCCGAGCGCCACGGGAATGATGAGACCCGCGGCGCACACGAAGGCGACCATCACGAACTCCATTCGCGGGAGTCTGCCAAACGAGTGCAACGTTGTCGAGATCGGTGTGGGAGTGTTGCGCAGGTCGGACTCCCATTGAGTGGGGGGCCCGGCCAGGGGTCATGCGTCCAGCGCGGCGATGAGATCTGCGGGCGATGCCTGCATCGGGTGCGGACCGGCGATGTCGAAGAAGACCGTCGTGATCTCGTTCTCGTGCGTGGCGAGGAAGGCGCGCAGCCAGGCAGGAGACTGCAGCGCGACCGCGGGCGGCAGCGACTCGGGCTTGTTCGCTGCATCGCTGAACAGCAGCAGTGCGACGTCGCCCGTACGGGGGTCGCGGTACGTCCAGACCTCGCCCGCGTCGAGCGGGTCGTCGCGCTGACCTGCGCGCAGCAGCGGGACGACGGTCGGCCCGTGCCGAAGCGCGAAGGCGACCGCGGCCATATCCTGCGTCTGCAGCGCATCGGCGAGCTGCGTGTTGCGGAACTCGAGCGGAGGTGTGCCCTTGCGCTTCGCGCGACCCTGCTTGCCCGATGCCATTCATCCAGCGTAACGGCGCGAGTGCGGGCATCCGCAGCGCAGAATGCGCGCAGAGACGAGCATGGCCCTCTCAGATCGCCTTGGGACGGGCGACCCGAGAGGGCCGACTGCTCACCGGGGATGCTCGAAACTCGCTGGGGTCGAGTAACGCTGTCTGGGGTCAGCGCGAGCCATCTCCGCTCGGGAGCTGATTAAA
>NZ_DASRXZ010000008.1:0-2678 GCF_035687345.1 Microbacterium sp.
ACGCTCGCGCCCATCGCCGACGAGCCCATGCCCGCGTCGCACGCGAACACGATGTTCTTCACCTCGCGCTCGGTCATCGTGGCGGGCTCGATGCCGCCGTCGGCCTGGGTGGCCGCGCCGCCGCGGAGGCCGGAGAGCGCGTCGGAGGACTTGCCCTTCGCGGCCTCGGTCTGCGTGATCGCCGCGCCGAACGCGTCGTCGGTCGCGGCCATCGCCTCGAGGTCGCGCTTGCGCGACGCCCGCAGGATCGCCCACGAGATGAGGAAGGTGACCGCCGCCGACAGGACCACCGACAGGATGACCGCGAAGTACGCGCCGGGCGCGGTCTGGAGTATCACCGCGATGATGCTGCCCGGGGCAGCCGGTGCGCGCAGCGCGCCGCCCAGGAGCATGTTCGTGGTGACGCCCGTCATGCCGCCCGCGATGAGCGCGAGGATCAGGATCGGCTTCATGAGCGCGTACGGGAAGTACACCTCGTGGATGCCGCCGAAGAATTGGATCACCGCGGCACCGGGAGCCGACGCGCGTGCCGCTCCGAGCCCGAAGAACGTGAACGCCAGGAGGAGGCCCACACCGGGACCGGGGTTCGCCTCGAGCAGGAACAGGATCGACGAGCCGTTCTCGGTCGCCTGCTGGATGCCGAGCGGGGTCAGCACGCCGTGGTTGATGGCGTTGTTCAGGAAGAACACCTTCGCCGGCTCGATGAGGATGCTCGTGAGCGGCAGCAGGTTCGCCTCGACAAGCCAGTTCACCGCGTTCCCGAGGATCTGCATCAGGCCGTTGACGAGCCACGCGATCGGGTAGAACCCGATGATGGCCAGGACGAAGCCCCAGATGCCGGCCGAGAACATGTTGACGAGCATCTCGAAGCCCGCGCGGATCTTGCCTTCCCACAGGTTGTCGAGCCACTTCATCGTGTAGGCGGCGAGCGGGGCCATGATCATCGCGCCGATGAACATGTGCACGTAGCCGAGCCCGCTGTCACCCTCGGGGAGGGTCGCGTTGAACTTGTCCACGAGCAGGTCGGACCCGACGATCGCACCCATCGTCGCGATCGATGCCACCACGCCACCGCGGATGCCGTACACGATGTTGCCGCCCGTGTACGCGATGAGGATCGGCAGCAGGTAGTGGATGAACGGGAACACGATGGTCGCGAGGTCCGCGTTCGGGGTCCACCCCACCTCGATGAAGAACGCCGTGAAGATGCCCCACGCGATGAGCGCGGGGATGTTCGGCATGATCATGCCGGACAGGAACGTGCCGAAGCGCTGGACTCCGACGCGCGCCTTGCTCCCGCCCTTCGTGGGCGTAGACGCCGTTGTCATTGCTCTGTCTCCTTCTCTCGGGTCGCGGCCGCCTCAGCCGCGGGGGAGCTGGTCGAGGCCGCGGCACTCTGGGCTGCGGCCCTGGCCGAGGCCGCGTCGTTCGCGGCCAAGGCGGCTTCGGCGATGGCCTGCGCCTCGCCGAGGGTGTACTGCAGAAGGGTCGCCCGCACGTCGGCGAGCGCGGTCGGCGCCATCGACAGGCTGGTGGCGCCGAGTCCCACGAGCACGACCGCGAGCATCGGGTCGGCGGCGGCTTCGCCGCAGATGCCGACCGGCTTGCCGTTGGCGCGTCCCGCTTCTCCGACCTCCCGCACGAGGCGGAGCACGGCCGGGTGCCACGGGTCCTGGAAGGCCGCGACCGAGCCGAGCAGCCGGTCCGCCGCCATCGTGTACTGGGTGAGGTCGTTCGTGCCGATCGACGCGAAGTCGGCGACGGCGAGGATGCGGTCGGCCAGAAGCGCCGACGACGGCACCTCCACCATGACGCCTGCGGTGCGGATGCCGTACTCGCGTGCGATCGAGGTGAAGTACTCGGTCTCCTCGACGGTGGCCACCATGGGGGCCATGACCCACAGGTCGGCGCCGTCGCCCGCGGCGCGGGTCGCCGCATCCGCCTCGGCCAGAGCCGTCAGCTGCTCGCGCAGGATGTCCTCGCTCGCGCGCAGCGCGCGCAGGCCGCGGAGCCCGAGGGCCGGGTTCTCCTCGTGCGCGTCGTTGAGGAACGGCAGGGGCTTGTCGGCTCCCGCGTCGAGCACGCGCACGACGACCTTCTTACCCGGGAAGGCCGCGAGCAGCTTCTCGTACACGACGCGCTGCTGCTCGACGGTCGGCGCCTGGCTCGAGCTGAGGAAGAGGAACTCGGTGCGGAACAGCCCGACGCCCTCCGCGCCGAGCGCGACCGCCTCGGCCGCGCCCTCGGCGTTGCCGAGGTTCACGAGCAGCGGAACCTCGAAGCCGTCCTTCATGGCGCCCGGCGTGATGGGGGCGGATGCCGCAGACGCACGTGCGTCCGCGCGATTCTTCGCCCGCGCGAGCTCCTCGTCGGTCGGCTGCGTCACGACGACGCCCGCCGCCGCGTCGACGATCACCGTCTCGCCGTCCTTCAGGCCCGCCGCATCCGCGACGCCCACCACCGCGACGATCGCCTTCTCGCGCGCGAGGATCGCGGTGTGCGACGTCGGGCCGCCCTCCGTCGTGACGAGGGCGAGCACCTTGTCGAGGTCGAGGAGCGCCGTGTCGGCGGGGGCGAGGTCCTTCGCGACGAGCACGAACGGATGCCCCGGGTCGGGGACGCCCGGAGCGGGGAGTCCGCGCAGCCGGGCGATGACGCGCTGCGCGACGTCGTCGAGG
>NZ_DASRXZ010000009.1:0-12579 GCF_035687345.1 Microbacterium sp.
GTACTCGCTCGGATAGTCGGGCCGCAGCTCGGCGACCATGCGGACAGCGCGCTCACGAAGCTCGCGCGGATACTTACTGGGACGTCCCATGAGACAGATCCTTCCAAGGAATCATGTCTCCGGACACGCCGGGGCGAGTCATAATCGCCGTCGCGCGAGAACTCGCCGTGTCGGGAGCGTTCGCCTCGGTCGATCGTCTGGAAGGTGAGCTCAACCCCACCTCCTTTGCGCGTCACTTGGACGCGGAGGTTGTCCGCTTGACCGGCGGTTTGTCCAACTTTCAACCGCTTGTCGACGCTGTGGGAGATGGTTCGAGCGGGACGTGAAGGCGTCCAATCTCGTGGAGCTTTCTGCGCGAAAGCCGGTCCCTCAGCGCGCGGAATCGGCCTCGCCCCGAGCAGTGCCGGTCGACCGAAAGATCAACAACACCCGCACCGCCGACCCGACGCCATCGAAGCACTGCTGTAGCGCCGCTCGCGGCCGAGTGCTTCGGAATATCTCCGCAATCTGACGCGGGGGCGCTGTCGACTAGCTCGGCGAGTTCCGGGGGAGTGTCGGCCCCCACGGATAGAATTGTGCTGTGACTATTCGTCCTTAGCATCGGTGATGAGCACCATCTCGACACCGAGATTGGAGCTTCCGTAATGCAATCAGACGTCGACCCGCCACACGACCACCACCGGTCAGCTCTGGCGCGAGAACTACGGCTTGTACCGCTTCCGATTCGACGATCCCTGGGATTGCCCGACTTCGCGCTCGACGTGATGGATGCTGTCGTCGAGAGTCTCCATGACGTGCTCGATACAGATGGCTCACGCAGTTGGGAACACCGCCTCGAGGCCCTCGCCAGTCGGTTCCAGGCGATCTTTCCCGGGAACGACGTAGATCAGTTGTTGGAAAAGCTGGCGCGTTTCACCGAATCCGACATCAAAGCGGTGATTGACCCTTACGTAGCGCGTTTTAAGAACGGGTCAGCCAAAACGTTCTTGCACCGGCTCATGGGATCCGGAGGCTACAGTCGCCTCGTCAGTGGGTGGGAAGCCGACTGGGCGCTGTGCTTGTTGGCGCTCCGGCGCTTGATGAGAGCGATCTTGCCCCTCGTTCAGGCCCTGGAGGATGCGGCCGTGCCGCTGAACGACAGGGAGCGCGAGGGATTCGCATCGAGCTCAAGTGCCAACTTCGTGCTCATCGGGATGCTGCTGAAGATGGACAGCACGATCGAGAGCTACATGGAGCGCCGAGAGTTGAGCTTTTCTGAGCTTGGGTTTCCGGCTAGGCCGGATGAGTCATCCGCGCTGTCCACCGGACTGCACGATCTGGTCGACGCGCTGCGGATGGTTCTTGATGTCGAAGCCGAGTTGCGTGCGAGCGAGCTTAGCGACGTGTTGGTTCGTAAGCTGCGCGGCTTCGAGCAGGCGCTGGAGTCGTCAGAGGACGGGATCGCACAGGCAGCGAGCAGTCTGGTCGAATTCGTCGATCGCCTCCTGCGTACCGCGTTCACACCCGAAGAGGTTCTGGCATGGGTCGCCTTGCACTATCCCGGTGACAAGACGCTGACCTATCGGCGCAACGGTGACGGCGAATTGATCCCCACCAAACGGGCGGCAGCGCTGTGCTTCTCGCACGCCGGCCAGGCACCCAACCCGGACTCATCGCTCAACTCGATGCTGGCCACGACGCTGGTGAAGGTGCGAAAGGACGCCGAGCAGCTAAAGCATGCGGATCGCGGCACTCCGGAAGAGGCGGAGGAACTGCGGATGCTCATGAAAGCGATGCGAGGCGCTGTCACATTCGTGTTGCGCGCGAACTGGATACTTTCCGAGGGCCAGTACGAACGTCTCCAACAGCGGTTCGCGAAGGCCGCGTGAGTCTGAACACCGGAACATGCGAGCGGCTCCACGCTTCGCGATGCGCCGGAGAAATCGAAAGTCCAACAGACGTTGAACTCACTTCCCTGGCGCGCTGGGGACGCCGGAGTCGTGGCGGAGCGGACCTACACCCGACGGACTACGTGCACACGCCGGACGCGCTGAAGCGACGCGTCCGAGAGGCAAGGGAAGTCGGGAGCGCCGTCTGGCGGACGATTTTTGTCGCACCTCCGATCTTCCCGGTTGCACACGATTCGGCGTCGGTCTTCCGGTTATGCCAGATGAGGGTCCTCGACCGGACGATGGGTCTGAGGCGACGCGGGTAGTTTTGGCTCATGCATGGGCGCAGACCCACCTGGCGGATCGGCGGCATCGGACTCATCGCGTGTGGGATCGTCGGCGTGCTGCGCGGGTCTGTCTTCGGAGACCCGATCGTGGGAACCGTTCTCTCCTTGCTGGCCGACACGTTGTGGGCCGCCGCGATCCTCGTGCTGGCATTCGGACTTCACCGAGAGGGAAGCGTCGTCGCGCGTAGACCGCTCGGGCTCGCGGCGGCAACGCTCGTCGCGCTGTGGCCCGCGGTTGCGACCATCATCAACTTGCTCACCATACCCACAGATTTGACGACCGCACGCTCAGACGCCTGGCTGTTCTGGCTCTACCTCTCGATCGTCCTGCCCGTGGTGGCAGGGCTGATCGCCGCGGTCCAAGCGGGCCGAGCGCAGGTGGTTCCGCGCCCATGGAATTGGGCGCCGCTGTGGGTGCTGGCAGCACAGGTCGCACTGTGGGTGCTGCCGCAGCTGTTGGGAGTCGCCGCGCCGTCGGCGCTGCTCCAGATGGTCGGCCTGTTCAGCGCGCTCGGCACGCTCGGGTTCCTGGCCGCCACGCTCGGGCTGGGCATCCTCGCTGTCGTACTGAGCAGTCGTTCCGGCGCGGGGACCGTCGCTGTCTTCGGTTCTTCTTCTGCGCCTGAATAGCGTCGCCCGAATCTGGGTGGTCGAGCGCGCGTTGGTTTCCGGTACCGACGGCTGATCGTGCGCCGGGCGGGGTCAGTGCATCTAGCGGCTGCTACACACCGTCACAACCATCCGTCTACTTGTGCGTCTCAGATGCCCTGCACGGGGAAGAGCACGATGCGCGGGTGCGTTGCGCGCGTGCGTCGCTGTCCAAGGCTGGCATCACGCGGGCATCGATGCGGCTCCGCAGGAAAGCGCTGGCGTGCCGAGGGCCCTCACCGAGATCATCACCCTGGGCAGCACATTGAAGAAGCGAGGAGCCGACGTACCGGCCCACTTCGACCGGGCCGGCACCTCCAACGGCCCGACCGAGGCGATCAACGGCCGGCTCGAGCACCTCCGCGGCTCCGCCCTCGGGTTCCGCAACCTGACGAACTACATCGCCAGATCACTCCTCGAGTCCGGCGGGTTCAGGCCGCAACTACACCCTCGAGCGGGATGAGCCCTCTATCATCGGTCGATGACCACTCGACTTACCCCCTACCTCAGCTTCGCAGGTGATGCCTCGGCCGCCCTGGCGTTCTACCAGGACGTGTTCGGCGGCGATCTCACGATTAATCACTTCGGCGACTTCGGCACCGACGACCACGGCATTGGCGACCAAGTCATGCACGGCCAGCTGGAAACAGCGTCTGGCCTCACACTGATGGCCGCCGACATGCTGCCGGGCGAGACGTTGCGGCCCGGGAACAACCTCGCGGTCAGCCTCGGCGGGGACGACACCGAGGAACTGCGCGGGTACTGGCAGGCGCTGTCGGACGGGGGGACCGTGACGGTCGAGTTGGCCACCCAGCCGTGGGGCGACGAGTTCGGGATGTGCGTCGACCGGTTCGGGACCTCGTGGCTGGTAAACATCGCAGGTGGCGGCTGACCTACCCGATCCGCGCTGCGCCCGGTCGGCGATGCCGCGGCCCGCGGCAGTCCCCTTACGCTCGAATCTCGTCACCAGCTGCTCGGCCCAGCGATCGACGACGCCACCCTCGAAGGCCCGGCTCGGCATCGAGCACCCGCACCATCTGCTCGGCGTAGCGGCCCAGTCGGTGGCCAGCCGCCACATGCCCCGGACGGAGCGACTCGCCGCGAGGGCGGTGAGCGGGCGCTCCACAGATATCGCATCCGGATCCCTTTCGACGTCTGCTCTCCATTCTGTCCGGGCCTGAGACACCACGGACGAAGGGCTGACGCGCTGAGTCGGCTCAAACCGGTGGGACCGGACTCGTGTGGGTGGAACGGTCGGGGCACAGGAAAATCTGGACACGGCTACAGGAAAACCAGGAGGGGCTCACCACCCCGATCCGCAACAGAAGTAGTTCTGCCAACAGCCCACCACATCGAGAGGGTCGGCCGAAAGGCCGGCCCTCTCGTCCGTTGCGGCGCACGCGTCTCACGCCGAGCGAAGACTGCGCGCACCGCGCCGCCGTGTCG
Organism: Microbacterium sp.; assembly: GCF_035687345.1. GTDB lineage: Bacteria > Actinomycetota > Actinomycetes > Actinomycetales > Microbacteriaceae > Microbacterium. Next base: position 4,310 of record NZ_DASRXZ010000009.1, read on the forward strand.
TGATCGCCGGCGATCATGCCGCAGGCGGGAATAAACGCGACCACCAGTGCGTCACTGAAAGTGAACTTGATACGAGGTGACTCAATGACGAGAGGAGAGTGATGATGCTGTTCGATACGTTCAAGGAGCTTGACCGGATCAGCTCGACGTTCTTCTCTGGTTTCCCGGTGCCTGCGCTGAGCGCCGCGCCGGTGAACCTCTACCGGGATGACGACCGTTACGTCATGGAGGTCGATCTTCCGGGGTTCGAACCGTCGTTGGTCGATGTGACCGCCGAACCGGGGCTGTTGACGATCCGCGCGGATCGTGACACTTCACGCGAGGATCGCAACGAGCGGTGGCTGATCCGTGAGCGCGATTCCGCGCGGGTGGTGCGGCAGATCGCGCTGGGTGACGACGTGGACGTGGATGCGATCGCGGCCGACTATCAGAACGGCGTGCTGCGAGTCACGCTGCCGGTGAGGGCCGATGCGCTCCCGCGAAAGGTCGCGGTCGCCGTGGGCTCTCCGTCGTCCGCACCGCAGGCGATCGAATCCGGCGAGGCGGCGCAGAGGGACGCACACCCAAAAGCCGAACCCGCGCATTCGGTCGCTTCCTGACCCGGTGGCTCCCCGGGGCCCGGAAGGGCCCCGGCACCCGGATGCGCGGGAACGTCCCCGTCCACGTGCGCTCACGGAAGGCCGGGGTGAGGTGATGGACGCGTTCGAGCTGCTCGAGTCGACGACGAGCATCGAGGCCACGTCCACGGCGGAACCCGCCGAAGGTCTGGACGCGATCCGTGATCTCTACCTGAGTGCGCCCCCCATGGACGGGCCTCGAGTGGCGACGGGGCTCACGCCGGGCACGCCCGCACCCGACTTCGCGTTGCCCGCAGCGGACGGCACGATCGTGCGGCTCTCGGACCTGCGGGGGTCGCCCGTGGCGCTCGTGTTCTACCCGCTGGACTGGAGTCCCGGATGCAGCGTCCAACTGGAGCTGTACCAGCAGGAGTACGAGGAGTTCGCGTCGCGCGGCATCCGGCTTCTCGGCATCTCGGTGGACTCGATCTACAGTCACGGCGCGTGGGCCGCCGTGCGCGGCATCCGCTATCCGCTCCTGAGCGACTTCCAGCCGCGGGGGGAGGCGGCACGCGCGTACAACGTGTGGCGGAGCGCGGACGGATTCAGCGAACGCGCCGTCTACCTGATCGACGCTGAGGGTGTCATCCGCTGGACACACGTCTCCGAGCGGCTGAAGGAGCTGCCCGACTTCGACGAGCTCGTCGACGCCCTCGATCTCGTCGCGACGGGGGAGCGCGACAATGGCAAGAGCGAGGAGGTGCTGCGATGAGCATCGTGGATGTCACACCCGTCCCGACCCGGTGGGCACCCCGCACGCGGACTGTGCCGGTGGCGATATACGGCAACCGCTGGTGCGGGATCACGCAGCTGATCCGTCGGGCGCTGGATCGGGCGGGCATCGGCTACGACTACGTCGACCTCGACGAGCATCCGTCTGTGCATGCGCGCCTGGAGGCGTTGGCCGGCGGGCGCCTGCGCACACCGGTCGTGCATATCGGCGGGGAGTGGCTCATGGAGCCCAGCCTCCGCCAGGTGCAGGCAGCGCTCGCCCGGCATGGGGTGTGGCTGTGAGCGTGGTGACGTGCCCGGGGTGCGCGGCGAAGAACCGCGTACCACCGGCACGGTCGGGCAAGGTGCGCTGCGCGAAGTGCCACACCGACCTGCCTTGGCTGGTGGAAACGGATGACGACTCGTTCGACGCTGTCGTCGGCGAGGCCACGCTCCCCGTGCTCGTGGACGTGTGGGCACCCTGGTGCGGGCCGTGCCGGCAGATCGCGCCGGTCGTGGACCAGCTCTCCCGCGACCTGGCCGGACGCCTCAAGGTGGCCAAGGTCAATGCAGACAGCTCGCCGCGTGTCGTCCAGCGTCACGCGGTCTCGTCGATCCCCACGCTCCTGGTCTACCGCGACGGAAAAGAGGCAGACCGCATGATCGGCGCCGTCCCCGCCCCGCAGCTGCGCGACTGGGTCGAACGCTCCCTGAGCGGCTGACGTACCCGGTCCCACCGCCCCCGAACGGCGCCGCTACCCTGTCACCAGGGAGGTCACGATGTCCGAACTGCAGCTGCCCGACCCGATCCGCGAGTTCGTCGAGGCGACCAACGCGGGCGATTCCGATCGCTTCGTCGCCGCGTTCACCGAAGACGCGTACCTGAACGACTGGGGCCGCGAGTTCCACGGCCACGAGGGCGTGCGCAGCTGGGATCGCACCGACAACATCGGCAAGCGGTCCCATTTCGAGGTGGCCGACGTCGCGCACGGCGACGGACCGGATGCCTGGATCATCACGGTCGACGTCACCGGCAACGGCTTCAACGGCCGCAGCCCGCTCGCCTTCACGGTGCGCGACGGTCGGATCGCGGAGCTCCGCATCAGCTGACCCCTCACGGCCGCATCCGGGGATCGAAGGTCGGATCGGGGTACATCGGCGGGCAGCCCTGCGTGACGGCTTCCGGCCGCAGCTCGTAGTGCCACCGCTCGTTCGCGTAAATCTGGCACAGGCCGAAGGCGGCGCCGTGCTGCGAGAGCCAGGACGTGGCATCCGTCTCACCCACATCGACCGCGTCGCCGGTCACGTGCGGCGACGTCTCGGCCGTTGCGACCCACTTCGCCGCCTCCTCGCGCGAGCCGTACTCCGCGACCGCGTCGTCGAGCAGTCGCGTCTGATACTCGGGTGAGCGCCAGCCGCTGTTGACGAAGAACCGGATGCCGTCGGCCTCCGCCGCCGTCGCCGCGGCGCGCAGCGCCTCCAGCAGTTCCGGCGAGAGTCGCGTGACGCCCGCGTACTCGTCGTCGAACACCGTCACGCCCTCGGGGAGCGACCCGTCCGCACCCAGCAGCGGGGGAGCGACGGGCGTGCTCGTAACCGATCCGGCCGACTCGGCCGACTCCGCCGATGACGGCACGGTTTGCAGCACGAGGCTGCCGACGAGCGCCGCCCCCGCGATGAGGGTGCCGAGGAGGGCCAGGCCTATCGTCCTGCGGACGACGACTTCCGATGACTGTCTTCGCATGACGCCAGCCCACCAACGGGCGTGTTGCGAGGGCGTATGCGGTTCTTCTTACGCGGACGATATGCGGCGGTTCTTAGGATCGACCCATGCGCGTACTGGTCGTCGAGGACGAACCGCTCCTCGCCGAGGCGATCCGCGATGGTCTGCGCCTGGAAGCGATAGCGGCCGACATCGCCGGCGACGGACACACCGCGCTCGAGCTCCTCGAGGTCAACGCGTACGACGTGGCGGTGCTCGATCGCGACATCCCCGGTCCGTCGGGTGACGAGGTCGCCGCGAGCATCGTCGCGTCGGGGAGCGGCACGCCGATCCTCATGCTGACTGCCGCCGATCGGCTCGACGACAAGGCGTCGGGGTTCGAGCTCGGGGCGGACGACTACCTCACGAAGCCGTTCGCGATGCAGGAGCTCGTGCTGCGCCTCAGGGCGCTCGATCGTCGGCGGGGCCACGCGCGTCCGCCCGTGCTCGAGATCGCGGGACTGCGCCTGGACCCCTTCCGGCGCGAGGTGTACCGCGACGGCCGGTACGTGCCGCTCACGCGCAAGCAGTTCGCGGTGCTCGAGGTGCTCATGGCCGCGCAAGGCGGTGTGATCAGCGCGGAGGAGCTGCTCGAACGCGCATGGGACGTGAACGCCGACCCCTTCACGAACGCGGTGCGGATCACGGTCTCGGCTCTGCGCAAGCGACTCGGCGAGCCGTGGGTCATCGCGACCGTGCCGGGCGTCGGGTACCGCATCGAGGCGCCCGGCGATGCCGGTGAGGGAGGCGACGATGGCGGATAGGTCTCCAGGCGTGAGCATCCGCCTCAAGCTCACGCTGAGCTACGCGGGGTTCCTCATGGTCGCGGGCGTGCTGCTGCTCGCGGTCGTATGGCTCTTCCTGCTGCGCTACGTGCCGGCCGGCCCCATCACCGGACCCGGGCCGTTCGTGCCGAACCGCGGTGACCTCGTGCGCGCCTTCGCTCCGGCCGCCGGGTGGGCGCTGCTGTTCCTGCTCGTCTTCGGGCTGGCGGGCGGTTGGTTCTTAGCGGGACGGATGCTGGCGCCGCTCACGCGCATCACGGCGGCGACGCGCAAGGCGGCCACGGGCTCCCTCTCGCACCGCATCGAGCTCGAGGGGCGCAACGACGAGTTCCGCGAGCTCGCCGACAGCTTCGACACGATGCTCGCGCAGCTCGAGTCCCACGTGGGGGAGCAGCGGCGCTTCGCGGCGAACGCGTCGCACGAGCTGCGGACGCCGCTCACGATCGCGCAGGCGCTCCTCGAGGTGGCTCGCGACGATCCGGATCGAAACGTCGACGTGCTCATCGAGCGCCTGCACGCCGTCAACGCCCGCGCCGTCGAGCTCACCGAGGCGCTGCTCACCATGAGTCGCGCCGATGCCGGGTCGTTCCCGCGCGAGAGCGTGGATCTGTCGCTCGTGGCCGAAGAGGCCGCCGAGACCCTCCAGCCGCTCGCCGACAGGCACGGAGTGACGATCCGGATGCGGGCCGAGCCGAGCACCGTCGTCGGCTCTCACGCGCTCCTGCTGCAGCTGACCACGAACCTGCTGCACAACGCGGTCGTCCACAACGTGCCGAGCGGGGGAGCCGTCGACGTCGGGACCCGCGTCGACGGGGCGTCTGCGGTGCTCGAGATCGAGAACACCGGCGAGGCGCTCAGCCCCGCGCTCGTCGCGACGCTCACCGAGCCGTTCCGGCGTGGCGCAACGCGTGTCCGCACGGATGACGCCGGGGTCGGCCTCGGGCTCGCGATCGCGGACCGCATCGTGCGCGCGCACGACGGAACGCTCGACCTCCGGCCGCGCGAGGGCGGTGGGCTCAGGGTCACGGTCCGTCTGCCCGCTTCCGGCCGGGTCACCCCTCTGCGAGACTGACTCGCGTCACCGGCCGTGCGACTTGAAGGCAGCCACGAATGGACGAAGCGACCGAAGCTCCCGCCCGCATCCCGCCCCGGTGGTTCGTGCGCACGGCGTGGGTCGTGCACCGGGCGATCTACCGCGTCACCGGCGGTCGCAAAGGGCTCTCAGCGCCCAAGCCGGGCAGCTACGGGATGATGAGGCTGCACACCGTGGGGCGGCGCAGCGGCAAGGAGCGCGTGGCGATCGTCGCGTTCTATGAAGACGGGCCCGACCTCGTGACGCTCGCCATGAACGGCTGGGCCGACCCGTCGCCCGCGTGGTGGCTCAACCTCAAAGCGAACCCGCTGACACGCATCGACCTGCCGGGCGGTGAGGAGCGCGCGGTGCGCGCCCGTGAGGCGCACGGCGTCGAGCGTGAGCGGCTGTGGGCCGGATACAAGGACTACTGGCGGGGCGGAGATCTCGACCAGCAGGCTCGCCTGCGCTCGCACAACACTCCGGTCGTGGTGTTCGAGCCCGCCTAGCATGAGCACGTGACCGACGACTCGATGGTCCGGATCCCCGCGGGCACGTTCGACATGGGCTCCGACGAGTTCTACCCCGACGAGCAGCCCGTGCACGAGCGCACCGTCGAGGAGTTCTGGATCGACCGCTTCGCCGTCACGAACGAGCAGTTCGCCGAGTTCGTCGCCGACACGGGGTACGTCACGACCGCCGAACAGCCGCTCGACCCGGAGCAGTATCCCGGTGTCGCTCCGGAGGACCTCGTGCCCGGATCGCTCGTCTTCACCCCGACCTCTGGCCCGGTGGACCTCAGCGACTGGCGTCAGTGGTGGCGGTGGGAGCCCGGCGCCTCGTGGCGCCACCCGTTCGGACCGGAGTCCTCGCTCGAGGGGCGGTCGCGGCATCCGGTGGTTCATGTGTCCTTCGCGGATGCGTCCGCCTACGCGGCCTGGGCGGGCAAGCGTCTGCCGACCGAGGCCGAGCACGAGTACGCGGCCCGCGGCGGTGCCGCCGGCGAGCGGTTCGCGTGGGGGAGCGAGCCCTTCCCCGGTGGGAACGCGCAGGCGAACTCGTGGGTCGGACGGTTCCCGTACGACAACCGCGGGCGCTTCGGCGCCGACACCGCGCCGGTGGGGTCGTACCCGCCGAACGGCTACGGCGTGTACGACCTCATCGGCAACACATGGGAGTGGACGACCGACTACTACGCGCCGCGCCACATCGTGCCGGGCGCCCGGCGGGTCGACGCGGAGGGCCGGGTCGACCTGCTGCGCACGGCGAGCGCGGAACCGGGGTCGACGATCCCGCGCCGCGTGCTCAAGGGCGGGTCGTACCTGTGCGCGCCCGAGTACTGCCTGCGGTTCCGGCCCGCCGCGCGCTCCCCGCAGTCGGAGGACTCCGCGACGACGCACATCGGGTTCCGGTGCGTCGTGAGCGCGTGATCAGCGCGTGAGGATCACGAGCCGCTGCGTCGCGCGGGTCATCGACACGTAGCGGTCGACGGCGCCCTCGATGCCCTCGCCGAACGCCTCGGGGCCGACGAGCACCACGAGGTCGAACTCGAGGCCCTTCGCGGTGACGGGGGTGAGCGACCGGATGCGGCGCGACCCCGCGAACGTCGGATCGCCGATCACCGCGGCGACGCCCTCATCGTGGGTCGCGAGCCACTCGTCGAGGATCGCGTCGCGCTCGTCCACCGTGCCGTACCGCACGGGAACGCCCGTCGAACGGATCGACGTCGGCACGTTCGCGTCGGGCAGAACTGCGCGGATCACCGGCGCCGCCTCGGTCATGACCTCTTCGGGCGTGCGGTAGTTGATCGTGAGCGACGACACGCGCACGTCACGGAACCCGATGCGCGCGAGCCGTTCCTCCCACGACTCGGTGAAGCCATGCCGGGCCTGCGCACGGTCGCCGACGATCGTGAAGCTGCGCGATGGGCAGCGGCTCAGCAGCATCCGCCATTGCGCATCGGTCAGCTCTTGCGCCTCGTCGATCACGATGTGCGCGAACGGGCCCGCGAGCACGTCGGGGTCGTAGCTCGGCAGCGCGGCGTCGTCGACGAGCGTGTTCGTGAAGTCCTGCCCGCGCAGCATCGACATGACGAGCATCTCGCTGTCGTCCGCCTCGATGAGGTGGTCGACCACGCGGGAGCGCTCCTCCTGCTCGGCGGCGAGGAGCGCTTCGCGCTCACGGCGACGCCGGCCTGCCTCGGGGTCGCCGATGCGCCGGCGCGCGGCGTCGAGGAACGGCAGGTCGGACTCGGTCCACGCGCGTGGATCGGGGCGCTGCAGCATCCGGCGCTCTTCCGGCGTCAACCACGGTGCGCACACGTCGAGGTACGCCGGCACCGACCACAGGTCGGCGACGACTCCCGCCGCATCGAGGATCGGCCACGCGCGCGTGAACGTCGACGTGAGTGCGTCGTTCGCACGCAGCGCGCGGCGCAGGGCGGATTCGGATGCCTCGCCCTCGAGCTTGTCGAGAAGGATCTCGAGCAGCGCCTCCCACACCTCATCGCGAGCGTCGTTGTGCGTGGAGGCCGGGTCGGCGGCCTCGAACGCCTCCGCCCAGTCGTCGGGCGTGAGCACGACGTCGGTCCACGGGGTCTCGACGAGCATCGGCCGCGCGGGCGGCTCCTCGTGGTAGCGCACCGCGCGCTCGATGATGCGGTCGACGTCGACGGTCTCCTTGAGGCGGGCGACTGCGGCATCCGGCTCTGTCCCGGCTGTCGCGCCCTCGGCGACGAGGTCGCGCAGCGTCGCGGTGAGCACGCCCTCCTCACCGAGGCTGGGAAGCACGTCCGACACGTACGCGAGGTACGGCTCGTGCGGGCCTACGAACAGCACGCCGCCGCGCCGATGACCGAGACGCGGGTCGGAGTAGAGCAGGTACGCCGTGCGATGCAGCGCCACGACGGTCTTGCCTGTGCCCGGACCGCCGTCGACGACGAGCGCACCACGGGAGTCGGCGCGGATGATCGCGTCCTGATCGGCCTGGATCGTGCTCAGCACATCGCGCATGCGCGGCGACCTGCTCGCGCCGAGGCTTGCGATGAACGCCGATTCGTCGTCGAGCGCCACGCGCTGCGCGAGGCCCTCGGGGGTGAACACCTCGTCCCAGTAGTCGGTGATGCGCCCGTTCGTCCAGCGGTAGCGGCGGCGGCTCACGATCCCCTGCGGGTTCGCGTGGGTCGCCGCGAAGAACGGCTCCGCCGCGGGTGCGCGCCAGTCGATGAGGAGCGGCTCGCCCGCGCGGTCGCTGAGGCCCAGGCGGCCGATGTACACGGGCTCGGAGTCGCCCTCGCCCACGATGCGTCCGAGGCACAGGTCGAG
>NZ_DASRXZ010000010.1:0-28366 GCF_035687345.1 Microbacterium sp.
GCGTGGGCGGTGGTGTGCTGTGATCCAGGAGTTCCTGCTCCCCGATCTCGGCGAGGGCCTTCCCGAGGCCGAGCTCGTCCAGTGGACGGTCGCCGAGGGCGACGAGGTCGCCCTGAACCAGACGATCGCCGAGGTCGAGACCGCCAAGGCCGTCGTCGAGCTGCCGTCCCCGTTCGCGGGCACCGTCCGCACGCTGCACGCGCAGGCGGGCGATGTCGTGCAGGTCGGCTCGCCGCTCATCACGTTCGACGTGGCAGGGGCCGAGGCATCCGCCCCGTCGCCCGAGGCCGAGGCGGTCGTCTCGACGCCGGCGGCGGACAAGTCGGATGCCGCAGCCGCCTCCGAGGAGAAGGCGCAGCCCAACCTCGTGGGCTACGGCGCCGCGCCGCGAGGCAGCGCGCGGCCGCAGCGCCGGGCGCGCTCGGTCGCGTCGCACGCGCCGGCCGGCAACGGCACCGACACCGCGGTGCTCGAAGCCGCACCGCACGACGCCATCCGCGTGGCGGAGCCCGAGCGTCCCGTCGAGCGGCCGCGCTCGACTCCGCCCGTGCGACGGTTCGCGAAGGACCTCGGGATCGACCTCGCGCTCGTCGAGGCATCCGGTGCGTCGGGCATCATCACGCGCGCCGACGTCGAGGCGTACGCCGCGCGCGTCGGCAAGCTGGCGGGCGTCGAGCCGATGACTCCGGATGCCGCGCCCGCGCCGCAGCCCGCGCGATCGACGGACAAGCGGACGACGCGAACCGCGATCCGAGGCGTCCGCAAGCACACCGCCGAGGCGATGGTGCGCAGCGCCTTCACGGCGCCCCACGTGACGACGTTCCTGACGGTCGACGTGACGGCCACGACCGAGCTCATCGAATCGTTCAAGGCCGACCGGTCGCTGCAGGAACACAAGATCGGCGTGCTCGCGGTCGCTGCGAAGGCCGTGTGTCTCGCGCTGCGCAAGCACCCCGAGCTCAACTCCAAGTGGGACGAGGGCGCGGGCGAGATCGTCGAGCACCACTACGTCAACCTCGGCATCGCGGCCGCCACCGGCCGCGGGCTCGTCGTTCCGAACATCAAGGACGCGCAGGACATGACGCTCGTGGAGCTCGCCGACGCGATCCGCGACCTCGCCGAGACGGCCCGTGCGGGCAAGACGGCGCCCGCCGACATGATGGGCGGCACCTTCTCGATCACGAACGTGGGTGTCTTCGGCGTCGACGCGGGCACCCCGATCCTCAACCCGGGGGAGGCGGGCATCCTCGCGGTCGGCGCGGTGCGCCGCCAGCCGTGGGAGCACCGCGGCGAGATCGCGTTGCGGGACGTGATGACCCTTGCGCTGTCGTTCGACCACCGCCTCGTCGACGGCGAGCAGGGGTCGAAGTTCCTCGTGGACGTGGGCGATGTGCTCCGCGAGCCGGGGCGCGCGATGGTGCTCGGCTGACTTCTCGGGAGAGGCGGCGGCGCACACCGGAAGGTCGTGCGTCGCCGCCTTCCGCGCTCGTCGGCGGTGACCGCTGCTCGCGGTGCTCAGGCGGTGAGGGCCGCGAGCGCCATCGACTCGAGGATCTGTGAGACGTCCTCGTCGGCGGGTGCGTCGCGCAGCGCGCGCACACTGTGCGGCGTCGAGTTGATGAGGCCGAAGCACGCGTGTGCGCGCACGCGCAGGTCGTTGAGGGGGCGATCCGGATGCACCGCCGCCAGCACCTCGATCCACAGCTCGACGTACTCACGCTGCAGGCGCCGCACGGCGTGGCGGTCCTCGTCGGCGAGGCTCGCGAGGTCGCGGTCCTGCACGCGGATGACGTCGGCATCGGCGAGGGCGAATGCGACGTGGAACTCGATGAGCGCGCGCAACTGTTCGGGCGGCGGCTCGCCCGACTCCACGACGGCGCGGCCGCCCGACAGCAGCCGTTCGCTCACGCTCACGAGGATCGCGCCGAGGAGCGCCTGCTTGTTCGCGAAGTGGCGGTAGACGGCCGGCCCGCTCACGCCGACGGCGGCGCCGAGCTCTTCGAGGCTCACTCCGCTGAAGCCACGTGCCGCGAACAGCCGGGCCGCCTCTTTGAGTAGAGCGGTCTGGCGGTCGGCCTTCGCGCGACCTCGCTCGGTGAGACCCCTTGCCATTTCAGTTAATCCTCGCTAACCTGATTGCTCAGTTAGTGAACACTAACCAGTCCCATCGCGCGGCGACAACCTGTGTGACGGAATCGTGACGTCGACGGAGATGACATGAGCGCCCTGACGACCCTGGTCGCCCACGACGCGGCATTCGCGCGAACACACGAGGCGCAGAGCGCGCTGGCCGAAGAGCTTCACGAGCGGCTCGCGAAGGCTGCTCGTGGCGGTCCGGAGGCGTCGCGTGAGCGCCACATCGCACGCGGCAAGCTGCTGCCGCGCGACCGTGTGAACCGCCTTCTCGACGAAGGCAGTCCGTTCCTCGAGGTCGCGCCGCTCGCGGCCGAAGGACTCTACGGTGGAGATGCTCCCGCCGCCGGCGTCATCGCCGGCATTGGCCTCGTGCACGGCCGGCATGTGATGGTCGTGTGCAACGACGCGACGGTAAAGGGCGGCACGTACTACCCGCTCACCGTCAAGAAGCACCTCCGCGCGCAGGAGATCGCACTCGAGAACCGGCTCCCGTGCGTCTACCTCGTCGACTCGGGTGGCGCTTTCCTGCCGAAGCAGGACGAGGTGTTCCCCGACCGCGACCACTTCGGTCGCATCTTCTTCAATCAGGCTCGCCTGTCGGCCGAGGGCATCCCGCAGATCGCCGCCGTGCTCGGTTCCTGCACGGCGGGAGGCGCCTACGTGCCGGCGATGAGCGACGAGACCGTCATCGTCCGCAATCAGGGCACGATCTTCCTCGGCGGCCCGCCGCTCGTGAAGGCAGCGATCGGCGAGGTCGTGACGGCCGAGGAGCTCGGCGGCGGAGAGCTGCATGCCCGCCGCTCCGGGGTCGTCGACCACCTTGCCGAAAACGACGAGCACGCCCTCGAGATCGTCCGCGACATCGTCGCGACGCTGCCGCCGCCCGACGGGCCTGCGTGGGATGTCATCGACGCCGCCGCACCGTCCGTCGATCCCGCCGACCTCTACGGGGTCGTGCCCGTCGACGTCAACCAGCCCTACGACGTGCGCGAGGTGATCGCGCGCCTCGTCGACGCGAGCGAGTTCCACGAGTTCAAGCGCGAGTACGGCGACACGCTCGTCACCGGCTTCGCGCGCATCCACGGGCATCCGGTCGGCATCGTCGCGAACAACGGCGTCCTGTTCGGCGAGTCCGCCCTCAAGGGCGCGCACTTCATCGAGCTGTGCGACCAGCGCGGCATCCCGCTCCTGTTCCTGCAGAACATCTCCGGGTTCATGGTCGGGCGCGACGCCGAAGCAGGCGGCATCGCGAAGGACGGCGCCAAGATGGTCACCGCCGTCGCGACGACGCGCGTCCCCAAGCTCACGGTCGTGATCGGCGGGTCCTTCGGCGCAGGCAACTACGCGATGTGCGGCCGCGCCTACTCGCCCCGGTTCCTGTGGACGTGGCCCGCGAGCCGCATCTCGGTCATGGGCGGGCCGCAGGCGGCATCCGTGCTCTCGACCGTCAAGGCCGACCAGCTCGCAGCGCGCGGCGAGGAGTGGAGCGATGACGACCGCGCAGACTTCGAAGCCCCCATCCGCGCCCAGTACGAGGAGCAGGGCAACCCCTACTACGCGACCGCCCGCCTGTGGGACGACGGCGTCATCGACCCTCTCGACACGCGCGATGTGATCGGCCTGGCGCTCGACGTCGTCTCGCGCACGCCCCTTCCCGAGCCGAAGTTCGGCGTCTTCCGGATGTGAGCCCATGAGCACCGACCCGACCCCTTCTGCCGGCTTCGGCACCGTCCTCGTCGCGAACCGCGGCGAGATCGCGCGACGCGTCGTTCGCACACTGCGCGGGCTCGGCATCCGCTCCGTCGCCGTCTACAGCGACGCCGACGCGAACGCGCCGCACGTGCGGGAGGCCGACGCCGCCGTGCGGATCGGGCCGGCCGCGGCACCCGAGTCGTACTTGAACATCGATGCCGTGATCGCCGCCGCGCGCGAGACCGGGGCGGAGGCGATCCATCCCGGCTACGGCTTCCTCGCCGAGAATGCCGCGTTCGCACGCGCGTGCGCCGACGCCGGGATCGTGTTCATCGGGCCGGGGGAGCGTGCGCTCGAGGTCATGGGCGACAAGATCCGCGCGAAGCAGCACGTCGCCGAGCACGGCGTGCCGACGGTGCCGGGTTTCTCGGCCGTCGGCATGACGGATGCGGCGATCGCCGACGCGGCGCGCGAGATCGGCTTCCCACTGCTCGTCAAACCGTCGGCCGGCGGCGGCGGGAAGGGCATGCAGGTCGTGCGCTCCGAGAGCGAGCTGCCCGAGGCTCTCGCCACCGCCCGCCGCGTCGCGACGGCGGCGTTCGGTGACGATTCGCTCCTGCTCGAGCGGCTCATCGAGCGTCCGCGGCACATCGAGGTGCAGGTGCTCGCCGACGGCCACGGCACGGTCGTCCATCTCGGTGAGCGCGAGTGCACGCTCCAGCGCCGCCACCAGAAGGTCGTCGAGGAGGCCCCGTCGCCCGTCATCGACGCTGCCACGCGCGAGCGCATCGGCGCGGCGGCGTGCGCAGCCGCGGCATCCGTCGACTATCGCGGCGCGGGCACGGTCGAGTTCCTCGTCGCAGCCGACCGGCCCGACGAGTTCTTCTTCATCGAGATGAACACGCGCCTGCAGGTCGAGCATCCCGTGACGGAGCTCGTGACCGGCATCGACCTCGTCGAGCAGCAGGTGCGCATCGCCGCGGGCGAGCCGCTTCCGTTCGCGCAGGAGGACGTGCACCTCGAAGGACACGCGATCGAAGCCCGCGTCTACGCCGAGAGCCCGGAGCGCGGCTTCCTGCCGTCGACGGGCGAGGTGCTGCTGTGGCGCGCCGCCGAGGGCGTACGGACGGATGCCGCGATCGAGACCGGCTCCACGGTGACGAGCGACTACGACCCGATGATCGCGAAGGTCATCGCGTTCGGCGCCGACCGGGCGGCGGCGCTCGACGCGCTGGACGCCGCGCTCGCCGAGACGGTCGTGCTCGGAGTCGAGACGAACACCGCGTTCCTGCGGGCGCTCATCGCCCATCCCGCCGTGCGGGAAGGAGACCTCGACACGGGCCTCATCGATCGTCTGCCGCCGTTCGAAGCGCCGGCGCCCGCGCGGGGAGCGCTTCGTGCCGCCGCGGCTCATGTGCGCGAGCGCACGACTTCCCGTCCAGCGCACGACAATGCCGCGTCGGCAGGTCGTGCAGTCGGCGCGAAGTCGTCCGCTCGAGGGGCAGCCGGCGGAGCGTGGCGCACGCTCCCGGGCTGGCGCGTGTCGGGCGAACCGGTGCTGCCGGTGCAGCGATTCCGCGTGGACGGGGGCGACATCGTCGAGGTGCGCGACGACGTCTCCGCCGGCACGACGAACACGGCGGATGCCGCGACCGCCCCCGACGGCGCCGTCTGGGTCCATGTCGACGGCGCAACCCATCGACTCCATCCCCTCACGCGCCGCGAGGCGATGGAAGTGCGGCTCGCCCAGCGCGGGCTCGAGGCCGGCGCATCCGATCCCGACCTCCGCGCCCCCATGCCGGGCGCCGTCGTCGCGATCCACGCCGCCGAAGGCGACGAGGTCGCCGCGGGTGACCGAATCGTCACGATCGAGGCGATGAAGATGGAGCACCCGCTGATCGCCGGACACGGCGGCGTGGTTCGGCTGCGCACCGTCGTCGGCGAGCAGGTGTCGCGCGATCAGGTGCTCGCGACCGTGACCGCGCACGCGGGAGAGACCACAGACCGAAACGCGTCCGCCGACGAACAGGGCGCGAACGGCGCATCCGTCACACCGACCGAGACCGCGGTCGGCTGACCGTCCATCCCACGAGGAGGAGCCATGGACCACCACAATCTCACCGACGACGAGCGCGAACTCGCCGCGATGGTGCGGGAGTTCGCCGAAGAGGTCGTCGCACCGCGCTCGTACGAGGCCGACCGCACCAAGACGCTGCCGCTCGACGTCGTCAGGCAGATGGGAGACCTCGGCCTGTTCGGCCTGCCGTTCCCCGAGGAGTACGGCGGACAGGGCGGCGACTACTTCGCGCTGTGCCTCGCGATCGAGGCGCTGGGCCGTGTCGACCAGTCGATCGCCATCACGCTCGAGGCGGGTGTGAGTCTCGGCGCGATGCCGATCTTCCGCTTCGGCACCGAGGAGCAGAAGCGCGAGCACCTTCCCGACCTCACCGCCGGCCGGGCTCTCGCGGGGTTCGGGCTCACCGAGCCGGAGGCGGGGTCCGACGCGGGGGCGACGCGTACGACCGCGCGCCTCGAGGACGGCGAATGGGTGATCGACGGGTCGAAGCAGTTCATCACGAACTCGGGCACCGACATCACCCGCTTCGTGACGGTCACGGCCGTCACGGGCCAGCAGGACGGCCGCAAGGAGATCTCGACGATCATCGTGCCCAACGGCACGCCCGGCTTCACCGTCGAGCCCGCATACGACAAGGTCGGCTGGAACGCGTCGGACACGCATCCGCTGACGTTCCAGGGAGCGCGTGTTCCCGAGCACAACCTGCTGGGGGAGCGCGGCCGTGGTTTCGCGAACTTCCTGCACATCCTCGACGAGGGCCGCATCGCGATCGCCGCCCTCGCGACGGGCGCCGCCGAGGGCTGCCTCGAGGCCGCCGTCGACTACGCGAACAAGCGCGTCGTGTTCGGCGACACGCTGTCCAAGCGGCAGGGCATCCAGTTCACGATCGCGCGGATGCAGGCGCGCGTGCACAACGCCCGCCTCGCGTGGCACCACGCGGCGCGCCTCCGCGACGCGGGCAAGCCGTTCAAGACCGAGGCGGCCATCGCGAAGCTCACCGCGAGCGACGCCGCGATGGACAACGCGCGCGACGCGACGCAGATCTTCGGCGGAAACGGCTTCATGAACGAGTTCCCCGTCGCGCGCCACTACCGCGACTCGAAGATCCTCGAGATCGGCGAGGGCACGAACGAGGTGCAGCTCCTCGTGATCTCGCGCGCTCTGGGACTCGAGTGAGCGGCACGTCGAACTCCGGGCGCTCCGACGGTAGCGTGGCGAAGGTGACCGGGGATCCCATCGTGCAGCGCGGGCTCTACTACGACGAGCTCGAGGTCGGTGCGCGCTACGTGCACCGACCGGGCCGCACCGCGACCGAGGCCGACAACGTGCTGTTCTCGACCCTGACGATGAACACGCAGGCACTGCACCTCGACGCCGCGTACTCCGAGTCGCGTCCGTTCGGGCAGCGGCTCATGAACTCGATGTGGACGCTGTCCACGATGGTCGGGGCATCCGTCTCGCAGCTCACCCAAGGCACGCTCGTCGCGCAGCTCGGCATGACCGACATCTCGTTCCCCGCGCCGCTCTTCCATGGCGACACCCTCTACACCGAGACCGAGGTCGTCGAGAAGCGCCTGTCGAAGTCGCGCCCGGGGCAGGGCATCGTGACGCTGCGGCATACCGGACGCAACCAGCACGGCGAGGTGGTCGGCGTCGCGACGCGCACAGCGCTCATGTGGTGCGCTCCGTCGACCGAGGAGAGTCCGGGAGGGGTCACGTGACCGGAACGCCGTTCGATCTCGGCCCTGCGCTGCTGTTCTGCCCCGCGGACCGCCCCGAGCGGTTCGAGAAGGCGCTCGAACGCTCTGACGGCGTGATCCTCGATCTCGAGGACGCCGTGAGTCCGGATGCCAAGGCGGCGGCCCGGGGCGCGGTCATCGAGTCCGAGCTCGACCCCTCGCGCGTCATCGTGCGGGTCAATCCGCTCGACAGCGACGCGATCGTCGCCGACCTGTCGTCGCTGTCGCAGACCGACTACCGGACGATCATGGTGGCCAAGGCGGAGTCTCCCAAGCGGATCGGCCGGCTCGACCCGCGCTTCCGTGTGATCGCGCTGTGCGAGACCGCGCGCGGCGTGCAGGCTGCCGAGCGCATCGCGGCGCTCGACAACGTCGTGGGGCTCATGTGGGGTGCGGAAGACCTCGTCGCGTCGCTCGGCGGCACCGCGAGCCGCAACAACCGCGGACGGTACCGCGATGTGGCGCGGTATGCGCGCAGCCGGGTGCTCATCGCCGCGGGAGCGCGACGCAAGGCGGCGATCGACGCCGTGCACCTCGACATCGCCGACCTCAAGGGCCTGCGACGCGAGGCGCGCGACGCCGCCGCGAGCGGCTTCACCGCCACCGCGTGCATCCACCCGAGCCACGTGTCGGTGATCCGCGAGGCGTACCGTCCCGACGAGGACCTCCTCGCGTGGGCGCAGGGCGTGCTCGCCGCCGCCGAGGGGCAGCGCGGCGTGTTCCGGCACGAGGGGCGCATGGTCGACGAGCCCGTGCTCCGTCACGCGCGCGGGATCGTGCGCCGCGCCGAGACCTGAGCGGGTCTGCGGCGGGACCGTAGGCGATGGATCGCACGGAGGACGCGCGACCGCGCATCCGTCCTCTCTCCGCGCCATCTCCTGCGCTCAGTACGGCAAGCGAAGCCGAGGTCAACTCCCGAGCGCATCGGCGAGAGCCGCGAGCACCTCGCTCGTGCCCGCGTCGATCTTCACGGTGGCGCGGGCGTCGCCGCGCGTGACTCCGCGGTTGACGATGACCACCGGCATCCGTCGCCGCCGTGCCCGCTCGAGCAGCCGGATGCCCGAGTTCACGACGAGCGACGAGCCGGCGATCACGAGCGCGTCGCTCGCATGTACGAGCTGCTCGGCCTCACGGAACTTCTCGGCCGGGATGAACTCGCCGAAGAACACCACGTCGGGCTTGAGCACGCCCCTGCACACGGTGCACGACGGGACGCGGAAGCCCTCCCAGCTCTCGGGGAGCACATCGCCGTCGGGTCCGAGCTTGACGTTCTCGGGCACGACGATCCACGGGTTGTCGGCCTCGACGCGCACGGCCAGATCGCGCCGGTCGAACACCTGTCCGCAGTGCGTGCAGAACACACGGCGCATGGTGCCGTGCAGCTCGACGACGCGGCGGCTGCCCGCGCGTACGTGGAGCCCGTCGACGTTCTGGGTGATGACGCCCGACACGATGCCGCGCTCCTCGAGGCTCGCGATCGCGCGATGGCCTGCGTTCGGCTCGGCGGCCGCGAAGGCGCGCCAGCCGAGGTGGCTGCCGACCCAGTACCGCCGACGGGCGGCGTCGCTCGAGAGGTACTGATCCACGGTCATGGGCGTGCGTCGGGGCGCGCCCTCGCCGCGGTAGTCGGGGATGCCGGAATCGGTCGACACGCCCGCTCCTGTGAGCACGGCGACTCGACGCCCCGACAACGCGGCGATCGCCGCGTCG
Organism: Microbacterium sp.; assembly: GCF_035687345.1. GTDB lineage: Bacteria > Actinomycetota > Actinomycetes > Actinomycetales > Microbacteriaceae > Microbacterium. The sequence continues at coordinate 9,355 of NZ_DASRXZ010000010.1, forward strand.
AGCTGCTGCGCGGGAAGCGCGGCAAGGTGCGTTGCGATGCTCACGGATCACCCCCTCCGCTCGCGAGTCTAGGTCCCGTCGTTTTCGGGCATGTTACGCCGGTCTCGGGCGGTGAGCTCCCACAGCGCGACGGCCGAGGCCGCGGCGACGTTGAGCGAGTCGACGCCGCTGCGCATGGGGATCGTGACGGTCACATCGGCCGCATCGAGCGCCGCGCGGCTGAGCCCGTCGCCTTCGGCGCCCAGCAGAAGTGCGACCTTGGGCGGTGCATCTGCCGCGAACGTGTCGAGCGGCACGGCGTCGTCGGCCAGCGCCAGTGCGGCGAGCCGGAAGCCCGCGTCGTGCAGCAGCTCGCGCGCATCCGGCCATTCGGGGATGCGCGTCCACGGCACCTGGAACACCGTGCCCATGCTCACCCGCACACTCCGCCGGTAGAGCGGGTCGGCGCAGCGCGGGCTCACGAGCACCGCGTCCGCCCCGAGCCCGGCGGCACCGCGGAAGATCGCGCCCACGTTCGTGTGGTCCACGATGTCGTCGAGCACCACGACCACACGCGCCCCCTCGACGATCTCGCCCACCGTCGCGAGCGGCGGACGGCGCATCGCCGCAAGGGCTCCGCGGTGCACGACGTACCCCGTGAGGTGCTCGGCGACCTCCGCGGGCACGACATAGACCGGGGCATCCGGATGCGGCGCCGCCAGCCGCTCGATGTCGGGAAGCCACTTGTCCTGCACGAGGAAGGAGCGCGGTGCGTGGCCCGCCGCGAGGGCGCGTGCGATGACCTTCGACGACTCCGCGATGTACAGCCCGCCTTCGGGCTCGAGCACACGGCGCAGCGCGACATCGGTGAGATCGCGATAGTCGGCCAGCCGCGCATCGGCGGGGTCGTCGACGCGCACGACCGGCATGGCGCCCTATGCCCGGTCGTCGCGTGCGGAGGCGGTGTCGCCGGCGGACGCGGTGGGCCGGGGCGCGCCGTCGTCCTTGCCCGGTGCGAGCGTCGTCACGGGGAGCGGCGACGGGCGCTTGGCCGTGATGTTGTCACCGGACGACTGGTGGCGCAGGCGTCGCAGCACCCACGGCACGAGGTGCTCGCGCGCCCACACGAGGTCGTGCGCGCGCGCCTCGCGCCACGTGCGGCGTGGCAGCGGATCGGGCTGCATGGGTTGCAGGTCGTTCGGCACGTTGAGCGCGCGCAGCACCATGCGGGCGACCTCGTGGTGACCGAGCGAGTTCAAGTGGAGCCGGTCGTCATCGAAGAACCGCGGGTCCTGGATCTCCTTGAGGGCCCACTGGTCGGCGACGATGCAGTCGTGGCGATCGGCGATCGCGCGGAGGTTCTCGTTGTAGATCGCGATCTTGCCGCGGAAGGGACGGAACACCGGCGTGAAGTTCGTGTCGATGCCCGTGAACACGACGACCGTCGCGCCGGTGCTGCTGAGCCGGATCACCGCGTCCTCGAACTGACCCGCGATCTCGTCGGGGTCGGTGCCGGGCCGGATCACGTCGTTGCCGCCGGCGCAGAACGTGATGAGGTCGGGCTTGAGCTCGAGCGCCGGATCGACCTGCTCGGCGACGATCTGGGCGATGAGCTTGCCGCGCACCGCGAGGTTCGCGTACGCGAAGTCGTCGACCTGCTGCGAGAGCACCTCTGCGACGCGGTCCGCCCACCCCCGATGCCCGCCCGGGCTGTTCGGCTCGGGGTCGCCGATGCCCTCGGTGAACGAGTCGCCGAGCGCGACGTAGCGGCGCCATGGGTGGGGCTGCGCGTTCGCGACGTACGGAGTGCGCGGATCGTCTTCGTTCGTCATTCCTCTTCCTCGCTTGTGGCCGGTTACGAGGTTAGCCCTCGCTGCGGACGTCGGCGTCGAGGCGTCGCCGGGCTCGTCTATCGTGGTGACTCGTTGTGCCGAGACGAGGGGAGGGCGTCGATGGACGACGAGGCGCTGGTCGCCGATCGCGCGACCGACACCGAGTCGCCTGACCACAGACATGCGGATGCCGCGGACCACGGCACCCGTCACATCGGGTCCTTCGCCGCCGAGCACCTGTCGCCGTCGTTCCCGCAGCGCGCCCCGTGGGGCACCGCGCAGCGCCTCCGGGCATGGCAGGCGGAGGCCCTCGACCTGTACTTCGGCCTCGACGGCCCGGACGGCCCCGGCGCGGGGCCGCGCGACTTCCTCGCCGCCGCGACCCCCGGCGCCGGAAAGACGACGTTCGCACTCCGACTCGCGAGCGAGCTGCTGCGCCGCCGCGTCGTCGACCGGATCATCGTCGTCGCGCCCACCGAGCACCTCAAGACCCAATGGGCGGATGCGGCCGCCCGTGTGTCGATCCGCCTCGACCCGGCCTTCTCGAACCGCCACGTCGCCCCCGCGAGGCACTACCACGGGGTGGCCGTCACCTACGCGCAGGTCGCGGTCAAGGCATCCGTCCATCAGCGCCTCACGCTCGATGCGCGCACGCTGGTCATCCTCGATGAGGTGCACCACGGCGGCGACGCGCTCAGCTGGGGCGACGCGCTGCGCGAGGCCTACTCGCGCGCGACCCGGCGTCTGCTGCTGTCGGGCACGCCGTTCCGCAGCGACACCGCGCCGATCCCGTTCGTCGAGTACCACCCCGACGAGAAGGGCATCCGCGTCTCGCGCACCGACTACAGCTACGGCTACGCGCGTGCTCTCGAAGACGGCGTCGTGCGTCCGGTCATCTTCCTCGTGTACGCGGGCTCGATGCGCTGGCGCACGAAGACCGGCGACGAGATGGAGGCGCAGCTCGGGCAGGACAACACGAAAGACGTCACCGCCCAGGCGTGGCGCACGGCGCTCGACCCGGCGGGCGAGTGGATCCCGGCCGTGCTGCGGTCGGCCGACCGGCGCCTCACCGAGGTGCGCGAGCAGGTCCCGGATGCGGGCGGCCTCGTCATCGCGACGGATCAGACCGCGGCGCGCGCGTACGCCGAGATCCTGCGCGGCATCACCGGCGAGACGCCGACGATCGTGCTCTCCGACGAGGCGGAGGCGTCGGCGCGCATCGAGCAGTTCTCCCAGGGCACGTCGCGGTGGATGGTCGCGGTGCGCATGGTGTCGGAGGGTGTCGACGTTCCGCGTCTGTGCGTCGGCGTCTACGCGACGAGCGCCTCGACGCCGCTGTTCTTCGCGCAGGCGATCGGCCGCTTCGTGCGTGCGCGTCGCCGTGGTGAGACCGCGAGCGTGTTCCTGCCGAACGTTCCGCAACTGCTCGCACTGGCGAACGAGCTCGAGCGTCAGCGGGATCACGCACTCGACCGCGACACCGACGGCGGCGACGAGTGGAACGCTGAAGAGGACCTGCTCGCCGCGGCGGAGCGGGAGGACAAGGCATCCGATGCCCTCACCGAGGAGTTCGCGTTCCAAGCCCTCGGATCCGCCGCGCATTTCGACCGCGTGCTCTACGACGGGCGCGAGTTCGGGCAGCTCGCCGTGCCGGGAACGCCCGAGGAGGAGGAATTCCTCGGCCTGCCCGGCCTGCTGGAGCCCGAGCACGTGCATGAACTGCTCATGCAGCGCCAGGCGCGCCAGGGGAGGCACCGCAAGGCGCGCGAAGCGCGGCAGGGAAACGCAGGAGCCCCGGTGGAGCCGGCGCCGCCGCCCGCGCTTCATCGCACCCTCAAGGAGCAGCGACAGCTCCTGAACAGCCTCGTGGGGCTCTACGCGCGCCAGTCGGGGGAGCCGCACGGCGCCGTGCACGCCGAGCTTCGGCGGATCTGCGGAGGACCCCCCGTCGCGCAGGCGACCGTCGCGCAGCTGCAGGCGCGCATCGATGTGCTGCGCAAGCGCGTCCGCTCCTGATCCACCCTGCCGTTCCGAGGGCCCGTTCGGAGCCCCGAAATGCTGTCAATCCGCGAGATTCCGGGCCTCGGTGGGGCGCCCACGGCTAGCGTGGAGGCGATCCCCGGACCCGACGATCCTCAGAGGAGGACCCTTGAGCGCGCCCGCCGCCGACCGTCCCGCGCCGTCGCCCGCGCCCAGTGAGCGCGACCGCAGGCGCTGGGCGCGGTTCCTCGTCGACGAGCGCGCGGAGGCGCGCCTGTATCGGCAGCTGGCGAGCCGGCGCACGGGGGAGGAGCGTGCGATCCTCGAAGCCCTCGCCGACGCGGAGGGCCGCCACGAGGCGCACTGGCTCGCGTTGCTGGGCGGCGAGCCCAAGCGCCTCCCGCGACGGAGCCTCGACACGGTCGTCCTCGGCTGGATGGCGAAGCGCTTCGGATGGATCTTCGTGCTCGCGCTCGCCCAGAACGCCGAGCGGAGGTCGCCGTACGACGACGAGCCGTTCGCGACGGCCGCGATGGCCGCGGACGAGAAGATTCACGGCGAGGTCATCCGCACCCTCGCCGCTCGCGGCCGCCGCCGCCTGTCCGGCACCTTCCGCGCGGCGGTCTTCGGCGCGAACGACGGCCTCGTCTCGAACCTCGCCCTCGTGATGGGCATCGGCGCGACGGGTGTCGCGCCTCAATTCGTGCTCTTCAGCGGTGTCGCGGGCCTCCTCGCGGGCGCCCTGTCGATGGGTGCGGGCGAGTTCGTGTCGGTCCGCTCGCAGCGCGAGCTGCTCTCGGCGACCGAGCCGAACGACGACGCCCAGCACGCCCTCGTCGACCTCGACCTCGACGCGAACGAGTTGGCTCTCGTCTATCGGGCGAGGGGCATGAGCGAAGCGGATGCCACGGCCCGCGCCCGCCGCGTGATCCAGGTCGCCCAGGGCGCGGAGGCGGCCTCCGCCGTCACGGGGCCGATCCGCACACACGACGACAACGAGGTGGTCGGGCGCGCATGGGGTGCGGCGATCTCGAGCTTCCTGTTCTTCGCCTCCGGCGCGATCATCCCGGTGCTGCCGTGGATCGTCGGACTGAGCGGCCTCGCGGCGGTGATCACGGCTCTCGTGCTCGTCGGGATCGCTCTCCTGCTCACCGGTGCGACGGTCGGTGTGCTGTCGGGCGGGCCGCCGCTGAAGCGCGCGCTCCGCCAGCTTGCGATCGGCTACGGCGCGGCGGCGGTCACGTACGCGCTCGGACTGCTGTTCGGCGTGACACTGGGCTGACCGCGACGGGCCGCTCGATTCGTTCCGGAGCGCCGAACGTGATATCGTCGATCCTCGGTTGCGAAACCGAAAACCACCTCGCGCGGGTGGCGGAATAGGTAGACGCGCTAGCTTGAGGTGCTAGTGCCCGTATAGGGCGTGGGGGTTCAAGTCCCCCCTCGCGCACGAACCGGAGAAGGCCCCCGAAAGGGGGCCTTCTTTCGTCGGAACGATAGGTTGGAGCGCATGCCCGAAGCCCCCCTTCCCGAGGTGGTCGAGGTCGCGCGAGACCTCATCCGCTTCGACACCACGAACTACGGCGGCGGCCGCTCGAAGGGCGAGCGTGAGGCGGCCGAGTACGTCGGCGCCTACCTCGAGTCGATCGGCCTGACCCCCGAGTACTACGAGCCGATACCGCGGCGCACGAACGTCATGGCGCGCGTCCCCGGTCGCGACCGCTCCAAGCCGGCGCTCGTGCTGCACGGACACCTCGACGTCGTCCCGGCGATCGCCGAGGACTGGAGCGTCGACCCGTTCGCGGGCGAGATCAAGGACGGACTGCTGTGGGGCCGGGGCGCCGTCGACATGAAGGACATGGATGCCATGATCCTCACGTCGGTCGCCGACATCCTGCGCGCGGGGGATCAGCCTGAGCGCGACCTCGTCCTCACGTTCTTCGCCGACGAGGAGAACGGGGGAGTGGAAGGCTCGGCGCTCGTCGTCCGCGACCGCCCCGAGTGGTTCGCGGGCGCGACCGAGGCGATCAGCGAGGTCGGCGGGTATTCGATCACCGCCGGCGGCCGCCGGGCGTACCTGCTTCAGACGGGCGAGAAGGCCCTCATCTGGATCCGGCTCGTCGCGCGCGGCATCGCCGCCCACGGCAGCCGCTTCCACCCCGAGAACGCCATCACGCGGCTCGCCGAGGCGGTTGCGGCGCTCGGTCGCACCGAGTGGCCCATGCGCCTCACCGACACGACGCGCGAGCTCCTCGACGGCCTCGCGACGCTGACGGGCGCATCCGCCGACGATCCGGATGCCCTCGCCGACGCGACGGGTGCGGCATCCGGATTCATCCGCTCGACGCTGCGCACGACCACGAACCCGACCGGTCTCACCGCCGGGTACAAGCACAATGTGATCCCGGACCGGGCCGAAGCGCTCATCGACGTGCGCGTGCTCCCCGGCACCGAGGAGGCCGCCCTCGCCGACATCCGTCGCATCGTGGGCGACGACGTCGAGGTCGAGGTCGTCGTGCAGGACATCGGTCTCGAGGTCCCGTTCGAGGGCGCCCTCGTCGACGCCATGGTCGCGGCGCTCGGCCGTCACGACCCCGGCACGCCGGTCATCCCGTATCTCATGGGCGGCGGCACCGACAACAAGGCGCTCTCGCGCCTGGGCATCGCCGGCTTCGGCTTCGCACCGCTGCGACTGCCCGCCGACCTCGACTTCACCGGCATGTTCCACGGTGTCGACGAGCGCGTGCCCATCGACGCCCTCGTGTTCGGCAAGACTGTCCTCACCGACCTCCTTCGCACCTACTGACTCCCGTCGCCGCGCGCGACACGACATGACGGATGCCCCGCCCGCGGCATCCCGCACCGAAAGGCGTGCATGCAGCATCTGTTCGAGGCGATCATCCTGGGGCTCGTCCAGGGTCTCACCGAGTTCCTCCCCGTGTCGTCGAGCGCGCACCTGCGCATCGTGGGGGAGTTCCTGCCGAGCGCCGAGGATCCCGGCGCGGCGTTCACCGCCATCACGCAGATCGGCACCGAGGCGGCCGTCGTCGTCTTCTTCTGGCGCGACATCGTCCGCATCATCGGCGCGTGGTTCAAGGCGCTGTTCGGCCGCATTCCGCGCAACGACCCCGACGCGCGGCTCGGTTGGCTCATCATCATCGGCAGCATCCCGATCGTGGTGCTCGGTCTGCTGTTCCAAGACCAGATCGAGACCGTGTTCCGCTCGCTGTGGCTCGTCGCCGGCATGCTCATCCTCTTCGGCGTGCTGCTCGGCATCGCCGACCACATCGGCGCGAAACGGCGCAGGCTCCAGGACATCACCGTGCCGCACGGCATCATCTACGGGTTCGCGCAGGCGCTCGCCCTCATCCCCGGCGTCTCACGCTCGGGCGGCACGATCACGGCGGGCCTGCTCATGGGGTACGAGCGGTCCGCTGCCGCGCGGTACGCGTTCCTGCTCGCGATCCCGGCGGTGTTCGGAAGCGGCTTCTACCAGCTCTTCAAGAGCTGGGACGAGCCGGGCGTCTTCACCCTCGGCGAGACGGCCATCGCGACGATCGTCGCGTTCCTGGTGGCGCTCGGCGTGATCGCGTTCTTCATGAACTGGATCTCGAAGCACAGCTTCCTGCCGTTCGTCGTCTACCGTGTCGCGCTCGGCTCGACGATCCTCGTGCTGCTGAGCACGGGAGTGCTCCAACCGCTCTGACGCGGCGGCGCGGGCGCGAGGCGGCGCGTCAGCGGCGCGGAGGCTCGTCGCGACCGGGCTTAGCGGGCCCGTCCCCGCGGCGGCGCAGGTAGCGCTCGAACTCCTGGGCGATGGCATCGCCGGATGCCTCGGGCGAGTCCCACGTGTCGCGCGTGCGCTCGAGCTGGCGGATGTATTCCGTCATCTCCTCGTCGTCCGCCGCGGCCGCGTCGATCGACGCCTCCCACGCGGCCGCCTCGGTCGCGAGCGTGCCGCGATCGACCGGTGCGCCGGTGAGGTCCTCGAGCCGATCGAGCAGGGCGAGCGTCGCCTTCGGGGACGGCGTGTGCCCCGCGACGTAGTGGGGCACGCTGGCCCACAGGCTCGCGGAGGGGATGCCCGCGGCATCCGCTGCATGCGACAGGACACTCAGGATGCCGACGGGTCCTTCGTATGTGCTGCGCTCGAGACCCAGCGACTGGCGCACCTTCTCGCTGTCGCTGCCGGCGAACACGGAGATCGGGCGCGTATGCGGCACGTCGGACATCATGGAGCCGAGGCTCACGAACCCCGTGACGTCCTCGCGCAGCGCGACGTCGATGAGCTCGCTCGCGAACGCCTGCCAGGCGCGAGCCGGCTCGACGCCCGTGAGCAGCCACAGTTGCGTGCCGCGCGTCGCATGCACGGGACGGTGGATCGTCGCCTCGGGCCACTTCAGCCGGCGCCGGCCTTCTCCGTCGATCTCGACGTGCGGGCGCGTGTACTGGTAGTCGAAGTACAGCTCGGGGTCGACGGAGTAGACGGGTTCGTACGATCCGCTCGTCTTCAGCTGCGCGATGGCGGACGAAGCGGCCTCACCGGCGTCGTTCCATCCGTCGAACGCGGCGACGAGCACTCGGCGTCCCAGTCCGTCCACGCGACCTCCTCCGACCGAGGCGCCCGCCGTCGGTCAGTTCCAGGATAGGCGTCGAGGCCGACGACCGGGCCGCTCCCGTTCCGACGGCGGGCCCCGGAGGGCCCCTCGTTAGGATTGAGCGGTGAACCACCGCCTCCCCGCCGCCGTCCTGTGGGACATGGACGGCACCCTCGTCGACACCGAGCCGTACTGGATCGCCGCCGAGACGCCGCTCGTCGAGAGCTTCGGCGGGTCGTGGTCGCACGAGCAGTCGCTCCGGCTCGTCGGGCTCGGCCTCGACGACGCCGCGCGCATCTTCCAGGACGCGGGCGTGCGCATGAGCGTCGACGACATCGTGAACCACCTGACCGACGAGGTGCTGACGCAGCTGTCGACGAAGGGCGTCCCGTTCCGCCCGGGTGCACGTGCCCTGCTCGCGAGCCTCCGTGAGGCGGGGGTGCGGACGGCGCTCGTGACGATGTCGCTGCGCCGCATGGCGCAGTCGGTCGTCGACCTCATCGACTTCGCGGCGTTCGACGTCATCGTCGCGGGCGACGACGTCGCCCGCCCCAAGCCGCACCCCGATCCGTACCTGCGCGCGAGTGAGCTGCTGGGGGTCGACCCCGCCGACACGATCTCGATCGAGGACTCGCCCAACGGACTGCGGTCGGCCGTCGCCGCCGGCACGGTCGCGATCGGCGTCCCGAACATGATCGGCCTCGAGGGCACGGGCGCCCACGCCCTGTGGCCGACGCTCGAGGGCCGGACCGCCGACGACATCGCCGCGCTGCACGGATCTCACTTCCGAGGAGTCCGCCGATGACCGACGAACCGCTGGCAGAGAACCGGATGCCGCATCCCGCGTCCCGCCCGAGCGGTCCGTTCCGTGCAGGCGACCGGGTGCAGCTGACAGGCCCGAAGGGCCGCCTGCACACGATCACGCTGCGCCCCGGCGGCGAGCTGCACACTCACCACGGCGTGCTCAAGCACGAGCAGCTCATCGGGCTGCCGGACGGCTCGGTGGTCGCCAACAGCGGCGGGCACGAGTACCTCGCGCTGCGACCGCTGCTGCGCGATTTCGTCATGTCGATGCCTCGCGGCGCGGCGATCGTCTACCCGAAGGACGCGGCGCAGATCCTCGCCGAGGCGGACGTCTTCCCCGGCGCGACGGTCGTCGAGGCGGGCGTGGGCTCGGGCGCGCTCTCACTGTGGCTGCTGCGGGCGGTCGGCGCATCCGGGCGTCTCCTCTCGTTCGAGCGCCGTGCCGACTTCGCGGAGGTCGCGAAGGCGAACGTCGAGACGTTCTTCGGCGAGATGCCCCGCAATTGGGACGTGGTCGTCGGCGACCTGGTTGAAGCGCTCCCCGAGACGGTGGCTGCGGCATCCGTCGATCGTGTGATCCTCGACATGCTCGCGCCGTGGGAGTGCATCGACGCCGTGGCCGACGCGCTCACACCGGGCGGGGTGGTCGTCTGCTACGTCGCGACGGCGACGCAGCTGAGCCGCGTCGCGGAGTACATCCGCAACACCGGGTTGTTCACCGAGCCCGACGCGAGCGAGACGATGGTGCGCGGATGGCACGTCGAGGGCCTCGCGGTGCGTCCCGACCACCGCATGGTGGCCCACACCGGGTTCCTGCTGTGGGCGCGCCGGCTCGCACCGGGTGCGATCCCGCCCGAGCGCAAGCGCCGTGCGTCGAAGTCGAGTTACAGCGACGAGGACGTCGAGCTGTGGACTCCCGGAGCCGTCGGAGACCGCGAGATCACCGACAAGAACCTGCGCAAGCGCGTACGCGAGGCGCAGCGCGCCGCGGAGGGTGCGCGGCAGGCGGCCGCGGCGGACGAGACCGGGGCAGCCGAGTAGGGCGTGAGGGGCGGCGTGCGATGCCGCCTAGACTGTTCCGGTGCGCAAGATCCCCGTTGCCCTCACGGTCGTCGCCCTCGCAGCCGTCGGTCTGACCGGATGCTCCCAGTCCGCCGCAGACGCGTGCCCCCGCCCGTCCGCCGATCCCGAGGTGGCGAAGCTCGTCACGGTGACCGGCGATCAGGAGGACGTGCCGCGCGTGAAGGTCTACACACCGCTGCACACTGACGAGCTCGTCGTGGACGACGTCGTGCGCGGTGAGGGCGCCCCGATCACGACGGCCGATCAGGTGGCGGTCGTCGACATCTCGGTCATCAGCGCCGAGACGGGGGAGGAGATCGTCTCCACGCCGTACGACGGCGATCTGTCACGGGCGTTCGCGGTCTCGCGATGGGAGCAGACGTTCCCCACGTTCGACCGGATCGTCGAGTGCGCGACCGAGGGCTCGCGCATCGTCGCGGCTCTTCCGCCGGGTGACGTCGCGCCCGAGGCCGCGGCGAGCTTCGGCATGTCGGAGGACGACTCGGTGGTCGTCGTGGTCGACGTGCGCAAGGTGTTCCTGCCCCGCGCCGACGGCGCGGACCAGTTCAACGCCGACCGCGGCGTGCCGAGCGTCGTGCGCGCGCCGAACGGTCGCCCGGGCATCATCGTGCCGGACGGCGCCGCGCCGTCGGAGCTGGTCGTCCAGACGCTCAAGAAGGGCGACGGCGAGGCGATCTCGTCGGATGCGCCCTTCCGCGCGCACTACACCGGGCTCACGTGGGACGACCGCGAGGTGTTCCAGACGACGTGGGACGGCGAGCCGGCCTCGCTCACGCTCGACTCGCTCGTCCCCGGCGTCGCCGAAGCGCTCGATGGTGCGACCGTGGGGTCGCAGGTGCTCGTCGTGGTGCCGCCCGAGCTCGGGTACGGCGACGAGGACCAGGCGGGCATCCCCGCCGGATCGACGCTCGTTTTCGTGTTCGACATCCTCGGCATCGACGCGGTTCCGGCCGAGTAGGACGCACTTCGCGAAACCCCGGAAGAGGCGGCGTCCGCACGCCTAAGATGAGGGAGTGCCTGCCAAAGTCGCCGTGAAGAGTCCGCCCGACGAGCGGCTCGTGAACCTGGTCGTCGCCCTCATGGCGACCGACGTGGGCCTCACGAAAGACACGATCCTCACGTCGGTGGCCGGCTACCGCGAGCAGTACGAGTCGGGCGCGTCGAAGGACGCCCTCGAGAAGATGTTCGAGCGCGACAAGGAGAGTCTGCGCGCACTCGGGGTGCCGATCGAGACCATCGGCGATTGGGCCGATCCCGACGATCTGCGCGAGGCGCGCTATCGCGTGCCGACGACGGAATACGAGCTCCCCGAAGACATCACGTTCACGCCCGCCGAGGTCGCGCTGCTGAACCTCGCGGGCACCGTGTGGGGCGAGAGCTCGATGTCGGCGGACGCGCGCACGGGACTCCGCAAGATCCGTGCGCTCGGAATCGACGTCGACGAGCCGATCATCGGCTACACGCCGCGCATCAGCGTGCGCGAGCCGTCGTTCGCACCGCTCCAGCAGGCGATCGAGCACTGCCGCGTCGTGACGTTCCCGTACCTCAAGCCGGGTGAGGCGGCGCCGCGGATGCGCCACGTGCAGCCTCTCGCGCTCGTCGAGTTCGAGGGCCGGTGGCACCTCTTCTCGAACGACCTCGACATGAACGCCGACCGCACATTCCTCCTCGCGCGCATCGTGGGCGACGTCACGATCACGCGACAGCGCTTCCCGCGCGAGCTGCGGGACGGAGCCGGCGACCGCGCTCTCGCCGGACTCGACGCTGTCGCCGCGCGCAACCGCGCCCTGCTCGAGGTGAACCCGGGCACCGAGGCCGCGCTGCGGCTCAGCCGACGGGCGACGCCCGCCGAACAGGGCATCCACGTGAACTTCGTCGACATCAACATCTTCGCCGACGAGCTGGCGTCCTACGGCCCCGAGGTGCGCGTCGTCGAGCCCGAGGACCTCCGCGAACACGTCATCCGGCGCTTGCGCGCGACGGCCGAGGTGCACGGAGCATTCGAAGGAGACCGATCGTGAGCGCCCGTCGCCAGCCGCTCGTCGCGACCGACCGCGCAGCCCTCATGCTGCAGCTCGTGCCGTACCTCATCTCGAAGGGCGAGGTGTCGATCGCCGAGGCGGCCGACGAGTTCGACGTGACCCCGCAGCAGATGCGCTCGATGGTCGAGAAGCTGCCGATGATCGGCCTTCCCGGCGACAGCGGCTACTGGCAGATGCCGAACGACCTCTTCGACATCGACTGGGACCTCCTCGACGAGCAGGACCTCATCGTCATCACGAACGCGGTCGGCCTCGAGCGCGCACCGAAGCTGACCGCCCGCGAGGCGGCGGCCCTGCTGACGGGCCTCCAGCTCGCGCGCTCGATCCCCGGCGTGGGCGATTCCGAGCTGTTCACGGGACTTCTGCGCAAGCTCTCGCGCGGCGCGTCCAGCGCGCCCGCCGAGGTGATCGTCGCTCCCGCCCCGGTCGACGCCGTCCGCGACGCGGTCGCGCGCGCGGTGCGGCAGGGCGTCGCGGTCTCGTTCACCTACAAGGCACCGGATGCGCCGCCCACGACCCGCACAGTCGACCCGGTCAAGGTGCACATCGCCGACGGGCAGTGGTACCTGCAGGGCTGGTGCCACCTGCGCGAAGCGATGCGCACGTTCCATCTCGACCGCGTGAGCGACATCGAGCTGACCGACATCCCGATCTCGCACGGCCAGGACCCCGTGCCGGACTGGTTCGAGGAGGGCAAGGGCGACATCGTCGCGCGCGTGCGGTTCCCGGCATCCGTCGCGCCGCTCCTCGGCGACTACCTCGACCGCGCCCGCGTCGAGACCGACGGCGAATGGTCGGTCGCGACGATGCGCATCGCCGACGAGCAGAGCCTCAAGCGGCTCGCCGCCCGTCGCGGCGGGGCCGTCGAAGTGCTCGAGCCAGAGGGCGCGCGTGCCGCGGCGCGGTCATGGGCCGAGGCCGGTCTCGCGCAGTATCACTGAACACCCGGCGAGTCACACGTGGCTCTCGGCCGCGGAAGGACCCTGCGGGTTACACTGTCAGCGGACCCGCCGAAAGGAATCGACAATGCTGCAAGGCCTCACAGGGTGGCACTTCCTGATCATCCTCGCCGTGATCCTGCTGCTGTTCGGCGCGGCCAAACTCCCCGCGCTGGCGAAGAGCATGGGTCAGTCCGCCCGCGTGTTCAAGGGTGAGATGAAGGCCATGAAAGACGAAGACGCGGCGCGTGACACCGCGAACACCAGCGGCTCGGCCTCCTCGACCGAGGCTCCGGCAGCGGACGTGCGCACCGACGCGGGCGGAACCTCCGAATCCAAGCCCTGACCGCAGTGGCGACGGCAGGACCGCCGCGCGTGGGAGAGTCCGACCTTCCACGGCGCGACAAGCGCATGTCGCTCGGCCAGCATCTGGTCGAGCTGCGCAAGCGCCTCATGATCGCGGCGATCGGCGTCGTCGCGGGGATGGTCGTCGCGTTCTTCATCACCGACCCGGTCATCTGGCTCATCACCGAGCCCATCCGCGCGATCGCCGAGACGTCGGAGGAGCGCAGCAAGGTCGAGCTCATGTTCACGACGGTGACATCGGCATTCGATCTGCGCCTGCGCATGTCGTTCGCGATCGGTCTGCTCCTGTCGGCGCCGATCTGGATGTGGCAGATCTGGGCGTTCATCATGCCCGGCCTGACCCGTAAGGAGATCCGGTACACGGTGGCGTTCCTCGCGGCCGCGATCCCGCTCTTCTTCGCGGGAGCCTATGTGGGCCTGCTCGTCATGCCGCACATCGTCGAACTCATGGCCTCGTTCGTTCCGGAGGGGGCGGCGTCGTTCTTCGATGCGGTCTACTACTACGACTTCGTCTTCAAGCTGTTGATCGTGGTGGGCGTCTCGTTCGTGCTGCCCGTGTTCCTCGTCGCGCTCAACTTCGCGGGCATCATCTCGGGCAAGGCGATCCTCAAGGGCTGGCGGGTCGCAGTGCTCATCGCGTGCATCTTCGCGGCCCTCGCAACCCCTGCGGCGGATGTCGTGAGCATGCTCCTGCTGGCCGGGATCCTCGTCGTCCTGTTCTTCGCCGCGGCATCCGTCTCGCTCATCTTCGACCGCCGTCGGGCGAAGCGCGACGCGGCGCTCCTCGGCGACGGGGCGTCGTGACCGACCTGGGTCCCGCCGAACGCTACGCGCGGGCGCGCGAGGCCTCCGAGAGCGACCGACGGCACCCGATCACGGCGGCTTTCGCCGCGTCGCAGCCGTTCGAGCTCGATCCGTTCCAGCTCGAGGCCTGTCGAGCGCTCGAAGAGGGGCGCGGCGTGCTCGTCGCCGCTCCGACGGGCGCCGGAAAGACGATCGTCGGCGAGTTCGCGGTGCACCTCGCGATGCGCGAACCCGACACGAAGGCGTTCTACACGACCCCGATCAAGGCGCTGTCGAACCAGAAGTTCCGCGAGCTGCAGGACGTGTACGGCGCCGACCAGGTCGGCCTGCTCACGGGCGACACCAACATCAACGGCAGCGCCCGCGTCGTCGTCATGACGACCGAGGTCCTCCGGAACATGCTCTACGCCGACTCGCCGGCGCTGCGCGGCCTGCGGTACGTCGTCATGGACGAGGTGCATTACCTCGCCGACCGGTTCCGCGGCGCGGTGTGGGAGGAGATCATCATCCACCTGCCGCGCAGCGTGCGGCTCGTGTCGCTGTCCGCGACGGTCTCGAACGCCGAGGAGTTCGGCGATTGGCTCGACACCGTGCGGGGCGACACCGAGGTGATCGTGTCGGAGACCCGCCCGGTGCCCCTCGAGCAGCACGTGCTCGTACGAGGTGACCTGCTGCCGCTCTTCGACGATCGAGCGGGCGTCGCTACCGCGCAGGTGAACCAGGAGCTCATGCGCATCCGCTCCTTCAAGGGCCCGCTGTACGAGGGCAACCGGCGCGCCCAGTCCTACAAGAGCGCCCGGCACGCCGGCTACGAAGCGTCCCGCCGTCGTCCCCAGCGGGGCGGCAAGCGGCCGGTGCGGTCGGCGAACGTGCGGCGGGTCGAGCGGCTCGACCGTCCCGAGGTCGTCCAGCTGCTGCGGCGCTCGAACCTGCTTCCCGCGATCTTCTTCATCTTCAGCCGAGCCGGATGCGACGGCGCCGTGCAGCAGGTGCGGCGGGCGGGCCTGCGGCTGACGACACCCGACGAGCGGCGCGAGATCCGCCGGACGGTCGAGGAGCGCACGCGCACGCTCCTCGACGAGGATCTCGCCGTGCTCGGCTACTACGAGTGGCTCGACAACCTCGAGCGCGGCGTCGCGTCGCACCACGCGGGACTTCTGCCGGCGTTCAAGGAGGTCGTCGAGGAGCTCTTCCAGCGCAAGCTCGTGAAAGTCGTGTTCGCGACCGAGACGCTCGCGCTCGGCATCAACATGCCGGCACGCACCGTCGTGCTCGAGAAGCTCGAGAAGTTCAACGGCGAGGCGCGCGTCGCGATCACGTCGGGGGAGTACACACAGCTCACCGGCCGCGCGGGTCGGCGGGGCATCGACGTCGAGGGCCACGCCGTCATCCAGTGGACCGAGGGGCTCGACCCGCAGGCGGTGGCCGCCCTCGCATCGCGCCGCACGTATCCGCTCAACTCGAGTTTCCGGCCGACGTACAACATGGCGGTCAACCTCATCGACCAGTTCGGCCGGGCGCGGGCGCGGGAGATCCTCGAGTCCTCGTTCGCCCAGTTCCAGGCCGACCGCGCCGTCGTCGGGCTCGCGCGCCAGGTGCGCGAGCAGGAGGAGTCGCTCGCCGGCTACGAGAAGGCGATGACGTGCGACCGCGGCGACTTCACCGAGTACTCCGCCATCCGACGCGAGCTGAGCGACCTCGAGAAGCTCAACCGCAAGGACGCGAACGCGAGCCGCGCGACGCGCGACAAGCGACTGCGTGAGATCGCCGCGTTGCGCAAGCGGATGCAGCGGCATCCGTGTCACCGATGCCCCGACCGCGAGCACCACGCGCGCTGGGCTGAGCGGTACTGGAAGCTCAAGCGGCAGATCGACCGCCTGCGGCAGCAGATAGACACGCGCACGGGCACGGTGGCGCGTATCTTCGATCGCGTCGTCGAGGTGCTCGAGGTGCTCGACTACGTGCGCGTCGCAGAGGACGGGACGACGACGCTGACGCCGGCGGGTCGCACGATGCGCCGCATCTACGGGGAGCGGGACCTCCTCGTGGCGGAGTCGTTGCGGGTCGGGACATGGAGCGACCTCGATGCGGCCTCGGTCGCGGCGCTGGCGTGCTGCCTCGTGTACGAGCCGCGGCGTGACGAGTCAGGGCCGGGGGAGCACGGGCTCCCGCGCGGACCGTTCCGGCGTGCCCTCTCCGATACGCAGACGCTGTGGCAGCAGCTCGACGACCTCGAGCGCGACCACCGCCTGCCCGGATCCGAGCCGCTCGGCACCGGTCTCGCCCTCGCGATGCACTCGTGGGCGCGCGGGATGCCGCTCGACCGCGTCCTGAGCGAGGCCGACCTCGCAGCCGGTGACTTCGTGCGATGGGCGAAGCAGACCATCGACCTGCTCGACCAGCTCTCCATCGTCGCCGACCAGCCTGTCGCATCGACGGCGCGCAAGGCCCTCGAGGCGGTGCGTCGGGGCATCGTCGCGCACACGACCGTCTGAACGCGCCCGTAGGGTTGTTCCGTGCCCCTCTCCGAGCCCGAGCGACCCGTCCTGCCGCTGTGGGCCGCCGTCGTCGCATCGGCCGCCGGTGGGCTTCTGCTCGACGTCGCCTTCCCGTCGGTGGGGTGGTGGCCGATCGCGTTCGTCGCCGTCGCCCTGGCGATCGTGAGCCTGATCGGGCGCATGGCGGGCGGCGCGCTGCTCACGGGCTTCGTGTTCGGGGTCGCGTTCTATCTCATGAACGTCGACTTCACGGCACGCTGGGTGGGCCCGCTCCCGTGGGTGGCCCTCTCGGTGTTCGAGTCGCTGTTCGTCGCGGTGGGGGCGCTGCTCATCGCCCTGGCCTACCGCTGGGTGCCCCGCGTGCTGCCCGCGCGCTGGGCGCGGCTGACGGTGCTCCCGGCGATCGTGGCAGGGCTGTGGACGGCGCGCGAAGAGGTCACCGGCGGCTTCCCCTACGGAGGATTCCCGTGGGGGAGGGTCGGCACGAGCCAGGTCGGCGGACCGCTCATCGAGACCGCCTCGTGGCTCGGGACGGCAGGACTGTCGTTCCTCGTGGTCGTGTTGAGCGCCGCCGCGATCGAGATCGTCCGCACGACGCCGTGGCGCTCGCGGACCACCGCCGTTCGCGAAGGTGCGATCCCGATCGGAGCGGTCGTCGTCGTGCTCGTCGCGGCCGCGGTCATCCCCGCGTGGCAGACGACGCCGGCGGGCGACATCCGCGTCGTGAGCGTGCAGGGCGACGGACCTGCGGGCTACTTCGACGTGCGGGAGCGGGGCGACATCCTCATGTCGCAGTTCGATGCGACCGAGCCGCTGTTCGGCGAGGAGGACGTCGACGCCGTGGTGTGGCCCGAGGGATCGGTCGACCTCGATCCGCGCGACTCGGCGGTCGCGGCATCCGCCCTCAACCGCGTCTCGCGCGCGTTCGACGCGCCGCTCGTCGCGAACATGGTGCGCCTCGAGGGCGACGAGTACTTCAACACGTCGTTCGTGTGGGTCGCGGGCGAGGGCATCACGCAGACGTACGACAAGCGCAATCCCGTGCCGTTCGGCGAGTACGTGCCCGATCGCGCGTTCTACCGTGCGATCGCCCCTGATCTCATCGACATGATCGGGCGCGACTACACCCCGGGGGTGAACCCTCCCGTGTTCGACCTGGACGGATTCCGCGCCGGTCTCGCGATCTGCTTCGACGTCATCTACGACGCGCTCGTGTGGGAGGGCGCCACAGGCGGCGCGGGCGTGTACTTCTTCCAGACGAACAACGCCGACTTCCGAGGCACCGACGAGAATCTGCAGCAGCTCGCCGTCGCGCGGCTGCGCGCGATCGAGACGGGTCGCTCGGTCGTCAACATCTCGACCGTCGGCACGAGTCAGGTGATCGCGCCCGACGGCACGACCGTCGACGCCTTGCCGGCCGATGAGCCCGGCGCGATGCTCACCGACGTCGAGCTGCGGACGGGGCTCACCCCGGCCGTCGTCGCCGGCGCTTGGATCAAGGCCGTGCTCGCGTGGGGGAGCGTGGCCGCCCTTGCCGTCGTCGCGGGGCTCGTCGCCACGCGCCGCCGCGCGGACGCGAAAGCGCCGGCCCCCGAAGGGACCGGCGTCTCTGAGCCGAAATGACCGCGTCAGGCGGTCATGCGGTCGGCTGACTCCTTGGTGACGTCCTCGCCGGCACCGCGACGCGCGCGGATGTAGGCGAGACGCTCCTCGAGGAGCTCCTCGAGCTCCGGGATGGTACGACGCTCCAGCAGCATGTCCCAGTGGGTGCGCGGAGCCTTGTCGTCACTGTGGTCGACCGACGCGGTCTTGTCGCCGATGCGCAGAAGGGCCTCAGCGCCGCACGTGCGGCACTCCCACGTCGGGGGCACCTCGGCGTCGGCTGCGAAAGTAAGGGTCGTGTCACGTCCACACGACGTACACGAGTACGTGTGCTGTGCGCGCTCATGGAAGACGACGCCCTCTTCGCTCTGTAAGCTCTGGGCGCCGATCCGGATGCCGCGCAGGCTGCGGTCTGCCATTGTGTGGTCCTCTCGTCGCTATAGAGGTATAACGAAGCGACCTGTGCGGATACTCCGAACGGCGGCCTGA
>NZ_DASRXZ010000011.1:0-16983 GCF_035687345.1 Microbacterium sp.
TGCCGACGATGACAGCGAGCACGCCGCCGACGCCGAGAGCGGTGCGGATGCCGTTGACTGCCGTTCTGTCGGCTGCGGATGCGGTGGACATACAACGACCTCTTTTCTGGGAATTCCCTGAGAAGGTTGGTGGGATCAGACTAGACCCGCCGTCCGGGGCGCGGGCAAGCGGCAGCGCGTGTGTCGCGGCATCCGGAGTGGGTGATGAAACCCCTCGCGCGCGGGCGCGCGGGCCACTAGCGTGTGGCTTCAAGCACTCGACACCCGGAGGTGCGCATGGCGGTGTTCTCGAGGGGATTCGGCGCGCGAAGGCGTGAGAGCGACGAGCGACTGCCGCCCGGACAGTATCTGACCGAGGACTTCCCGGTGCTGTCGGCGGGCCCGACGCCGCGGGTCGAGCTCGACGAATGGCGCTTCACGATCCGGAACGAGAACGGCGACGCCACATCGTGGGCGTGGGACGAGTTCATGGCCCTACCGATCGAAGAGGTCACGACCGACATCCACTGCGTGACGCGCTGGTCGAAGCTCGGCACCCACTGGCGTGGCGTGTCGATCGACACGCTGTTCGCGGGCGTCGAGACGGATGCCGGCTACGCGATGGCCCACTCGTACGGCGGCTACGCGACGAACGTGCCCATGGAGGACCTTCTCGACGGCAAGTCGTGGGTCGTGTTCGAGTTCGAGGGTGAGCCGCTCGACCCGGAGCACGGCGGACCCGCGAGGCTCATCGTGCCGCACCTCTACTTCTGGAAGAGCGCGAAATGGGTGCGCGGCCTCACGCTCATGGAGTCCGACGCCCCCGGGTTCTGGGAGCAGAACGGCTACAACATGCACGGCGACCCGTGGACGGAGGAGCGGTACTGGTGATCGTCGGCGACTGGCGTCCGGCCACGGTGTCCGAGGTCGCCGACGTCACACCGACGGCGCGCGTGCTGCGCATCACCGTGCCCGGATGGCCCGGCAGCGAACCGGGGCAGCACGTCGACGTGCGCCTCACGGCGGAGGACGGCTATCAGGCGGTGCGCTCGTACTCGCTCGGGTCGTACGGCGGCGGCGAGACGATCGAGCTCGCGGTCGACGAGGTTCCCGAAGGCGAGGTCTCGCCCTACCTCGTGCGCGACGTGCAGCCGGGCGACATGCTCGAGGTCAAGGGGCCGCTCGGCGGTTACTTCGTGTGGCGGCCAGGGGGAGTCGACCCGGTGCAGCTCATCGCGGGCGGGGCGGGGATCGTCCCGCTGGCCGCGATGGCGAAGGCGCGGACGGATGCCGGCACCGGCGCGCCCTTCCGGCTGCTGTATTCCGTGCGCCGACCCGAAGCCGCGATATATCGCGATGAGCTCGAGCGGCTGTCCGGAGACGGGGGAGTGGATCTCACGTGGGTCTACACGCGCAGCGGACCGCCCGGATGGACCGGCCGCGTCGGGCGCATCGACGACGAGGTCATCACGTCCGCCGTGTGGCCCGTGGACCAGATGCCGGACGTCTTCGTGTGCGGTCCGACGTCGTTCGTGGAGCACGTCGCCGACGCGCTCGTGCGGCTCGGGCATCCGCCGGCGAAGATCCGGACCGAGCGCTTCGGAGGTGCATGATGCGGGCCGAGAACGCGAGATCGGTCGTCGACGGCAACGCGATCGCGGGACTGCTCGCCGAGCTCTTCGCGCAGGACATGACCGCCATGGACGGGGAATGCGGCGGATGCGGCGCCCGCGCGCCGCTCGCGAACAGCGTCGTGGAACTCGACGAGGTCGCGGCGATCGTGCGGTGCCGTTCGTGCACGCACACGCTGTTCACGGTGCTGCGCGACGGAGAGCGGCTGCGCCTGCGGATCGGCTCGCTCGTCGCGCTCGAAGGGCCGTGAGCGGCGCAGCCGCTGGATTCCGTCGGCGGTTCGTGACACCATCGCCAACGTGACGAGCGACCCCGAGGCACTCCGGCGACTGCACGAGATCGCACTGTTGCGGCGCGTGCGCGACCGCATCGACCGTGAATTCGCGCAGCCGCTCGATGTCGAGGCGCTCGCGCGCGGAGTGAACATGTCGGCCGGTCACCTCAGCCGCCGATTCCGCGCGACGTACGGCGAATCGCCGTACTCGTACCTCATGACCCGGCGCATCGAACGCGCGATGGCGCTCCTGCGGCGCGGCGACCTCAGTGTGACCGAGGTGTGCTTCACCGTCGGGTGCTCGTCGCTCGGGACCTTCAGCACGCGCTTCACCGAGCTCGTCGGCATGTCTCCGAGCGCGTACCGGCGGTGGGCCGCGGAGGCGATCGACGGCGAGCTGCCGTCGTGCCACGCGAAGCAGGTGGTCAGACCGATCAGGAATCGAGAAGCACGCGAGGTGCCCGCCGGTTAGCGTGGCGGCATGGACATCAAGATTCAGTACGCGTTCCTGCCGCACACCGACGCCGACGCCGCCCTCGCGTTCTACCGCGACGCCCTGGGCTTCGAGGTGCGCAAGGACGTCGGCTACGAGGGGATGCGCTGGATCACGGTCGGACCCGTCGGGCAGCCCGAGACGTCGATCGTGCTGCATCCGCCGGCCGTCGACCCGGGCATCACGGATGCCGAGCGCCAGACGATCCTGGAGCTCATCGCCAAGGGAAGCTACGCGTCCGTGACGCTCTCCACCGATGACCTCGACGGACTGTTCGAGAAGCTGCAGGCGTCCGGCGCCGATGTGCTGCAGGAGCCGACCGACCAGCCGTACGGCGTGCGGGACTGCGCGTTCCGCGATCCCGCCGGCAACATCCTCCGCATCGACCAGCGCGTCTGACCGGCTCGACCTTCGAGTCTGCCGGGGTCGATAGGCTCGACCCCGGCCGACGAGCTCAATGGATGGAGACCGATGACCAGCGCCCCCGCGTCCGCCGCATCCGCCGCACCCCTCGCCGACAGCCACGAGCTGATCCGCGTGCGCGGCGCCCGCGAGAACAACCTCAAGAACGTCGACGTCGATCTGCCGAAGAGAAGACTGACCGTCTTCACGGGCGTCTCAGGATCAGGCAAGAGCTCGCTTGTGTTCGATACGATCGCCGCCGAGTCGCGACGACTCATCGACGAGACCTACAGCGCGTTCGTCCAGGGGTTCATGCCCTCGGTGCCGCGCCCCGACGTCGACGTGTTGGAGGGCCTCACGACCGCGATCATCGTCGACCAGGAGCGACTGGGTGCCAACCCGCGGTCGACGGTCGGAACGGTGACCGACGCGAATGCGATGCTGCGCATCCTGTTCAGCAAGCTGGGGGAGCCGTACATCGGCGGTCCGACCGCGTTCTCGTTCAACATCCCGACGCAGAAGGCGAGCGGGGTCATGGTCGGCCCGAACGGCGAGAAGAAGATCGTGAAAGAGGCGATCTACCTCGGCGGAATGTGTCCGCGCTGCGAGGGACGAGGCTCGGTATCCGACATCGACCTGTCGCAAGTGGTCGACGAGTCGAAGTCGCTCAATGAGGGTGCGATCATGGTGCCGGGCTACACGGCCGATGGCTGGATGGTGAAGGGCTTCTCCGAGTCGGGGTTCTACCCGGCCGACAAGCCGATCAAGGACTTCACCGAGAAGCAGCGGCACCTCTTCCTCTACGGCGAGGTCACGAAGGTCAAGATCCAGGGGATCAACATGACCTACGAGGGCCTGATCCCGAAGATCACGAAGTCGATGCTGTCGAAAGACCTCGACGCCCTGCAGCCGCACATCCGCGCGTTCGTCGAGCGCGTCGCGACGTTCGCGACGTGTCCCGAATGCGATGGGATGCGCCTCACCGAGGGCGCACGGTCGTCGAAGATCGACGGCGTCAGCATCGCCGACGCGTGCCGGATGCAGGTGACCGACCTCGCCGAGTGGGTGAAGGGCCTCGACCGCCCGGAGGCCGGGCCGCTCCTCGACGCGCTGCGTGCGAACCTCGAGGCGTTCGTCACGCTCGGACTCGGGTATCTCAGCCTCGAGCGACCCTCAGGAACGCTGTCCGGGGGAGAGGCGCAGCGCATCAAGATGCTGCGGCACCTCGGCTCGTCGCTCACTGACGTCACGTACGTCTTCGACGAGCCGACGATCGGTCTGCATCCGCACGACATCCAGCGGATGAACGAGTTGCTGCTCCGCCTGCGCGACAAGGGCAACACCGTCCTCGTCGTCGAGCACAAGCCCGAGATGATCGCGATCGCCGACCACGTGGTGGATCTCGGCCCGGGCGCGGGCGCCGCCGGGGGTGAGATCTGCTTCGAGGGCACCGTCGACGGGCTCCGAGCCAGCGGCACGCTCACCGGTCGACACCTCGACGACAGGGCGTCGCTGAAGCCCGAGGTGCGGACGGCGAAGGGCAGCATCGAGATCCGCGGTGCGAACGACAACAACCTGCAGAACGTCGACGTCGGCATCCCGCTCGGCGTGCTGACGGTCGTGACGGGCGTCGCCGGCTCGGGCAAGAGCTCGCTCATCCACGGATCGGTATCGCGCCGCGAAGGCGTCGTCGCGATCGACCAGAGCGCGATCAAGGGCTCGCGTCGCAGCAACCCGGCGACGTACACGGGCATGCTCGAGCCGATCCGCAAAGCGTTCGCCAAGGCGAACGGCGTCAAGCCGGCCCTGTTCAGCGCGAACTCCGAGGGCGCGTGCCCGACGTGCAAGGGCGCGGGCATCATCGTGACCGAGCTGGGCTTCATGGACACCGTCGAGACGCCGTGTGAGGACTGCGGCGGCAAGCGGTTCCAGGCGGCCGTGCTCGACTACAAGCTCGGCGGCAAGGACATCACGGAGGTGCTCGATCTCCCTGTCAGCGAAGCGCGACGGTTCTTCGCCGAGGGCGAAGCGAAGATCCCGGCCGCCGTCGCGATCCTCAGTCGCCTCGAGGACGCCGGTCTCGGCTACCTGACGCTCGGCCAGCCGCTGTCGACGCTGTCGGGCGGTGAGCGCCAGCGCATCAAGCTCGCCATCCAGATGGGCGAGCCGGGTGACGTGTACGTGCTCGACGAACCCACGACGGGCCTGCACCTCGCCGACGTCGAGAACATGCTCGCGCTGCTGGACCGGCTGGTGGACTCCGGCAAGTCCGTCATCGTGATCGAGCACCACCAGGCGGTCATGGCGCACGCCGATTGGATCATCGACCTCGGACCCGGCGCGGGCCACGACGGAGGACGCATCGTGTTCGAGGGAACGCCCGCCGAGCTCGTGAAGGACAAATCGACACTCACCGGCAAGCATCTGGCGGAGTACGTCGGCGCTTGAGCGCCCCCAGAAGTACATCGTGAAGAAGTACCTCGCGCCGATAATGCACATTATGTCAACTCATAAAGGGTGATCCTCGGCCGCATCGACCTGAGGTCCTCCCCTGTCCTTGAAGGTGTCGTGGCGGAGAGAGGTTCGTGCACAGCCCGATAGCGTGCCATGTGTGTGCCGGTCTCAGATCATGTCCGCGGACTCCGACACGTTCGTCGAAGACGCCGTCCGCACGGCGCCATAGGATCGCCGCATGAGCGACGACGTTCGGAACATCGACGACGCACTGTCCCGCATCACGGCCTACTGGCAACCCCATCGCCTCACCAGCATCAACGACTACGACGTGAAGGTCGTCAAGCTCCACGGAGAGTTCGTGTGGCACGACCACCCCGAAACGGATGAGCTCTTCATGGTTCTGAGCGGTGAGCTCACCATCCAGTTGCGCGATCGCGACGTCGTGCTCGGGCCGAACGACGTCTTCGTCGTCCCCCGCGGTGTCGAGCACTGCCCGAAGGCCGACAACGAGGTTCACGCGCTGCTGTTCGAGCCCAAGGGCACCGTGAACACGGGTTCAGTCGGCGGTGAACTGACCTCTCCCCTGAGGGAGTTGCCTTGATACAGCGAGGGTGACCACCGCCGCTCGGCGCTCAAACGTACGAGAAGGCAGCTCCCTCATCGGAAGCTGCCTTCTCCTGCGGCCGCACGCGGCCGGCAGTCAAAAGACGTCGACGCGACTGGTCGACTTACACGTACGGCTCGTCGTCGGTCGTCGCCGTGCTCTGCCGCGTGACTCGCTCGTTGGCGGCGGGATCAACCGCCGTGCGCGTAACGGTGTCGGACCGCCGGCGGCGCATGAGGAGCACGAGGCCCACGATGAAGACGACGAGTCCGGCGCCCATCAGGATGTACCCGATCAGGTCGAGGTCGACCCACTCGGTCTCGACGTTGACGGCGAACGTGAGGATGGCGCCGATGGCGAACAGCGCGATTCCGGCTCCGATGCTCATACGAGCTCCTTTCCGGGGTCCGGGGGTCACCCCTCCCCTGCTGTGGGCCGCTTCGGCCCGCAATCAACGATTCCGGGTCGGTGCGAAACGGCCCAAGGGGTTGACAAATGACGGATGGCTCGGATCCGGGCGCGACTCGGTGGACGAACCTCCACGCATCCACTCGCTCCTTCGCATCCGAACACGCACGGTTTCCGCGCACCTGCATAGGGTGTGAGAAGACCCGGAAGGAGCCGCTGTGCCACCCACTCCCCTCGCCGTTTCGGAGGAGGTGCGTGACGCGATCGACCGCGGCGCACCCGTGCTCGCCCTCGAATCGACCATCTTCACGCACGGACTCCCCCGTCCGCGGAACATCGAGGTCGCCCGCGAGGCGGAGCAGCTCGTGCGGTCGCTCGGCGTCGTGCCCGCCACGATCGGCGTCGTCGAGGGGAGCCCCACGGTGGGCCTCTCCCCCGACGAGATCGAGCTGCTCGCGACCGCCGAGGGTGTCGTGAAGGCGAGCCTGCGCGACCTCCCGCTCGCGATGGCGAAGGGGCTGAGCGCCGGCACCACCGTCGCCGCGACCGCGTTTTTGGCAGATCGCGCCGGAATTCGAGTCTTCTCGACCGGCGGCCTCGGCGGCGTGCATCGCGGTGCGCAGCAGACGTTCGACGAGTCGGCCGACCTGCCGATCCTGGCCGCGCTCCCCCTCGTGCTCGTGAGCGCCGGTGTGAAGTCGATCCTCGACATTCCGCTCACGCTCGAACGGCTCGAGACTCTGAGCCTCGCGGTGGTGGGCTACCGCACAACCGACTACCCCGGCTTCTATATCTCGGATTCCGGCTATGACCTGGACTTCTCGGTCGACTCCCCCGAGGAGATCGCGCGTGTCGTCGAGGCGCGCGACGGTCTCGGCATCCGTTCCGCCCTCCTCGTCGCGAACCCGGTCGGAGCCGAGCGCGAGCTTCCGAGAGAGCTG
The DNA here is from genome assembly GCF_035687345.1 of Microbacterium sp. Taxonomy (GTDB): domain Bacteria; phylum Actinomycetota; class Actinomycetes; order Actinomycetales; family Microbacteriaceae; genus Microbacterium. The sequence goes on from NZ_DASRXZ010000011.1 coordinate 7,191, forward strand.
CACGATGATGTGCTCGCGCGCGCTCTCGATGAAGCGCATCGACTCGGCGTGACGGGCCACGACACGACGCCGTTCCTGCTGGACTTCCTGCAGCGCGAGACCGGCGGCCGAAGCCTCGACGTCAACGTCGACGTGTACCGCGGCAACGTCGAACTCGGCGCGCGCATCGCAGCGGCCCTCGCCACCACTCCCCTCTCCCCCGCCGGCTGATGCTGCTCACGATCGGCGACCTCATCGACGATGTGCTCGTCCGCCGCGCCGGCGGCCTCGAGCGGGGCACCGACAATCCGGCCACGATCCGGCACGCACGAGGCGGGAGCGCCGCCAACGTCGCGGCCGCCGCGGCGGCATCCGTCGCCACTCGATTCATCGGATGCGTCGGCGACGACGCCGCGGGCGACGCGCTCGTGCACAGGCTCGAGCGGGCCGGAGTCGACGTGCGCGTGCAACGGGGTGAGCGCACCGGCACGATCGTGATCCTTGTCGACGACGAAGGCGAACGCACGATGGTCACCGACCGCGGCGCGGCGGCCGAGCTCGGCCCCATCGATCCGTCGTGGCTCGAGGGCGTCGACTGGGTGCACGTGCCGCTCTACGGATTCTCGTCCGAGCCGTCGCGCTCGGCGATCCTCGAGGCGGTCGAGCGGATGCGGCGCCCTCCCGCCCGCGTGAGCTTGGACCTCTCGAGCGTCGCGACCATGCGCGAGCTGGGTACCGACGAGCTGCGGGCCCTCATCGCGCGCCTTCGCCCCGACGTCGTGTTCGCGAACCGCGACGAGGCCGGATGCGCGGAGGCCCTCGCCTTCGACCTCTCGTCCGTCGAGGCGTACATCGTCAAGCGCGGCGGCGAGCCGGTCGTCGTGAGGGTGGGCGGCGACGACATGCAGGTCCCGGTGGAACCCGTGGAAGGTCTCATCGACTCCACGGGTGCCGGCGACGCGTTCGCCGCCGGCTACATCGCTGCCGCGATGAACGGGGCGGATGCCGCATCCGCCGCACGCGCCGGTGCAGGGCTCGCTCGACGTGCTCTCGCAGAGCTCGGCGCACTCTAGATCACCATCGGATGTCGGCGGCCGCCGCTACCGTGTCGGCATGCCTCGCGTGGTCTACTACACCGCAACGACTCTGAACGGATTCCTCGCAGACGACAACCATTCCCTCGACTGGCTCTTCGCCGTTCCGGGCGGCGAGGGTGGCGACGCCGACTTCATGGAGTTCCTCGAAGGGATCGGCGTCCTCGTGCAGGGCTCGTCCACGTACGAGTGGGTGCTCAAGCACGAAGACCTCATCGCCCACCCCGAGAAGTGGCCGAAGTACTACGGCGATCGGCCGACGTACGTCTTCACGAGCCGCAGCCTGCCCGGCGTGCCGGGTGCAGACATCCGATTCGTCTCGGGTGATGTGAAGGCATCGTGGCCGGAGATGCGCGAGGCTGCGGGCGACCGCGACGTGTGGGTCGTCGGCGGCGGCGATCTCGCGGGCCAGTTCGCGGACGCCGCTCTCCTCGACGAGATCCGGGTCTCCGTTGCGCCCGCGACACTCGTGTCGGGCAAGCCTCTGCTTCCTCGCAACCTGGGTTCCGACCGCCTGACGCTGCAGGCTGCGCGCCAGATGGGTCAGTTCGCCGAACTCACCTTCTCGGTCTCGGGCTGATCCCCGGGCGGGGTCAACCGGGCACGCCGATACCGGCTTCTGCCGCCTGTTTGGGTCGATCCCGCGGCCACAGGACGAGCAGCGCGATCACCGCCAGCGCCGACCCGATGAGCGTGTCGAGCAGCCGGTGGGCGGCCCACTCCGTGACGGCACCGCTTGGCAGTCCGACGAACATGATCGCGCCGATGGAGCTCAGCGCCGCTCCGTAGGTCGGATAGCGCTCCTGGGCCGCTATGCCCACGATCAGAGCGACGACGGCGATGGCCGCCAGGGCGATCGTCGGAATGACCAGCGCGAGCAGACCGACCGCAACCACGCCGACGATCGTCCCCATCATGCGCGTGATGAGCACCGACAGCGGGGGCTTGCCCGTCGGGAGGAGGATCGTGAACGCGGCGAGGAAGATCCAGTACGCGTCGCGCCCGCCGAACGCGCTGAACCCGAGCATCGCCACAGCGAGCGGGATCCCCCGTCGCACGCCGTCGCGGAAATGCGCATCCCGGGTGCGCAGCGAGCGGAGCATCCGCCGGCCCAACGACTCGCCCGAACGCGGGAGCCTCGCAAGCCTCCCCTTCGCGCGGACCAGCGCCGAGACGAACCCGACGAGCACACCGAGTGCCGCGCCGGCGGCGACCACACCCACGAGATCCGACACTCCGCCGGCGCGGTCGCCGCCGAGCACACGCACCGAGGTCGCGAAGGCGAACGTGAACGAGCCGACGAGCCCCAACCCCGCGCCGAGCGGGCCCGCGGCGGCCGCGAGCGAGGACGCGAGCACGATCGCCCCCATCGCGAGGGCCGCCAGCACGGGGGTCGGCGACGTCAACACCCCCAGCCCCGCGCACACGATCGCGACGCCTCCCGTCATGAGTGCCACCCATGCCGCCACGGCGGCCGGTACGTGCGCGCTCACACCCGCGATGAGCCCCGCACACAGCCCGCCGAGCAGCGCGGCCGGCGTCGGGAAGAACGGCAGCAGCACACCGGCCCCCACGAGAAGCCCGATGAGGATGTGGAGGGCGAACGACACGCCCCACGGGGCATCCGTCGCGCCGAACAGGCGTGAAGCCCAGTGGCGCGACGGATCGCTCATGACGACGCTTCTTCCTGCCGCGACGGTTCGATCTTCACCCAGTCGGGATACTTGGGCTCTCGTCCATCGCCGGACGACGTTCGCGTGAGCCTCCGTCGCACCCATGGACCGACGTGCGCGCGATAGTACGCGGCTCCGCGCACCGCGGCGGGCGGCAGCTCCGGGAGCGACCACCATTCCTCTGGAGGGTTGAGCCCGAGAGCGTCCAGCACGCGCGCGGCGACGCGGTGGTGCCCGCGCGCGTTCATGTGAAGGCGATCGTCCGACCAGAAGCCCGACGTGGAGAGCTCGCGATCGGGCCAGTTGAGCGCACGGACGACGTCCGGTCGATCGCTCACCCGCGCAACGACCGCCGCCGACAGCAGGTCGCCACGACGCTGGATCAGTCGGCTCATCGGCAGCTGCGCGGAAGGGTTCGCCCCCGACAGCAGGATGAGCTTCACGCCTTCGTCGTCGCAGCGCTTGAGCACGAGGCTGAACGCGTCTGCGACACTCGCGATGGAGGTGCGCGGGCGCAGCATGTCGTTGCCGCCGCCGTTGAACGACAAGTGGGTGGGCTTCAGCGCGAGTGCGGGCTCGAGCTGCTCCTCGACGATCTGCCACACGAGCTTGCCGCGGATGGCGAGGTTCGCGTACTCGATCGGCTCGCCCGAGGCATCCGCCCACCCTTGCGCGACGAGGTCGGCCCACCCTCGCACGTGCCCGTCGGGAAGCTCGTCGCCGACTCCTTCTGTGAACGAGTCGCCGATGGCGACATATCGCACGGATGCCACGGCCTCAGCCTACGGCGGCTCAGCGGTCGTCGAGGGACCGTCCGCTCCGGTCGATGAGACCCCACGCGCCGGCGGCCGCGGCAACGAAGAACAGGGCGAACACGATGAACAGCACCGGCGCACCGCCGAGCGCGAGCAGCGGCGGCACCGTCAGCGGTGCCACGATCGACGCGACGCGGCCGACGCCGGCTGCCCACCCGGAGCCGGTCGCGCGCAGCGACGTCGGATACATCTCGGGAGTCACGGCATAGAGCGCGCCCCATGCGCCGAGGTTGAAGAACGACAGCGCCATTCCTGCGGCGAGCACCGACCACTCCGCGCCGGCCGTGCCGAACAGGATCGCCGAGACCGCCGAACCCGCGAGGAAGACGGAGAGCGTGAGCCGCCTCCCCCACACCTCGATGAGCCACGCGGCGGCGGCGTAGCCCGGCAGCTGCGCGAGCGTGATGATGAGCGTGAAGCCGAACGATCGCACGAGGTCGTACCCCTGAGCGACCAGTATCGACGGGATCCAGATGAACGCGCCGTAGTACGAGAAGTTCACGCAGAACCACACGAGCCACAGGCACGCGGTGCGAACGCGGAACTCCGCGGACCACAGCGCCGCGAGGCGCTCGCGGGCCGTCTGCGCGGCCGGCGGCAGCTCGATCGGACCGGTCGTCAGCCGACGTGCCGACTCTGCCGTCACGGACGACGACTCCTCGAACCTGCGGATGACGGCCGCGGCCTCGTCATGTCGCCCCCGGCGCTCGAGCCACCGCGGCGACTCCGGCAGCCCCCACCGCACGATGAGCGCGTACGCCGCCGGGATCGCGCCGAGCGCGAACGCCCACCGCCAGCCGGCGTCGGATGCCGGGATCACGAGGAACCCGATGAGCGCGGCAGCCGTCCAGCCCACGGCCCAGAACGCTTCGAGGATCACGATGAGCCGGCCGCGCATGCGCGCCGGCGCGAACTCGCTCACGTACGTCGATGCGACCGGCAGCTCGGCCCCGAGCCCGAGCCCGACGAAGAAGCGCAGGATGAGCAGCAGCACGATCCCGCCCACCAGTGCGCTCGCGCCCGTCGCGACACCGTACACCAGGAGCGTCAGCGCGAAGACCTGGCGGCGGCCGAAGCGGTCGGCGAGCAGCCCGCCGAGGGCAGCGCCGACCGCCATGCCGACGAAGCCCATCGACGCGATCCACGCGGTCTCCTCGGGCGCGAGACTCCACTGCTGCGCGAGCGCGGCGAGGATGAACGAGATGAGTCCGACGTCCATCGCGTCGAGGGCCCACCCGATCCCCGAGCCGGTGAGCACACGAAGGTGCGCACGCGTGAACGGAAGGCGATCCAGCCTCTGCGACAGCGAAGCGGCCGTAGCGGGCGTGGGGGGCGTCGGGACCGACATGACTGAATCGTAGAGCCGCGCGGCCGCCCGCGGCGCGCTACGCGAGCATTTCGCGCACCATGGGCACGACGCGCGTGCCGTACAGCTCGATCGAACGCATGAGCTTCTCGTGACTGAGCGTGCCGTTGGAGTACTTCAGGTCGAAGCGCGCGATGCCGAGCGTGCGGATCGTGTCGGCGATCTTGCGTGCGACGGTCTCGGGCGATCCGACGTACAGCGCCCCCTCAGGTCCGACGTCGTGCTGGAAGCGCAGACGGTTGTACGTCGGCCAGCCACGCTCCTTCCCGATCGTGTTGTACATGCCCTCGAACGACGGATACGCCTCGTCCCACGCCTGCTGGTCCGTGTCGGCGATGTGTCCCGGCGAGTGCACCGCCACGGGCAGCGGATCATGCCCGAACGACGACACCGAGCGGTGGAACAGGTCGACGAACGGACGGAACCGCACCGCCGGTCCTCCGATGATGGCGAGCGTCAGCCCGAATCCGTAGCGCGCCGCGCGCACGACCGACTCGGGCGAGCCGCCCACGCCCACCCACGCCTTGAGCCCGTGCTCGGTCTTCGGATAGACGTCGGCGTCGGTGAGTGCCGCGCGCGTGCGCCCTTGCCACGTGACCGGCTTCTCCGTGACGAGCTTCGAGAACAGGTCGAGCTTCTCCTCGAAGAGGATCTCGTAGTCGGCGAGGTCGTAGCCGAACAGCGGGAACGACTCGATGAACGAGCCTCGCCCGAGCGTCACCTCCGCGCGGCCGTTCGACACGGCGTCGAGGGTCGCGAAGCGCTCGTACACGCGCACCGGGTCGTCGGACGACAGGACGGTCACGGCGGTGCCGAGACGGATGCCGCGTGTGCGGCCCGCGGCGGCGGCGAGCACGATCTCGGGACTCGAGACGGCGAACTCACGCCGGTGGTGCTCCCCCACCCCGAACGACGCGAGTCCGATCTGGTCGGCCAGCACGGCCTCGTCGACGATGTTGCGGATCACCTGCGCGTCGCTGAGCCGGTTCCCCTGCGCGTCGACGGTCACGTCGCCGAAGGTGTCGAGGCCGAACGCGACCTCGTCGGGTGTGGATGCGATGTCGGGCTGGTCGGTCATGGGCGCGATCTCCTTTGCATTCACGCGCATGCAACGTGTGGTTCGTCGCGCGCATTCCCGGTCCGCATCCGCGGCCCTCGGCGTACCGTGGTCGCATGGCCATCTTCGCGGACCGCGCCGACGCGGGGCGAGTGCTCGCCGCCGCCCTGGAGCGCTGGAGGGGAACGGATGCCATCGTCTTCGGCATCCCGCGCGGCGGAGTCGTCGTGGCGGCGGAGGTCGCCCGCGTCCTGTCTCTGCCGCTGGCGGCGGTCGTCGTGCGCAAGCTCGGCGCGGCCCACCACGAGGAGTTCGCGGTGGGCGCGATCGCCGAGGACGTGCGGCTCGTGCGGCCGGAGGCCGTACGCACGGGGTTCACGACGCCGGACGAGCTCGCCAAGGTGGAGCAGCGGGAGCGCGAGGAGCTCGCGCGCCGGACGCGGCTGTTCGGGGCATCCGCCGTCGACATGGCCGGCAGAACCGCGCTCGTCGTCGACGACGGCATCGCGACGGGTGCGACCGCGACCGTCGCATGCCGGTCGCTCCGGGCGCGCGGCGCGTCGTCTATCGTGCTCGCCGTTCCGGTCGCGCCGGTCGACTTCGTGCCCGAGGCCGACAGCGTCGACGAGTACGTGTGCCCCAACCGCATCCGCGACTTCTGGGCGGTCGGGCAGTTCTATCGCGACTTCCGCCAGACGACCGATGACGAGGTCATCCGGTTGCTCTCCGCATCGGGAAGCGGTGCGGACGGGTCGGCGGGAACGGCGACGGCCGGCGCCTGACGCCCGCTCACGGGCGAACCAGACACCGGCCGTCGAGTGACTCAGCGAGCGAATGCCGCCCGCAGCGTGTCGAGGCCGACACCGCCGATGTCGAGTGCGCGCTTGTGGAACGCCTTGATGTCGAACGCATCGCCCTGCGCGGCCTTGACGTCGTCGCGCAGCTGCTCCCAGATGCGCTGACCGACCTTGTACGACGGCGCCTGTCCGGGCCAGCCGAGGTAGCGGTTCACCTCGAACTGCACGAACTCGTCCGACATGTTGACGTTGCGGCGCATGAACGCGAGGGCGTAATCCGCGTCCCACGTGCCCTGGCCGTCGGGGCGGGGCTTCTCGAGGTGCACACCGATGTCGAGCACGACACGGGCGGCACGCATCCGCTGGCCGTCGAGCATGCCGAGGCGATCGGCGGGGTCGCTCAGGTAGCCCAGCTGGTCCATGAGCCGCTCGGCGTACAGCGCCCACCCCTCTGCGTGGCCGCTCGAGCCGGCGAGGAGACGGCGCCACGAGTTCAGCTGCGCACGGTTGTAGACCGCCTGGGCGATCTGCAGGTGGTGACCGGGAACGCCCTCGTGGTACACGGTCGTGAGCTCGCGCCACGTGTCGAACGAGTCGACGCCCTCCGGCACCGACCACCACATGCGACCGGGACGCGAGAAGTCATCGGTCGGTCCGGTGTAGTAGATGCCGCCTTCCTTCGTGGGGGCGATCATGCACTCGAGCCGACGAATCGGGTCCGCGATGTCGAAGTGGGTCTTGCCCAGCTCCTCGATCGCGCGGTCGCTCGTCTCCTGCATCCAGCGCTGCAGCGCCTCAGTGCCGTGCAGCTTGCGCTTCTCGTCCTGCTCGAGGAACGCGACGGCCTCTTCGACGGATGCGCCGGGCTTGATCTCGTTCGCGATGGCCTCCTGTTCGGCGACCATGCGCGCAAGTTCCTCGACACCCCACTCGTACGTCTCGTCGAGGTCGATCGTGGCACCGAGGAAGCGGCGCGACTGGAGGGCGTAGAGCTCACGACCGACGGCGTCCTTCTCGGACGCGACCGGAGCGAGCTCGTTGCCGAGGAAGGCGGCGAGCTCGTCGTAGGCCACGCGCGCGGCGCCCGCCGCGTCGGAGAGGTCGCGTGCGAGCGAGGCGGGAAGCTGCCCTTCGCTCGGGTTCGCCTCGCCGACGAACGTGGCGAAGAAGCCGTTGTCGGACGTGTAGCGCTCGATCTGCGTGACGACCTCCGTCACCTGTCGGCGCGCGGGCACGACGCCTTCGGCGATCCCGCTTCGCAGCGTTGCGATGTAGCCCTCGATGGCCGCCGGGAGTGCGCTGAGGCGCTTGGAGATCACGGACCAGTCGTCGACCGTGTCGGTCGGCATGAGGTCGAACACCGAGCGGATGTCCTGCGGAGGCGACGCGATCACGTTGAGGTCGCGCTTCGGCCAACCGGCCTCGTAGACGTCCAGCTCGAGTCGGAGCTGGCTCGAGAGGTCGTCCTTCGTGACCTGGTCGACGTCGTCGACCGGCGTCGCCGCCTCGAGCTCGGCGAGCGTCTTGCGCGCCGCGTCGAGGACGCGCTCGACGCCCTCGGGCGAATAGTCGCCGAAGCGGTCGTTGTACTCGGAACGGCCGATGTATGTCGCGATCGTCGGTTCGAGCTCCGCGAGCGTGTCGACCCAGGTTTCGGCGATCTTGTCGATCTCCGTGGGAGTCCGTGGTTCAGTCATGGGGTCCAGCCTACGGGTGTCTCTCCCCCGCATGAGGAGCCCCGCGAGCCGCCCTCCCGGTGGTTAGTGCCCCGCCTCGTTCCAGTCGGCGCCGCGGCCGATCTGCACGTCGAGCGGGACCGTCAGCTCGGCGGCATCCGCCATGCGCGACCGCACGATGCGCTCAGCGGCGTCCCACTCCCCCGGCGCGACCTCGACCACGAGCTCGTCGTGGATCTGCAGCAGCACGCGCGACCGCAGACCCTCCGCGAGGAACTCGTCGTGGATGCGGAACAGCGCGATCTTCATGATGTCGGCCGCGCTGCCCTGGATCGGGGCATTGAGGGCCGCACGCTCCGCGTTCTCGCGCAGCACGCGGTTGGGGCTCGTCAGGTCGGGGAACGGTCGGCGGCGCCCGAAGATCGTCTCGGTGTAGCCGTCGATGCGCGCCTGCTCGACCGACGAGCGCAGGTAGTCGCGCACCGCGCCGAACCGCGCGAAGTACTCCATCATGAGCTGCTTCGCCTCGGACTGGTCGATCCGAAGCTGCTTCGACAGGCCGAACGCCGACAGGCCGTACACGAGCCCGTACGACATCGCCTTGACCTTGGTGCGCATGATCGGCGTGACGTCTTCCGGGGCGACGCCGAACACGCGCGCGCCCACGTAGCGGTGGGTGTCCTCGCCCGAGTTGAACGCCTCGATGAGGCCGGGGTCGCCCGACAGGTGCGCCATGATGCGCATCTCGATCTGCGAGTAGTCGGCGGTCAGCAGCGCCTCGTAGCCCTCGCCCACCTCGAACGCGGCGCGGATGCGTGCGCCCTCCTCGGTGCGGATCGGGATGTTCTGCAGGTTGGGGTCGGTGCTCGAGAGCCGGCCGGTCTGGCTGCCGGTCTGCAGGTAGGTCGTGCGGATGCGGCCGTCGGGGCCGATCGCCGTGTCGAGCGACTCGATGATCTGTCGCAGCTTCGTCGCCTCGCGGTGCTGGAGCAGCAGGTCGAGGAAGGGGTGCGGGTTCGTCTCCTGCAGGTCGGCGAGCACCGCGGCATCCGTCGAGTACCCCGTCTTGGTCTTGCGGGTCTTCGGAAGCTGCAGCTCTTCGAACAGCACCTCCTGCAGCTGCTTCGGCGAGCCGAGGTTGACCTCACGCCCGATCGCCGCGTACGCCTGCTGCGCGATCGCGTCGGCGCGCTCGCCGAGCTCGCCCGACAACGCGGCGAGCTTGTCGTGCGAGACGGCGACGCCCGCGAGCTCCATGTCGGCGAGGGTCACGAGAGTGGGCAGCTCGATCTCGGTGAGGACGGATGCGACGCGCCCCGGCAGCTCGGCGCGCAGC
>NZ_DASRXZ010000012.1:0-17709 GCF_035687345.1 Microbacterium sp.
CCGAGAACGCGTACACACGTGCCAGAACCGCGCACCTCCAGCCGTTGCGCGACCGCATCTTCGCCGAGATCAAGGGCCGCACGCTCGAGACCGACCTCTCGGTGCCGACGCGCCGCGGCGACTGGTGGTACTACGGGCGCACGGTCGAGGGCAAGCAGTACGGCATCCAGTGCCGCGCTCCCCTCGCCTCCCCCGACGACTGGACCCCGCCCGAGCTCACCCCCGACGTCGAGGTGCCGGGCGAGCAGGTGCTCCTCGACGGCAACGTCGAGGCCGAGGGGCACGAGTTCTTCTCACTCGGCAGCTTCGAGGTGTCGAACGACGGCACGCGCATGCTCTACGGCGTCGATGTCGCGGGCGACGAGCGCTACACGATCCGCGTGCGCGACCTCGTGACCGGCGAGCAGCTGCCCGACGAGATCCCCGGTACGTTCGCGGGGGCGACCTTCTCGCCCGACGGGCGCTTCATCGTCTACACCACCGTCGACGACGCATGGCGGCCCGACACGGTGTGGCTGCACGAGCTCGGCACCCCCGTCTCCGAAGACACGAAGCTCTTCCACGAGCCCGACGAGCGGTACTGGGTCGGCGCGGGCTTCACGCGCAGCGACCGGTACCTCGTGATCGGCCTGGGTTCGTCGATCACGAGTGAGGAATGGCTCGTCGACGCGGACGACCTCCGCTCCGAGCCGCGCGTCGTGTGGCCGCGCGTCGAGGGCGTCGAGTACGACTCCGAGCACGCCGTGGTCGACGGCGAGGACGTGCTCTACGTGCTCCACAACGACGGAGCGCTCGACTTCGAGCTCGTGAAGGTCGCGGCATCCGACCCCGCCGGCCCTCGTGAAGTGGTGATCCCACACGAGCCCGGTCGTCGCCTGCTGGGCATGTCGACGTTCCGCGACTGGGGTGTCGTCGCCTACCGGCGCGAGGGCATCGCCCGCATCGGCCTGCTCGACTACGTCGACGGCGCCGTGCGCGAGATCGTCTTCGACGAGCCGCTGTACTCGGTCGGCACGGGCGGCAACCCCGAGTGGGCTCCCCCCCTGCTGCGGCTCGGCTACGGCTCGTTCGTGACTCCGAGCACCGTCTACGACTACGAGATCGCGACCGGCGAGCTCCACCTGCGCAAGCGCCAGCCCGTGCTGGGCGGCTACGACCCCGCCGACTACGCGCAGGCGCGCGTGTGGGCGACCGCGCAGGACGGGGTCCGCGTGCCCATCTCGCTCGTGTGGAAGCGCTCGTTCGGCGAAGTGGGCTCCGCCCCGCGGCCCGTGCACCTGTACGGTTACGGCTCGTACGAGCACTCGATCGAGCCCGCGTTCTCGGTGCCGCGCCTGTCGGAGCTCGACCGCGGCGTCGTGTTCGCCGTCGCGCACGTCCGCGGCGGCGGCGAGCTCGGTCGCCAGTGGTACGAGGACGGCAAGCTCCTCGCCAAGCGGAACACGTTCACCGACTTCGTCGACTGCGCACGCCACCTCGTCGAGAACGGCTACACGACGCCGCAGCAGCTCGTCGCCGAGGGCGGCTCGGCCGGTGGACTGCTCATGGGCGCGGTGGCGAACCTCGCGCCTGAGCTGTTCGCCGGCATCCTCGCGGATGTGCCGTTCGTCGACGCGCTCACGACGATCCTCGACCCGTCGCTGCCGTTGACGGTCATCGAGTGGGACGAGTGGGGCGACCCCCTGCACAACGCGGACGTGTACGCGTACATGAAGTCGTACTCGCCGTACGAGAACGTGCGAGCGGATGTCTCGTACCCGAAGATCCTCGCCGTGACCTCGCTCAACGACACGCGCGTGCTGTACGTCGAGCCGGCGAAGTGGGTCGCGCGCCTGCGCGAGGTCGGGGCCGACGCGCTGCTCAAGTGCGAGATGTTCGCCGGCCACGGCGGCGTGAGCGGGCGCTACAACGCCTGGCGCGAGCGCGCGTTCGAGCTCGCGTGGCTGCTCGACGTGCTCGGCGTCGCCGACGCCTGAGCGCGCTGCGCACGCGCCACGACCGCCCTCCCTCTCCCCTCGTCCGCTGCTCCTCCCCTCCTCCGCTCCTCGCCTCCTCGCCTCCTCCCCTCTTCCCCTCCTCCCTTTCCGAGATCAGGACATCTGGCCTACGCAGGAGGTTCCGCCGCAGAACCTCCTGTTTTCGCCAGATGTCCTGATCTCGGTAGGGGCGGAGGCTGCGGATGCCGCGCCGACAGCTCCTCCCCAAGTCGAACAGGCGTCGAAGTCGGCCTCACATCGCGCCCCCGAACACATAAGGTGACGAACTCCGAACGACAATCGCCGGATGGCGTCCGGAACTCTCCGCTCATCAGACCGGCGCGGCGCGCTTGTCGCCTGGATTCGTCGACGACACGGCGTTGCCCACACGTCGGATGCGCGTGCGCAGGGCTTCACGGCCTACGACATCAGCGACACGGTAGCCGCCGGCGGGCTTGTGCGCGTGCGGCGTTCGTGGCTCGTGACTCCGGACTGCGATGGCCGGCGCGTTGCCGCTGCTCGCGTCAGCGGCAGACTGACGTGCGTGAGCGCAGCCGAGGTTCGCGGATTGTGGTCCCCCGATCGCGAGGTGCCGGCAGTGCACGTCGCGGTCGCGTCGACTGCTTCTCGTTTCGCCTCGGACGGCCTTCATCTGCACTGGGGACGTGGACCGTCCCCCGTCGGGCGCAACGCGAACGAGGATCCGATTCTCAATGTGCTCTTCCATGTCGCGCATTGCCTGCCGCATAGCGACGCCCTCGCGGTCTGGGAGTCGGCGATCCGCAGAGGAGAAGCCGACCCCGACGTGCTCGCTCGCGTCGCGTGGCGAAGCACGCAAGCATCCGAACTCGCGGATTCGGCCTCATCCCTTTCGGATTCCGGACTCGAGACCCGATTCGTCGACGGAATGCGAACGGCGGGCGTCGTCGTTCGTCAGCAGGTCTGGATCGATGGGCACCCGGTCGACGGCCTCATCGGCACGTCGCTCGTCGTGCAGATCGACGGGTTCGCGCACCACGGGACGGCCGCCGACCGTCGCCGAGATATCGCCGCAGACGCGCGACTGACGGTTCGCGGGTACGTCGTACTCCGGTTCGACTACCAGCAGATCCTCTTCGACTGGAACCGGGTCCTCGACACGGTCCTGACGGCGATGGCGCAGGGCGCGCACCGGCGTCGAGTGCAGTCACGCGTGTGATCCTCCGCGCGGCGCGAGTCCGGCTCGCTGGCCACCTCTGCGCATCCTCCGCGCCGCCCGAATCAGGACATCTGGCCACCTCAGGACCACTCAGGGCGATTTCCCCTGATTTCGCCAGATGTCCTGATTCGGGCGAAACCCCAAACCCGAAACCCGAAACCCGAAACCCGGAACCCCGACGGGGCTGACACCCGGATGCAGCGGCCTGAGCCGCTCAGCCGAACAGTGCCGCGGCCTCTTCGTAGCGGTAGAGGGGCACCGTGTTGAGCTCACCCAGCGCGTCGATGAACGGCACGCGCACGATGTCGGTGCCGCGCAGGGCCACCATCTGGCCCCACGCGCCGTCGACGACGGCATCCGCCGCCGCGAGGCCCAGGCGCGTCGCGAGCACGCGGTCGAAGCCCGACGGCGAGCCGCCGCGCTGGATGTGACCCAGCACCGTCGCGCGCGTCTCGATGCCGGTGATGCGCTCGATCTCGGGCGCGAGCACCTCGCTGATGCCGCCGAGGCGCGGACGGTTGAAGGCGTCGAGACCCTTGTCGCTGTAGGCCTCCTCCATGCCCTTGAGCGTGAAGCCCTCCGACACGACCACGAGCGGAGCGCGACCACGGTCGTGGGCCTTCGAGACGAGGTCGCAGATCTCCTCGATCGACATCGGCACCTCGGGGATGCAGATCGCGTGGGCGCCCGCCGCCATGCCCGCGTGGAGCGCGATCCAGCCGACGTGGCGGCCCATGACCTCGGCGACCATGCAGCGCTGGTGCGAGTCACCCGTCGTGCGCAGGCGGTCCATCGCATCCGTCGCGATGTTCACGGCCGTGTCGAAGCCGAACGAGTAGTCGGTCGCGCGCAGGTCGTTGTCGATCGTCTTCGGCACGCCGAGCACGTTGATGCCGTCGTTCGACAGGCGGTTCGCGGCCGCGAGCGTGCCCTCGCCGCCGATCGCGATGATGCCGTCGATCCGGTGGCCGTAGAGCGTCTTGGCGATGTTCTCGGCGCCGCCCCGCGGACCCTCGTACGGGTTCGTGCGGCTCGTGCCGAGGATCGTGCCGCCGACCTTCGAAAGGCCCTTCACCTCGTGGCGCGTCAGCGGGAAGAAGTCCGCGTCGACGACGCCCCGCCACCCGTCGCGGATGCCGACGAACTCGAGGTCGTACGACGTCGTGCCCTTGAGCACGACACCGCGGATGACCGCATTGAGTCCGGGGCAGTCGCCGCCGCTGGTCAGGATACCGATCTTCATGCTGAGTCCTCGCTGTCGGGTGAGTCGTCGGCGACGGTGCCTCACCTGAGATTAGTGCCGGACGAGGCGGGCGTGCCACACGGCGCCGACCGACTGGTGGAAGCCCGCGTGAGCTGGGCGGACGAAGCGGATGCCGCGACCCGGCGGCCGCGGCATCCGTCGCCCTTCGAATCTCCGTCAGACCTGCGGCTCGCCCTTGCTGCCCTCGCGCGCCGCGCGCTCGTCGGCCTCGGCGCTGTCGATCGCGTCGTCGTCGATGTCGCGGTCGAGCGGCTCTTCGCTGTCGGGCGCGAGGGCGCCGTCCGGCGTGCCGAGGAGCCGCGCATCGGGCTCGTTGGTCGTGGGCTGTGTGGGATCGGACATCGTCGCCTCCTCGTATCGGTGGCGACGACGCTACGAGCGCCGGACGTGCGTGCGCGACGGGGTTGACTCGGGCGCGCGAGCGGGTCTCGGAACGGTCCGCTCCCCCGGGGCTCACTCGGCGCCGAGAGCGCGGCGCGTGAGGTGCATGAGCGCCGACAGCTGCACCGAGTCGCTCGACTGCGGGTCGACCGCGATGCCGTCGAGGGCGCGCTGAGCGAGGCCCTGCTTCGAGTCGATGAGCTCGGCGATCTTCGTGTCGATCGTGTGCGCCGCGATGATGCGCCACGCGGTGACCGGCTCGTCCTGCCCGATGCGGTGCACACGGTCGATCGCCTGCGTCTGCTCGGCGGCCGTCCACGACAGTTCCGCGAGCACCACGTTCGACGCCGCCTGCATGTTCAGACCCACGCCCGCGGCGGTCAGCGAGCACACCGCGATGCCGACGCCGGGATCGTTGTTGAACGCGTCGATCGCCTGCTGGCGCGCTGGGGTCGTCTGGTCGCCGCGGATCGACACAGTGCGCAGGCCTGCGGCGGCGAAGTGCGCCTCGGCCTGGTCCATGACGTCGATGTGCTTCGCGAAGAACACGACCTTGCCCACCGAGCGCTGCAGCTGCACGGCGTAATCGGCGGCCAGCTGTGCCTTCGCCTGACCGATCTTGCGCACCATGGTGAAGACGTTCTCGGCGCCCGTCCCGGCGGCCTTCGACTCGTCGAGCTCGTTCTGGGCCACCATGCGTACGATGTCGTCGTCGATCTCGCCGGGCGCCATGACGCGGTGCGAACGCGACTCGACGATGCGGCGGTACCGCGCGGCGAGGCGCTCGCCCAGCTCGCGCTCCGCCTGGCGGATCGACCTGCCGTACTCGTCGTCGAGCTCGACGGGGAGGTCGGCGATGAGCTTGTCGGGGAGGTCCGCCGCGACATCCGTCTTGAGGCGCCGCACGATGCCCATCGAGATGACGGCGTCGCGCGCCTCGGGGTAGAACGCCTTGTCGGCCGGCGTGAGGCCGGTCGCGTCGAGCTTCTCCATGAGGGCGGGCCCGGGCTTCTCGCCCGACGGCACCGTCCAGCCGAGGAACCGCCAGATCGCGTCGAAGTCCTCGACGTCGTTGATGAGCGGGGTTCCGGTCAGGGCGAGCATGAGCGGGTCGCGCACCTGTTCGCGGATGCGGCCGGCGAGCGCGAGCACGTTCTGCGAGCGCTGCGACGTGAGGTTCTTGATGAAGTGCGCCTCGTCGACGACCATGCCCTTCAGCCCGATGGTCGACAGCCACGAAAGGTGTCGGTCGAGGATCTCGTAGTTCACGATGAACACGTCGGCGAACGCGTCGATGTCTTCGCCGTCGCCGTGGATGACGGTGGCGCGACGCTGCGGCGTCCAGCGCTCGACCTCGCGGGCCCAGTTCATCTTGACGACGTTGGGCACGACGGCCAGCAGCGGGTAGGCGCCGGCGACGGATGCCGCGAGCACCGACTCCGCGGTCTTGCCCAGGCCCGGCTCGTCGGCGAGCAGGAACGTGCGGTGGCCCTGCCGGACGGCCTCCAGGAACCGCGACTGATGCGGCATGACCTCGAGTCCCTTGGGCGAGACGCGGTCGAACTCGGGGACCGGGGGAAGCTCCATCGTGGCCGAGCCGCCTCCGGCGCCCGTCTCGAACGCCTTGTACAGCGGGCCCATGAGCTCCCACCCGTCGAGGCGACGGCGCGGGGTCTCCTTCGGCAAGCGCAGCGTGAGGTCGGGAGCGAGGAACGGGTTCGCCTCGCGGCGCGACTCGACCTGCGGCGGCACGACCTGGCGCTCGGCGAGCGCTGCGGGCACGACGGGAGCGGCGACCGGCGACGGGATGTCGGCGATGACGAGCTCCTCGTCGGGCAGCTCGGCGCCGGACTCGAGCAGCCAGTCGCGGCGCATGCGCCGCGCGACCGGCGACGTGGCCTGGTCGGCCTCGAGCAGCTGGATGAGCGACGTGTCGCGCGCGGCGGTCTTCGCGAGGATCGTCGCGACGCCGTCGAGGCGCTTGAGAAGCTCGGCGCGCGCGGCATCCGTGATCGTCGTGTCGTTCTTGACGCGCGCACGCTCCTCGCGGACGAGGAACGCGATCACCTGGAACTTGACGCGGTTCGTCGGGCCGAGCTTTCCGCGCTGGGCCTTGGCCTCGACCTCGCGCACCTTGCGCGCGAGGATCGGGATGATGGGGGCCTCGTCGTCGCGGCGCGCGGACGAGGACTTGCGGCGTCGGGACGCCGTCTGGGCGGGTGCCGTGGTCGGCATGCTCCTCCTGAGCGTGTGTGCCGGGATGGCCGGCTGACCAGTCGGGACGGGTCATTCATGCGTGCTCCCGCGGGCGGCGGATGGCGCCGTCACGGACGCGGGACCGGATGCCTCGCCCGCCGGCCGCTGGCACTCGCTTCTGCGAGCTGCGACGTCGACGGAACGGGATCTCCGCTTACATTCTAGCGGAGGCGGGCCGGATGCCGGGCGACTCAGCTCCAGAGAGTCGCGACGATGTCTTCCGTGTACCCGTCGGGCGTGAAGTTGATGTAGCGCGTCGAGATCCACACGGAGTCGCGAAGGACGTGCACCTCGCCGTGGATGACCTCGTTGTCGTCGAGGTCGATCGTGCGCTGTTCGACGCGGCACACCGTGCCGCCGAGCTCGTCGCCGCATCCGAATCCCGCGTCGAGCATCGCCGCCTGGAGCGTCTCGGCCTGGTCCGCGCCGATCACGGTCACGTTCGTCGCGAGTCCGAACTCGCTCGGCTTCCCCCAGGAGCAGCGGAGCGTCGTCACGCCCGATTCGAGGATCTCGATGCCGTCGACGACCTCGGTCGACAGCATCGTCACGCCGAGGTCATTCAGCGGTGGGTTCTGCTGGTTGAGCGACGCGAGCATGTCGGCCGAATAGATGTCCTCGCACGCCGTGGGCACCTCGATCCCCGCGTCGGGCATGTTCGACTCGATCGGAGTCGGCTCGGTGGGCTCCGGCTTGGGCGTGACGGGCGTGACCGTCGGGCTGGGCGACGGACCGGGCTCGGGCTGGCACGCCGTCACGAGCGCCGCCCCGGCGACGAGGAGCGCCACGACTGTCGCGACGCGCGCACGCGAGTCGAGATGGTTGCGCGCGCTCGGTCCGCGGCGACGGCGTTCTGTCGTCACTGATCCTCCCGGGGTTCGTCCTCCCGAGACTACTCGCGCCGCGCCGTCGCCTGCTGCCACCGCTGCAGCGTGCCGGGATCGTCGGTGACGATCCCGTCGACCCCGAGAGCCGTCACCGCGTCCCACTGCCGGTCGCTGTTGAGCGTGTAAACGACGACCCGCAATCCGGCGGCGTGCAGCTCGTCGACGACATCGGGTCTGTCGAGCACGGCGCGCCGATCGACCACCACTCCTCTCGCGCCGGCCTTGCGCGCGGCATCCGCCACGTCGTCGGGCAGACGCTTCATGATCACGAGCCGCGGGATCACGTCCGACACGGCGCCTACGAGGGCGAGGCTGCGTGCATCGAAGCTCGCGAGGACGACGTTGTGTTCGAGCCCGCGCGTCTCGACGTCGGCGACCAGGCGCGCGGCGGCCGGCTCGTCCCAGCGCCCCTTGAGCTCGACGATCGCGCGACGGCCCGCGCCCTCGAGCACGTCGAGGAACTCGCCGAACGTCGGCACCCGCGTGCCCGCGAAGCGCGCGTCGAACCACGATCCCGCGTCGAGCTCGCGCACCTCGGCGAAGGTCAGGGCCGACAGCGGCCCCCGGCCGTTCGTCGTGCGGTCGACGGTGGCGTCGTGCATGAGCACCGCCACGCCGTCGGCCGTCAGGGCGACGTCGACCTCGACGTAGTCGTAGCCGTCGGAGAGTGCCGCCTCGATCGCGGGCAGGGTGTTCTCGGGCGCCGTCGCTCCCCCGCCGCGGTGGCTCGCGATGAAGGCGAGGTCGCCGGGCGCCCGCGTGTCGCCGAGGAGCTCCTTCGAGCTCACGCGCGCGGGCGTCGCCCCGAGGAACGCGATCACCAGGCTTGCGACGGCCAGCACGCACACGACGACGAGGGCCTGCATCCGGTCTCGGGCTCGGGTCGCGTCGAGGGCCGGCTCTTCGGGCATCGGGCATGTCCTCCGGGTCTTGCGCCGCGTCCTCGTCGACGCGGTGGGAACACTCTACACAGGCCCGTTATCTTTTCGTTACAAATCTCGGATTCACGCTTCCCATCCCGTGTGTCCGCCGCGATCGATATCGTGGGCCGCATGGCCGAGACGATGACGCGGGACCAGCGGCTCGTCCTGTGGATCGCGGTGCTCGCTTCGTTCGTGTCGTTCCTCGACGGCACGGTCGTCAACGTCGCCCTGCCCGCGATCGCGGACGAGCTCGGCGGCGGCCTCACGACGCAGCAGTGGGTCGTCGACGCGTACCTCGTGACCCTGGGGGCGCTCATCCTCGTGGCGGGGTCGCTGAGCGACGTCTTCGGCCGCATCCGCGTGATCGTCGTCGGACTGATCGGCTTCGGTGTGACGTCCGTCGCGATCGCCCTCGCGCCGACGGCCGAGTTCCTGATCGTGACCCGCGCGCTGCAGGGCGTCGCGGGCGCCCTCCTGGTGCCGAGCTCCCTGGCGCTCATCACGGCGAACTTCCGCGGACCGGCGCAGGCGCGCGCGATCGGCATCTGGACGGCGGCGACGACGGTCGCGCTCATCGCCGGACCCGTCCTGGGCGGCCTGTCGGTCGACTTCCTGTCGTGGCGGCTCGTCTTCCTCATCAACGTCGTGCCGATCGCGGTGACGCTGTGGCTGCTCGCGGTCCTCAAGCAGCGCGACGTGCGTCGCCCCGGGGCGACGGTCGACTGGTTCGGAGCGCTCCTGTGCACGATCGGCCTCGGCGGCGCTGTCTTCGGCCTCATCGAGGGTCCGCGGCTCGGGTGGGGGTCCCCCCTCATCGTGACGACCCTCGTGGTCGGCGTGCTCGCGTTCGCGGGGTTCATCGTGCGCCAGGCCCTCGCGCGCGACCCGATGATGCCGCTCAGCCTCTTCCGCGTGCGCAACTTCTGGACGGGCAACGTCGCGACGGCCTTCATCTACGCCGCGCTCGCGCTCAATGGTCTCGTCGTGGTCGTCTACCTGCAGGAGGGCGCGGGGCTCTCGGCGACGGTGGCGGGGCTCGCGAGCCTGCCGATCACGATCCTCATGATCGTGCTGAGCTCGCGCATCGGGGCCCTCGCCGGCAAGTGGGGCCCCCGGCTGTTCATGACGACCGGTCCGCTCGTGATGGCCGTCGGATCGGCGCTTCTGCTGACGGTCAGCGCGGACTTCGACTACTGGTGGCAGGTCTTGCCGAGCATGATCGTGTTCGGCCTGGGTCTCGCGATCACGGTCGCTCCGCTCACCGCGGCGATCCTCGGCGCGATCGACCCGTCCCGCAGCGGCATAGCGTCGGCTATCAACAACGCGGTCGCCCGTGTCGCCGGACTCATCGCGATCGCGATGCTCGCGGTGATCGTCGGCGGCGCGCTCGACCTGCGGGGCTTCCATCAGGCCGCGATCGTCACGGCCGTGCTCATGGCGATCGGCGGGATCGTGTCGTTCGCCGGCATCCGGAACCCTCCGAAGAACACGGCGGATGCCCCCGACGCCCCGCCCGTCGTCGAGAAGTCAGACGACGCCTGAGCGCGCCGAGAGCACCGCGTCCCACAGCGCGTCGGCGACCTCGCGCTTCGAGCCCTTCGGCTCGGCGACGACGTCGCCGCGCGCGTCGATGATGTGGAGCGCATTGGCGTCGCTCTCGAAGCCCTTCGCCCAACCGACCTCGTTCACGGCGAGCAGGTCGACGCCCTTGCGGGCGCGCTTGCGGCGACCGCGCTCGAGCAGCTCGTCGTCCTGCGCCGTCTCGGCCGCGAATCCGACGATCGTCTGGCCGTCGCGGCGCCGCTCGACGAGCCCCGCGAGGATGTCGACGTTCTCCTCGAGGTCGAGCCGCAGGCCTTTCGCCCGCCCCTCCTTCGAGAGCTTGCGCGGCGACACCTCGGCGACGCGGTAGTCGGCGACGGCGGCCGCCATCACGACGACCTCACGGTCCTCGGACTCGGCGAGCACGGCATCGGCGAGCTCGGCGGCCGTGCCGGCACGGACGATGCGGATGCCGGCGCGCCCGGATGCCTCGGCCAGCACCTGCCCGTCGACGTGCGCCGCGACGAGCACGACGTCGGCCCCGCGATCTGCGGCCGCGACCGCGACCGCGACGCCCTGCTTTCCGCTCGAGCGGTTGCCGATGTACCGGACGGGGTCGATCGGCTCGCGCGTGCCCCCGGCGGAGACGAGCACGCGAAGGCCCGCGAGGTCGCCGGGCACGGAGCGCGCGACGGCGAGCGCCGCTTCGACGATGCGCTCGGGTTCCGACATCCGTCCCGGCCCGGAGTCGCCACCCGTGAGCGGGCCGTCGTCGGGCCCCACCACGTGCACTCCGCGCACGCGCAGGACCTCGATGTTGTGCTGTGTCGCGGGGTGCCGCCACATCTCGGTGTGCATCGCCGGCGCGACGACGACCGGTGCGGTGGTCGCGAGTAGGGTGGTGCCGAGGAGATCGTCCGCGAGCCCGGCGGCCATCTTCGCCAGCGTGTTCGCCGTGGCAGGCGCCACGATGACGAGGTCGGCGCGCTGCCCGAGGGCGACGTGTCGCACCTTCGCGACATCCTCGTGCACGGACGTCGTCACGGCGTTCCGGCTGATCGACTCCCACGTGGGCAGTCCCACGAAGCGCAGGGCGTCCTCGGTCGGCACGACGTGCACGTCGTGCCCGTCGAGCACGAGCAGCCGCACGAGCTGGACGGTCTTGTACGCGGCGATCCCGCCCGTGACACCGACGACGACGAACACGACACCGATCCTCCCACGGACCCCACCCAGTCAGGAGACCCCGCCTCGATGTGCACCGTGATCCTCCGCGTCCCTTCCGACCCCCGCGCGCCGGTGCGCGTGCTCGCGATCCGCGACGAGGATCCGGCGCGGGCGTGGCTGCCGCTCGGCGAGTCGTGGCCCGACACGCATCCGGGAGTCGTCGGCGTGCGCGACGCGCGTGCGGGGGGTGCGTGGCTCGCGGCCGACCCCGCGAAGGGGCGCCTCGCCGTGCTGCTCAACCGCGCCGACGTGGCCACCCGTCCCGAGGAGGAGCTCGTGTCGCGCGGCGGCATCGTGCTCGCCTCAGTGGAGGGCCGGTCGCCCCAGGGCGAGCCCGCGACCCACGGCTTCAACCTCGTCGAGGTCGACGGCGGGCACGCGCGCCTCGTCACGTGGGATGCGGCAGCCCTGCGCACGACCGACCTCGAACCCGGCACGCACATGATCGCGCACGACGACGTCGACGACCCGCGCACCGCCCGCATCGAGCGATGGCTCCCGGAGTTCCGCGCAGCGGAGCTCCCCGACACGGACGACGGGTGGTGGGTCCCGTGGCTCGAGATCGTGGAGCGCTCGACCGAGCTCCCCCACGACGACGACCGAACGATCATCCGCGACAACCGTCCGTTCGGCTACCCGACGCTATCGCTGCTCGTGTGCGCGGCATCCGTCCGGCCTTCGGCGGTCGACCTCCACTACGCCGAGTTCGACGAGCCCGGCCGGTGGAACGCGCTCGCGCTCCGCTAGTCCTTCCCGCGTGGCGATGCCCCCGCGAGATCAGGACATCTCGCGGAGTCAGGAGCTTGTTACGCCGAAACTCCTGTCGCGGCCAGATGTCCTGATTCGGGCGAAGGGGAAGCGTGTCGGTGAAGGGTGAAAGGGACGGGCTGCGGCGCGGGCACGCCCGACGTCGTCCCTAGACGAGCGACTTCGGGTGCCAGACCGTCTTCGTCTCGGTGAACTGCGCGATGCGCGCGAGGCTGGGGGCCGCGGCATCCGGTCCCTGCTCCGGCGACGTGACGCGCGTGAGCGTCTGGGCCGCGGCCATCTGCAGTTCGATCCAGTCAAGCTCGCCCGCGCCCGTGAGGTCGAGCCCGTGCACGTCGGGGTGCGACGCGAGCCACGGCGCGATCTCGGCCGGCGAACCGGTCAGCACGTTGACGACACCGGCCGGCACGTCGCTCGTCGCGAGGACCTCGCTCAGGCTGATCGCCGACAGCGGGTAGCGCTGCGACGCGACCACGACGACCGTGTTGCCCGCGACGAGCGCCGGAGCGACCGTCGAGACGAGCCCGAGCAGCGCGGAGTCCTGCGGCGCGATGACCGCGACGACACCGGTCGGCTCGGGGACCGAGATGTTGAAGTACGGACCCGCGACGGGGTTGCCGTTGCCGGCGACCTGCGCGAACTTGTCGCACCAGCCGGCGTACCAGACCCACCGGTCGATCGACTCGTCGACCTCGGCCGTCGCGACCGCGTTCGAGACGCCCGTCTGCTGCACGATCTCGTCGACGAACTGCGCACGACGCCCCTCGAGCATCTCGGCCACGCGGTAGAGCACCTGGCCGCGGTTGTAGGCCGTCGTACCCGACCAGCCCTTGACAGCGCCGTCGGCCGCCGAGACCGCGTCACGGGCATCCTTGCGCGACGCCATGGCCGCGTTCGCGAGGAAGTCGCCCTTCGCCGAGACGACCTCGTACGAACGGCCCGACTCGCTGCGGGGGAACTTGCCCCCGACGAACAGCTTGTAGGTCTTCGGCACGGTCAGTCGCTTGCTCACGCTGCTCCCTTCAGGTAAGCGGCGAGTCCGTGGCGCCCGCCCTCCCGGCCGTAGCCGGACTCCTTGTAGCCGCCGAACGGCGACGACGGGTCGAACCGGTTGAACGTGTTCGCCCACACGACGCCCGCGCGCAGCTTGTCCGCGACCGCCAGGATGCGCGAGCCCTTCTCGGTCCAGATGCCGGCCGAGAGGCCGTACGGCGTGTTGTTCGCCTTGGCGATCGCCTCGTCGGGCGTGCGGAACGTCAGCACCGACAGCACAGGGCCGAAGATCTCGTCGCGCGCGATGCGATGGCTCGTCTGCACGTTCGTGAAGATCGTCGGCGCGAACCAGAAGCCCTTGTCGGGGATCGCGCAGTCGGCGGTCCACCGCTCGGCGCCCTCCTCGTCGCCGATGCGACTCAGCTCGCGCACGCGGTTGAGCTGCTCGAGCGAGTTGATCGCGCCGATGTCGGTGTTCTTGTCGAGCGGGTCGCCCAGGCGCAGCGTCGACAGGCGCGCCTTGAGCCGCTCGACGACCTCGTCGTGGATCGACTCCTGCACGACGAGACGACTGCCGGCGCAGCACACCTGGCCCTGGTTGAAGAAGATCCCCGTCACGATGCCGTCGACGGCCTGGTCGATCGGCGCATCCTCGAAGATGATGTTCGCCGCCTTCCCGCCGAGCTCGAGCGTCACCTTCTTGTCGGTGCCGGCGACGGCCTTCGCGATCTCACGGCCGACGGCTGTCGAGCCGGTGAAGGCGACCTTGTCGACGTCCGGATGCCGCACCACGGCCGCGCCCGTCGCACCCGCGCCCGTGACGATGTTCACGACGCCCGGGGGCAGGTCGGCCTGCTGCAGGATCTCGGCGAACAGGAGCGCTGTGAGCGGAGTCGTCTCGGCGGGCTTGAGCACGACCGTGTTTCCTGCGGCGAGCGCCGGGGCGATCTTCCACGCGAGCATGAGCAGCGGGAAGTTCCACGGGATGACCTGGCCGGCGACGCCGAGCGCCCGCGGGTTGGGGCCGAGGCCGGCGTAGTCGAGCTTGTCGGCCCACCCCGCGTAGTAGAAGAACCACGCGGCCACGAGCGGGATGTCGACGTCGCGGCTCTCCTTGATGGGCTTGCCGTTGTCGAGGCTCTCGGCCACGGCGAGCTCGCGCGAGCGCTCCTGGATGAGCCGTGCGATGCGGAACAGGTACTTGCCGCGGTCGCGGCCGCTCATCTTCGACCACGTCTTGTCGAACGCACGACGTGCGGCGGTGACGGCCGCGTCGACGTCCTCGTCGCTCGCGGTGGCGACGGTCGCGATGCGGGACTCGTCGGCGGGCGAGATGGTCTCGAACGTGCCACCCGTGCCGGGGTGGAACTCGCCGTCGATGAACAGCCCGTATTCGGGCTTGAGCGAGAGGATCGCCCGCGACTCGGGAGCGGGTGCGTACTCGAGGAAACTCATGGGGAACTCCGGAATCAGTCGATCGTCACGTAGTCGGAGCCCGTGTAGTGCCCCGTCGCGATCTTCTTGCGCTGGCGCAGGACGTCGTTGAGCAGGCTCGACGCGCCGTAGCGGAACAGGTGCGGCTGCAGCCACTCCTCGCCCGCGATCTCGGCCACGGTCACGAGGTACTTGATGGCGTCCTTGGACGTGCG
Organism: Microbacterium sp.; assembly: GCF_035687345.1. Classification (GTDB taxonomy): domain Bacteria; phylum Actinomycetota; class Actinomycetes; order Actinomycetales; family Microbacteriaceae; genus Microbacterium. The sequence goes on from NZ_DASRXZ010000012.1 coordinate 15,065, forward strand.
GATGCCGCCCGCGGGCTTCACGCCGATGCGCTCGCCCGTCGCGCGGTACCAGTCCCGCACGACCTCGAGCATGAGCAGCGTCGTCGGCAGCGTCGCCGCGGGCTGGACCTTGCCGGTCGACGTCTTGATGAAGTCGCCGCCCGCGAGGATCGCGAGCCACGAGGCGCGCTTGATGTTGTCGTACGTCTTGAGCTCGCCGGTCTCGAGGATCACCTTGAGCGACGCGTACGAGCCGTCTTCGCGGCGGCACGCCTGCTTCACGCGGGCGATCTGGTCGTAGACCTGCCCATAGCGTCCTGCGAGGAACGCGCCGCGGTCGATGACCATGTCGATCTCGTCGGCGCCGTGCGCGACCGCGTCGGCCGTGTCGGCGAGCTTGACCTCGAGCGACGCGCGGCCACTGGGGAATGCCGTCGCGACCGCCGCGACGCTGATGCCGCCTTCGTCGGGGTCGCCGTGTGCGTCGCCGAGCGCCTCGACGGCGTACGGCACCATGTCGCCGTACACACAGACCGCCGCGACCCGCGGGCACGTCGGGTCGGAAGCATCCGGATTCATCGCCTTGGCGACGAGCGACCGCACCTTGCCGGGCGTGTCTGCGCCCTCGAGGGTCGTGAGGTCGATCAGCTCGATGATCTTGTCGAGCGCCCACGCCTTCGACGTGGTCTTGATCGATCGGGTTCCCAGGTCTGCGGCGCGCTGCTCGAGGCCGACCGCGTCGACGCCGGGCAGTCCGTGCAGGTAACGCCGCAGCGTCGTGTCGTCGGGCTCGCCGCCGAGCAGCTCTACCGCCCGTTCGGGAAGCGTCTGGAGTTCGGTCCGGCTCATCGCTCTTCCTCTGTGTCTCGGTGGGGTGGCGCGGGCCTCCGCCCACCCGCTTCGGATCACGGCCCGCCGGTCTGCACCGCGGCGGAGTGCCGCACCAGCACGACCACCCCGATCGCCACCACGACGACGAAGGCGATCGTGAGCGCCCAGAACGCGAACCAGTTCTCGTCCAGCGCGAGCACGATGCCCGCCGCCACGACCGCGATGATGGCCGCGGCCAGCTTCGATCCGAACTTCAACCCTACTCCGGGCGTGAGGCGCCCGGCCGGCGAGTCGCCCCGCGCGAGGATCAGATCGGCGAACGCGTCGAGGGTCGCCAGCAGCGACGCGGCGTACGCGACGGCGCACCCCAGCGCTCCCCAGAGATTCACGCTCGCCGGCGACGCTGCCACGGCGAGCACGGTGTCGAGAAGATCCACGAGCCGATCGTAAGACACACCACCCGGGAGTGCGCCCTACGCGTCGGGTGACGCCGTCGCCGCGGGCGCGTCCTGCGGCCTCCCGGGCAGCGGGGCGAGCACCGGAGCGACGAGCTCGTCGACGGTGATGCCGCGTCGGTCGGCCTCGGCGACCAGACGCGCGGCGAGGTCGCGCGGCATCCGTCTCGCATCGGCGCCCTGCGCGTCCGGCAGCAGCAGCGACAGCACGGGCACGACGATCGCGCCCAGCGCCGCGAGGATCGCGATGACGCCGAACGTGCGCCAGAACACCTCGCCGATCTCGGTGGCCCAGATCATGTACACGACCATGCCGAGGGTCGCCGCCATGAGGAGGAGGGTCATGCCGAGGCCGACCCGCACGGCGGTCCTGCGTCGGTCGGCGAGCAGCAGCAGGAGGGACGCGAGCGAGAATGCCGCGGATGCAGCGACCGCCGTCCACGTCCAGCGCATGAGGTCCGGCCACCAGTCGCCGAAGTCGCCGCGATACCAGACCAGGAAGATCACCAGCAGCGCGGCGATGACCGACACGGCGGCGCCGATGAAGCCGAAGACCTGGAGAGTCCGCCCGACGAGCGCGACGCAGCACAGGACGGCGACGCTGAAGGCGCCGACGACGGCGGTCGTGGCCAGCACACGGCCGGCTTCGTCGCCGAGCGGGGCCCCGAGCAGCACGGCGATTCCGCCGAGGGCCGCGAGTCCGAACGAGGCGATGATGATGCCGACGATGACCCGGCGCGCGACCGAGACGGCGGGTGCGGGGGTGTTCACGCCAACGACTCTCGCACACGCCCCACGTCGTCGGCCATCTTCCGCACGAGCTCGTCCACGCCGTCGAACGCGATCATGCCGCGGATGCGCTCGACGAACTGCACCTCGACACGGTGCCCGTACAGGTCGAGATCCGTCTCGTCGAGCACATGCGCCTCGACCTGCCGCACCGGCACGTCGTCGAAGGTCGGGTTCGTGCCGATGCTGATCGCGGCGGGATAGCGGGTGCCGCGCCGCAGGCCGTCCGCGGATCCCTCGTCGATCAGCCAGCCCGCGTACACGCCGTCGGCGGGCACGAACCCCTCCAGGTCCTGGCTGAGGTTCGCCGTCGGGTAGCCGAGCGCGCGTCCCCGCTCGAGGCCGTGCACGACCTCGCCCCACACGGCCGGAGGGCGTCCGAGCAGCTTCGCCGCGGTCGCGACGTCGCCCTCGGCGAGGAGCTCGCGGATCCAGGTCGACGACACACGGCGGCCCTCGTCGATCGCGCGCACGTCGTCGACGACGTCGACGGCGAACCCGAGCTCGCCGCCGAGCTCCCGCAGGAAGGCGGGGTCGCCCGCTCCCCCGCGCCCGAAGCGGAAGTCGGCGCCCACGAGCACGGTGCGCGCG
>NZ_DASRXZ010000013.1:0-5535 GCF_035687345.1 Microbacterium sp.
CGACGCGTGGCGCCCCTAATCGATGAGCGGGGCATCCGGCGGCGGGCGGCGCCCCGTCTCCTGCTCCCAGAATTCGAGCTGCTGCGTGAGAGCCTTCGCGAGTTCGAACACCTGCTCGGGAGGAATCCGGATGCGACTGACGACGCGCGCCGGCACGACCGTGCGCCGGTCCCCCGTGTCGGGATCGATCTCTTCGCGCGGCGGCTGAGCGAGGGTCACGAAGTCCATGACGAACACCGTCTGCGTGTGCCAGACGTTCGCGAAGTCGGCGTACGAGCCGCCGATGAGGTCGGGCGGCAGATCGATCTCGAACTGACGGGGGATGTCGGCCATGGGATGCCTCCTGCGTCGGTCCGCCGAGTCTACGCGGGTGCCGTGACGGCGACTCCCGGATGCCCGGATGCGAACACCCCGCCCTCGAGCGGTTCGGCCACGCCGACGAGCCGCGCGAAACCGCTGAGGCGCGCGACGCCGTCGGGCGTGCGCGGCAGATCGTCGAGGAGCCCCGGAGAGTACACGAGGTACGCGGTGTGCATCGCCCTCGAGATCGCGACGTTGAGCCGGTTGCGCAGCAGCAGGAACTCGAGTCCGCGCGGAGCGTCGCGGCCCGATGAGGCCGCGAGCGACACGATCGCGACGGCGGCCTCCTGCCCCTGGAAGCGATCGACGGTTCCCACCGGGATCTCGCCGAACCCGGCCGCGGCGAGCGCCTCTTCGACCGCGACCTGCTGCGCGTTGTACGGCGTCACGACGATGAGGTCGCTCTGCGCCAAGGGGCGCTCGTCGCACCGGAGGGTCTCGCCGTTCTCACCGAACCGCACGTCTCGCCACGGTCGGCCGATGAGGTCGCGCACGATCGATACGACGACCGCGGCCTCTTCGGGCGACTGCGTCGCGTTCGCCTTGTGCCGGACAGGAACCGGATGCAGTCCGGGCTCGACACCGGCGAGTTCGCGCAGCGCCGTCGACGGATGCGACGCGAGCTCTCCGCGGTACGACAGCCGAGACACGGGCGCCGCGACGGCGGGGTGCATGCGCCATGTGCGCGCCAGAAAGTAGCCGTACTCGGGCGGGATGACGTCGGCGCCGTCCATGACCCAGCCCAGCGCCGACGTGTCGACGGGCTCGGGGTGCGTGCCCTGACTGACCTGGGGCAGCTGCTGCGGGTCGCCCAGCAGAAGGAGCCGTGGGGACGCGAGCGACACGGCGATCGTGGATGCGAGCGAGAACTGACCCGCCTCGTCGATCACCAGCAGATCGAGGCTGCCGCGCGGAATCCGACCTTCGTGGCTGAAGTCCCACGCAGTGCCGCCGATGACGTAGCCGCCGGTCTGCTCGGCCGTGAAGGCGGCGACGCCGTTCTTCGGGATGGCCGTGTACGACGGTTCGGATGCGGCGTCCTTCGGTGCCTTCGCGACCTGCTCGCGGGGTACGCCCGCGCCGACGATCCGGTCGAGCATGTTCTCGACGACTTTGTGGGACTGGGCGACGACGCCCACCTTGTAGCCGTGGTCGCGCACGAGCCTCGCGATCACATGCGAACCGACGTAGGTCTTCCCTGTGCCTGGTGGCCCCTGTACCGCCAGGTAGCTGTGGTCGAGATCGAGGATCGCCCGCGCGATCGCCGCGACGTCGTCGGAGCCTGCCGCAGGAAGCGCACTCGAGACGGTGCGCGGAGGCCGACGCAGCAGGATGTCGGTCGCCGGGTCCTGCGGCAGCGCGGGCGCCTGAGCGATCACGGCATCCGCCCACGCGTCGATCGCGAGCTGCTGGTTGCCCGCCCGCGGCGGCGCCTCGGGGGTGAGCGCGATCGGAAGCTCGGACCACGTGACGTCGCCGACCGCGTACTCCTCGACGATCGCGCCGTCGTCGAGCACATCGATGACCGTCACGCGGTGATCCGCGTGGATCCAGCGCGGGCGAGCGTCGAACGGGAAGTCCACGGGCAGTTCGTACAGGGCGAACGGGTTGCCGCCCTCGGTCAGGCGCGTTCCCGGAGCGAGCTCGCCCCGCAGTTCGACAAGCCGCCTGTCGGCGCGAGCGCCCTCGGGGCGGTGCCAGTCCTCGAGCACACGGCACCGTGCACGGTCGAGGGCGACGACGTCGCGCGTCTCCTCCCACACCGACACAGGCTCACGCAGCCGCAGGAAGTGCGTCGCCCAGAACGACTTCGACTCGCGCGGGTAGTAGTCGATCGCGGCCGCGCCGAGGCGCAGCGCGACCGCCTCGGGCGAGTCCTCGGGAAGCGACTTCGCGAGCTCCCCCAGCGCCAGCGCGCGCGACGACGGCTCGTACACCCGCTCGTCGGGCTCGGGCTCGGGTGACGGCCTCAGACCGGCCTCACGGGCGCGGTCGACGAGCCAGTCCCGCAGTCGCCTCGTCGACACGCAGTCGTAGCGGTTGTAGTCGGCGAGGTCGTCGAAGATCGCGGATGCCGCGGCCGAGTCACCGTCTTCGCGCAGAGCGCGCGCCTCGACGTACCGGACGATCGAGTCGTCGCCCTTCTGCACGTCGCTCGTGCGCACCTCTTCGCCCATGTAGAGGGGTTCGAGCTTCTTGATCGAGTACGAGCGCGACCCGACGCGCAGTGCGCGCCGCACGATCGGATACAGATCGACGAACACCCCGTCGCGCAGCAGCCGGTCGACGTCGGCCTCGCGCACGCCATGGCGGGCCGCCATCGCCAGCAGGTGCGTCGGTTCGTACGGCGCGTAGTGGTAGATGTGCATGCCGGGGAACTGCTGGCGCCGCAGCGCGACGATGTCGAGGAACGTCTCCAGCGCGCGCCGCTCCTCGGCGAACGAGTGCGCCCAGAGTGCGGTGTACTGCTCGCGCTCGTCGACCCACCCGAAGAGGTAGTCGATACCCCACTCGACGGCCTCGCCCTCGGTGTACAGCGGGTCGCCCTCGAAGTCGAAGAAGAGGTCGCCGTGGTCGGGTCGCGGCAGCGCGCCGAGCGCCTTCGGGGCGACGACCTCGAACGTCGGCACGGCCGGTTCGGCGGCCACCCCTTCGGGCTCGACGTCGGCCGGAGGAACGACCTTCGTCACCACGCCCGCGGGGCTCGCGAGCTGCAGACGGGCCTGCGTGCGCAGCGACGAGAACGTGTCGGGGCTCATGCGTGCCGGCGGAGCGGATGCCTCGGCGAGCCGATCGATCGTGTCGATCCCGGCGGCGCGCAGCCGCTCGCGCTGCACCGGACGCATCCCGGCGACGAGGAGCAGATCGTGGGCGGCCTCGACCTCGAGCTCGCACGTCGCGCACCGACCGCACGCCATGACCGCGAGCTCGCCGCGCGGGTCGCCCCACGCGATCGCGGGGCCGGCGGCGCCGAGATCGAGGCGGCGGTCGTCGACGAGCGCGCGGAGCCGTTCGCGCCGCAATCCGAACACCGGGAGGAGATCGTCGACCTCGTGGACGCTCGTGGTGCCGTCGCCGAGCAGCAGCTCGACGCGGTCGGACCGCGGAACCCCCAGGCGGTCCAGCTGTGCGACGTATGCCGCGAGCTGCATCAGCGCCGTCACGCGCGCGTGACGGGCGAGCTTCGTGTCTTGAACGACCCACGGACCGACGCCGCGCGAGCCATCGGGGGCATCGCGTACGAGGAAGTCGGCGAACCCCACGAAGTCGTCCGTCGCGAACGTCGCCTGGTAGATGACGTCGGCGTCGGACGCGAGGGCCTTCGCGGTCTCGGCGACCGCGGCGGCGAGAGCATCCGCGTCGTAGGTCTTCGCCACGGGGATCTCGACGACCCCCGCTCCGAATCGCTCGCGGTATGCGGCGAGCACGCGCTGCTCGTGCTGATGCCCAAGTCGCCCCGCACGCTCGAGCGTGAGGTCGACCGGCTCCTCGACCTCGGCCACCCGCCCGAGCTTGGCGTCGATCGCGCGCAGCCACGCGAACTCGCACTCTGCGGCAGCCTTGAGATCGCTTGCGCTCCAGACGAACCGGCCTTCGCTCTCGATGTAACGCATGCTCCCCTTCCCTGCTCTCGACGATAGTCGCGGCATCCGACACGACGTCGTTCGCACCTGCAAGACTGGGGACGTGATCACCGCCCTGCCGTTCGAGAGCGCCTACCGCCACGGCTACGCCCGCATCGCCGCGTGCACGATCCCCGTCGCGCTCGCCGACCCGGTCGCGAACGCGCAGGCCGTCCTCGACACGGCCCGCGAGTGCCACGACGAGGCGGTCGCCGTCGCGATCTTCCCCGAGCTGTGCCTGTCGGGCTACTCGATCGAAGACCTCATGATGCAGGACGCGCTGCTCGACGGCGTCGTCGCCGCGATCGAGCGGCTGGTCGAGGCATCCGTCGATCTCCTGCCGATGCTCATCGTGGGCGCGCCGCTGCGACACCGCAACCGCCTCTACAACTGCGCGGTCGTGATCCACCGCGGCGAGTTGCTCGGCGTCGCGCCGAAGTCGTACCTGCCGACGTACCGCGAGTTCTACGAGCGGCGCTGGTTCGCCCCGGGCGACGACCAGATCGGCGAAGACATCCGGGTGGGCGAGCTCGAGGCGCCGTTCGGACCCGACCTGCTGTTCGAGGCCCTCGACGTGCCGGGTCTCGTCGTGCACGCCGAGGTCTGCGAAGACGTGTGGGTGCCCATCCCGCCGTCGTCGCGCGCGGCACTCGCCGGCGCGACGGTGCTCGCGAACCTGTCGGGCAGCCCGATCACGATCGCGCGCGCCGACGACCGCAAGACGCTGTGCCAGTCGCAGTCGTTCCGCTGCCTCGCCGCGTACGCGTATTCCGCAGCCGGCATGGGCGAGTCCACGAACGACGTCTCGTGGGACGGCCAGACCATGATCTACGAGTCCGGCAACCTGCTGGCCGAGACCGAGCGCTTCCCCGAGGGCCCGCGCCGCAGCGTCGCCGACGTCGACCTCGACCGGCTGCGTCAGGACCGCATCCGCCAGGGCACCTTCGATGACAACAGAAGGACGGATGCGACGCTGTTCCGCACCGTGCACTTCGACCTGGATCCGCCCGGCGCGGACATCGGACTGAAGCGCGTGCTCGACCGGTTCCCGTTCGTGCCCGACGACCCCGAGCGGCTCGCGCAGGACTGCTACGAGGCGTTCAACATCCAGGTATCGGGGCTCGTGCGCCGCATGGAGGCCATCGGCGCGCCGAAGCCCGTCATCGGCGTCAGCGGCGGGCTCGACTCGACGCACGCCCTGCTGGTCGTCGCGCGGGCGATGGACCGCATGGGCCGCCCGCGCAGCGACATCCTCGCCTACACGATGCCCGGCTTCGCGACGAGCGACCACACGAAGTCCAATGCGATCGCCCTCGCCGAGGCCGTCGGCGCGTCCATCGAGACGATCGACATCCGCCCGCTCGCGACCGAGATGCTCGAGCGCATCGGCCACCCGTTCGCGGAGGGCGAGCCGGTGCACGACATCACGTTCGAGAACGTGCAGGCCGGCATCCGCACCGACTACCTGTTCCGCCTCGCGAACCACCACGGCGGCATGGTCATCGGCACCTCCGACCTCTCCGAACTCGCGCTCGGGTGGGCGACGTACGGG
>NZ_DASRXZ010000014.1:0-1838 GCF_035687345.1 Microbacterium sp.
CCGGAGTTCGACGAGTCGCGCGACGGGACGGGCGAGGCCGCGGACCTGTTCATCGGCCCGCGCCGTCTGGGCGGGGAGCTGTTGGAGGTGATGGTGCATCGCCGTCTACCGCGCGACCTCGTGGTGTTCCACGCGATGCCCGCGAGGCGCAAGTTCCTGGTGCTGATCGAGGAGGAGGAGTGATGACGAACGAGGCTCCCGGGCGAGGCCCGGACTACGACGCATGGGCCGAGCAGATCGAGGCGGACGACCGCCCCGTGAAGCGCACCGGCAAGGCCCTGCGCGGCGAGGCCGCGCGCGCCTACGCCCACCAGATGCTCACCGCGGCCGCCGAGACCCCCGAGGAGGTCGCCGCCGTCGAGCGCGCAGCCGCCGGAGGGCGCCCGACGCTCGCCGCAGACCGCCCTTCGGGCAAGTCCCCGCTGTGGCAGGTGCGCGCACCCGAGCGCCTGGACGCCGCACTTCGCGCACGCGCGCAAGCCGAGGGTCGCACCTTCTCCGAGGTGCTGCGCGACGCCGCCAGCGAGTACCTGAACCGCCACGCGAGCTGAGGAGCAGCCCATGACGAACGAGCCGACGAAGGCGCTCGTGTGGCCGAGCGTGGTGGCCACGGAGTTCGTGGCCGCGCGCCTGGCCGACGCGGTCGACCCGGCAGACGTCGCGGCCGCGCTGCGCGTGATGCGCGCGGCGGCCGCGACGGACCTGCGCGACCTCGAGCGGAAGATGACGACGGACGGGCTGGGGAACCCGATCATGGTCACCGAAGAGCAGCGTCACGCGCAGGCGGCCTGGTCGCAGGCAAACGACCTCATCGACCGCGCCAGTGGGTGGCGAGACCTGCTCGACCTCACGGACTCGATCCAGCAGGCCGACGTCGTCGACGCGGACCCGGGCCCGGACGTCGAGGACCTTGCGTCCGGCACCCGGGTGCGCCGGACGGACAACGGGCGTACGGGCACCGTCGACCCGGGCGCCGTCGCGGCCGACGTGCGCGCCGAGCACCCGGACATGATCCCCGTGCAGTACGACCACGACGACGCCTCGCTGACGAGCCCGCACGTGCTCGTCGAGCTGCGCGACGAGACGAACAAGCGGCCGTGATCGTCCACGGCACGTACCAGGCCTGCCTGAGCTGGGGCAGCCGGCCGACGGTCCGGTACGTGAGGTCGCGATCGAGGCAGTGACGTACGAGGGCTCGCGCGCCATGCTCTACGAGCAGGTGCGCGACGGAGAACGTCTGACAGGAATCCGAGTAGAGGGCCGTGCCGCTCAGCGACGCTCGACGGCGTCGGCCCAGAGCCACACCCACCCCTCGCGCCCTTCACGGGAGATGTAGCGCACGTGGACCTGGCGACCGGCCCACGCGACGGCCTCGCCGTCGACGCGGGCCTCACCGCTCTGACGCTGCGTGATCCACGCGCGCACCGGGATGCCCTCGGACGGGCGCACGATCGGCACACCACGCCGCGCGAGCTCGGGCGCCTCCTCGGCGTGGTCACGCATCGGCACCGTCTCGATGCCGGACGGCCAGCCGCCCGGTGGCGGGCGTCGACGAGTACCCACGACACAATCATATTCGAACACCAGTTCTATAGGGTTCCCTCCAGGGCGTCGTTGACGTAGGCGACGCAAGGGTTGAGCCTGCCATCTCGTGGGTCGGTGGATGTTCTCCAGGGTGTTGTCGACGAAGTCTGGCTAGAGGAGAACTGCTGGTGCGTGTGCAAAGGGTCTTGGTCCCGGGTGTGGTCGAAGAGTCGTGGACGGTGGTCGGTGAGGACTTCGCTGTGATCGCTCCGGTGGAGGAGTTCTTGGCGCATCTGAGCGTGGTGGGTAGGTCG
>NZ_DASRXZ010000015.1:0-11367 GCF_035687345.1 Microbacterium sp.
CATGCCGGTCGTCGCGGGTCCGGGCGCGATCGCGCTCGTCATCGCGTTCGGCAAAGACAACCCGGGCCTCGTGGACTACCTGTGGGGCATCCTCATCATCGCGGTCTCGGCGATCGCGACCGCCGTCATCTTCTTCTTCGCCCCGTACCTCGCGAAGGCGCTGGGCCCTGCGGGCATGGAGATCTTCCAGAAGCTGTTCGGTCTCATCCTGCTCTCGATCTGCGTCGAGCAGATCCTCACGGCGATGCCGCACATCTGGCCGGGGCTCGCGGGCTGACGCGTGTCGGCGCCCCCGAGTAGGGTCGGGCGGCATCGAGCGAAGGAGCTCCCATGGGCGAGTCAGCGAGCCGGTCCGGACTGATCACGGCGGCCGAGTTCCACACGGCACCAGAGGTGTCGGACTGGCGCGGCACAGGAACCGGCCCGCAGGTCATGTACAGGGCGAGCTCCTTGGCGGATGCCGCGCGACTGGTCCCCGCGATCGTCGACGCCGCGGAGCGGTTCAGCATCCTCGCCGACGTCGACCTCCGCCCCGAGGGGGTCGTGGTGCGCGTGCCGTACCGCGATCCCGAAGGCCTCCCTGCGGCGGCACCGAAGTTCGCGGCGGCGGTCTCGGCGGCTGCCGCCGAACTGGGGCTGACGGCCGATCCCTCGCGGGTTCAGTCGGTGGGCATCTACGTCGCCCAGCATTCGCAGACCGACGCCCGGCCGTTCTTCGTCGCCGCGCTGGGATACGAGGACTTCGGCGACACGGATGCCGTCGACCCGCTGCGCTGCGGACCGCAGCTCGCTTTCAACCCGATCTCCGGCGATGTCCCGGGCAGGGGCCGCACGCACTTCGACGTGTACGTGCCCGCCGATCAGGCGCAAGCGCGAGTCGCCGCTGCGCTCGCCGCCGGGGGCCGGCTCGTGGACGACTCGCGCGCGCCGCTGTGGTGGTCGCTCGCGTCGCCCGACAACCACGGGGTCGACATCGCTGCGCACCCCGACCTGCACGACTGACGCCGGCCGCGCCTCCGGTCACGCGTGCGTGAACAGCGCGCTGTACGCGTTGAGCGCGGGCTGTCCGCCGAGGTGCGCGAAGAGCACGGTGCTGTCGCGCGGGATCTCGCCGTTCGTGACGAGCTCGATGAGCCCCGCCATCGACTTCCCCTCGTACACGGGGTCGAGGATCACCCCCTCGAGTCGGCCCGTGAGTCGGATGGCGTCGATCGTCGACTCGACGGGGATGCCGTAGCGGTCGCCGGCCCACTCGGCGCGGAGCACGATCTCGTCGTCGCGCAGCGGCCGGTCGACGCCGATCAGCGCCGCGGTGGCCCGCGCGATGCGCGTGACCTGGTTGCGCGTCTCGTCGATCTTGGCGCTCGCGTCGATTCCGATCACTCGGCGTGGGCGGCCGCCCGCATCCGCGAGCGCAGCGAACCCCGCGATCATGCCCGCGTGGGTGGAGCCCGTGACGGAGCACACGATGATGTGGTCGAAGAACACCCCGAGGTCCTGCTCCTGCTTCTGCACCTCGTAGGCCCAGTTCGCGAAGCCGAGCCCGCCCAGCGGATGGTCGGAGGCGCCGGCCGGGATCGCGTACGGCTTGCCGCCGCGCTCCTCGACGCTCGCGATCGCCTGCTTCCACGACTCCTTGAACCCGATCCCGAAACCGGCGGAGTCGAGTCGCACGTCGGCCCCCATGATGCGGCTCAGCAGGATGTTGCCGACCCGGTCGTTGACGCTGTCGGGCCAGTCGACCCATCTCTCCTGCACGAGCACCGCCGAAAGTCCCAAGTGCGCCGCGACCGCCGCCACCTGCCGGGTGTGGTTCGACTGATACCCGCCGATCGAGACGAGCGTGTCCGCCCCGTGGGCGAGCACGTCCGGGACGATGTACTCGAGCTTGCGGGTCTTGTTGCCGCCGAACGCCAGTCCGGAGTTGACGTCCTCGCGCTTCGCCCAGATCTGCGCGCCGCCGAGGTGCTCGCTGAGGCGTCGGAGAGGGTGGACGGGACTCGGCCCGAATGTGAGCGGATAGCGGGGGAAGTCGGCCAGCGGCATGGTCGCCTCGTCTCTAGGCTGCGTGCAGTACGCAATATATTACGTCGGCCCGGATGCGCGGGCACCGATGGTCCCACGCTGTGAGAGCAGGTCCGGGCGTGGCGGCTTGACGAGCGCACGGGATCGGCATGCAATACATTGCATGCCGATCCCTTCGTCCTCTCCGATGAAAGGCCGCACGCTGCTGCGGGACGACGTGTACCGCCAGCTGCGCGACGCGATCGTCGACGGCACGCTTGCGCCGGGGGAGAGCCTTCGCGACGGCGAGCTCGCCCAGTGGCTCGGAGTCAGCCGGACCCCGGTGCGCGAAGCGCTCCTGCGTCTGAGCGAGAGCGGGCTGGTCGTCGCCCGACCGGGCCGCTCCACCACCGTCGCCGTGGTGGACGAGGAGTCCGTGCGCAACGCGCGCGACGTCGTGGCAGCGATGCAAGCGCTCGCCGCCAGGCTCGGCGTGCCGCGGCTCACGGAGGAGCAGCTTCAGGCGATGCGCGATGCGAACGACCGCTTCACCACGGCCATCGAGGCGGAAGACGCGGAGGCCGCCCTGGCGGCGGATGACGCCTTCCACGATGTGCTCGTCGTCGCAGCCGAGAACCCGGCGATCGTCTCCGTGCTGGAGCAGTACACGCCCGTGGTCCGCCGAGCGGAGACGCTCCGCTTCCTGTCGATCGATCGATTCGCGTCCGCGGAACGTCACGCCCAGCTCATCGACCTGTGCGCGGCCGGCGATGCAGAGGGCGCCTCCCGGCTCGCGTTCCACACGTGGCACAGTCTTCCGGTGGGCGACCCCGGCTCCGATTGAGCCCCTGCCCGCCGGGCCCAGCCGCGAGTGCACGACTTCCCGTCGAGTGAACGGGCAACTCCCGTCGGCAGGGCGTGCGTTCGGCGAGAAGCCGTGCACTGGGCGTGAGGCGGTGCGTCAGCCGACGCCGACGAGGGCGTGCTCCGCGGCCTTGACGATCACATCGGCGACCTCGTCGGAGTGCGAGATGTAGAGCGCGTGGCTCGCGCCGGGCACCACCGTGATCTCGGCGCCGGCGCGGTTCGCCATGTGCAGCAGCATCGCCTGGTCGAACGACTGGTCCTCGCCGGCGATGATCGCCCAACTCGGCTTCGTCCGCCACGCGGCAGCCTTCACGGGCGTGGCGAACACCGACATGTCGATCGGCACCTGCGAGTCGCGAAGGAACGCGGCATCCGCATCGCTCAGGTCGGCGGCGAAGCCGATCTTGAACTTCTCCACGTTGAGGAACCCGAAGCCGTCCTCGACGGTGTGGATCGGGAAGTTCGGCGTCGGGGCGAAGCCCTCGTACTGCTGCGCAGTCGTCTGGCCCTCGTCGGGCGCGAGCGCCGAAACGTAGACGAGGCCGGCGACCTTGGGGTGCGTGCCGGCCTCGGTGATGACCGTACCGCCCCACGAGTGGCCGACGAGGATGGTCGGGCCGTCCTGCAGGTCGAGCACGCGCTGGGTCGCTGCGATGTCGTCCTCGAGCGAGGTGAGCGGGTTCTGGACGATCGAGACCCGGTAGCCGCGGCCGGTGAGGTTGTCGTAGACGCGACGCCATCCGGAGCCGTCGGCGAAAGCGCCGTGAACCAGTACGACGTTCTTGATGCCCTGGTCGTTGCTCATTGTTCTTCTCTCTTCCGGTTTGGTGGGGTGATGGTGAACAAGCGGGCTGGTCCGGCGAGCTAGCCTCACCTGCGGGCAATATATTGCATGCAGAACACACCGGCAAGAGCATCTATTCCGGGTGGTCACGGCGCGCGCGAGCGCGCGGAATCAGCGGATGTGCCGCGCCCGCGTGCGAGCGATCGTCAGAAGCCGGCGATGCCCTTGCCGATGAGGCTCACGCCGATGACGAGCAGCAGGACGGCCATGATGACCGCGTTCTCCTTCTCGAGCCAGCCGCGAAGGGCATCGAGGGGGTCGCGCAGCTTCGACGCTGCGACGAGGTACCCGACCACAGGCACGAGCACGGTCGAGGCGGCGATCACGGTGAACACCGCGATCACGAGGACGATCTCGCCGACGGCGAGGCCGGCCGAGCCGATGTCGACGCCGGCGCCCGCGCCCATCAGGAGGTTCTTCGGGTTCACCGCGGACAGCACGAATCCGAGCCCGAAGGCGACGGGGAACGTCATCTTGTCGATCGCCTGCATCCACTTCGGCATCGCCGGCTCCACGCCCCGCCGCGGCCTCTTGCGCCATTGCCCGACCGCGAGAAGCAGGAGGAGGGCGCCCAGGATGAGCTGGATCGTTCCCTGCGCCGGGTTCGAGGCATCCGAGCCCTGCTCCGGGAGAATCGACGACAGGAGCGTGAAGACGGTGACGGCGACCACGATGCCGAGGACCCAGCCCAGCAGGAAGCCGACACTCGTCACGCGCGCCCTCGGCGAGAGCAGCATGAGGATCGCGGCGATGATCGGGATGGGGCTGATCGCGACGCCGAGTGCGAGGGGAAGGATCTCTCCGATTGCTGCGCCCATGTTCGCTCCTGTCACGCACACTAGCGCGGTCGCGCGGATTCCGTCTGGCATACCCTCGAACCATGGGCGGTGGACCGGAGGGCTTCGAGTACACGGTGCGCGGCGACACCGTCGAGATCCGCCACCGCGGCCGTCTCGCGACGACGCTGCGGAGGTCGGTTGCCGCGAAGTTCCTCGACGACGTGGAGCGCGTCGATCCTCAGCTCGTGATGGCGCGGGTCACCGGCAACTACAAGCGCGGGAACGAGCGATCGGCCTCCCACCGCCCCTAACCGGCCGCGGTCACCACCACCACGAGCGGCCGCGCAGCATGTCGCCGAACTCCTCCGGCGTGCCTCGGCCGGTGTGCCGTGAGCCGAGGTAACTGTCGACGACCGCCCGACCGAGGTCGTCGAGCTCGGGCGCGACCACCTGCCCACCCGCGCGCCGCGCGAGCGCGTCGATGAAGCGTGCCAGACCGGGATCGTCGCCGAGACGGAAGAACGTCGTCTGCGCGCCGAGGCGCTGCACCGTGTCGAGCTCACGGACGGTCGCGGCGACCGTGCGGGCCGACGGCGGGTAGGCGAAGTGCGTGTTCCCGTCCTGGTCGAGGTGAGAGGTCGGCTCGCCGTCCGTCACGATGAGCAGGACCGGCTGCGCGATCGGATGCTTGCGGAAATGGCGCCCGGCGAGCATCAGGGCATGGTGCAGGTTCGTGCCCTTGTCCCATACCGCGTCCTTCGCGGTCAGCTGCTCGATGTCGATGACCTCCGCGTATCGCGCGAACGAGATGAGCTGGAGCGTGTCGCCGCGGAACCGCGTCGAGATGAGGTGGTGGAGCGCGAGCGCGGTGCGCTTCATCGGCACCCAGCGGCCGTCCATCGCCATGGAGAACGACGTGTCGACGAGCAGCGCGACCGCCGCCTGTGTGCGCTGCTCGGTCTCGACGACCTCGACGTCGCTCGTGTCGAGCCGGACTCCGCCCGACGGGTCGCCGCCGTCGGCCACGGTCCGCAGCACCGCGTTCGATATCGTGCGGGGGATGTCCCACGGCTCGGTGTCGCCGAACGCCCACTCGCGTGTCGCCCCCGTGCGGTCGCCGGCCGCTCCCGCGTGCCGGGTCTCGCGGCGTCCCGTGCGGCCGGTGCTGCGCGTCGCGACATCGCGCAGCAGCGCGCGCCCGAGCTGGCGCATCGCGCGCGGCGTGAGCCGGAGCGACCCGTCCGACGCGCGCTGCACCATGCCGGTGTCTCTCAGCTCCTGCTCGAGGTCGCGGAGCGTGCGGGCATCGACCGCCGCGTCCTCGCCGATGAGGCGCTCGAGCGCGTCGAGGTCGATGTCGTCCATACGCGCGCCGGGGTACGCCTGCGAGAGCTGATCGGTGAGCGAGTCGAGGTCCGACAGGTCCCGCATGAGGCCCGTCGCCTCCCCGAGCCCGACGGGCTCCTCGCCCGAGAACGACGCCGAGCCCGTCCAGTCCTCACTCGGCCGCAGGGAGCGCAGGTTGTCGTCGAGGCGCGCGAGCGAGCGCATGAGGTCGGGTGAGCCGAACGCCTGCTGCGAGAGGTCGATCAGTTCCTCACGCTGCTCCGGCGTCATCGAGTTGAGCATGCGCTGCGCCGCCGCCGAACGCTCGGCGAGCGCGTCGAGCAGTTCGTCGAGGTTCTTCGGATGCTCCGGGAACCGGTCCCCGTGTTTGCGCATGAACTCGTCGAAGTCCTCCTGCGTGTCCTCGCCGAGACGCCGCTTCTCGAGCAGGTCGTTGAGGTCGTTGAGCATGTCGCGGATCGCCTGCCGGTCGGCATCCGTCGCGTTCTCCAGCGCGTTCTTGAGCCCGGCGAACCGCTGGTCCAGCAGCTCACGGCCGAGAAGATCGCGGATGCGGTCGTAGTCCGCCCGGGCGCTCGGGCTCTGCCACTCGTAATCGGCGAGCTCGGTCACGGCCGCCGCCGTGCTCGCGGGCAGGTTCTCGAGTCTCATCTCGGAGAACGCCCGCACCTCGTCATCGAGATCCACGTCCTTCACGAGGTGCTTGCGCTCCTCGAGCACCGCGCGGTCCAGCAGCTCGCGGACCTCGTCGAGTGTGCCGTCGAGCCGGTGCCTGCGCACGAGCTCGGCGCGCCGCTCGCGCACGCGCCGCGCGAGGTCGTCGAGCCCCTGCTGGTCGCGGCTTCCGCGTCGCAGGTACTCGCGCACCGCGCGCTCGACCGATGTGCCCGACATGACGTCTTGGCCGATCGCCTCCAGCGCCTCCCGCACGCGCACCGGCGGGGCGAGCGGATCGCCACCCGTATAGCGCCCGTAGCGCGCGGTGTGCGCGGGCACGCGGTGGAAGCTCCGCACCATCAGCGGAGCCTTCCGAGGGGCGCGGTGCGCGGCATCCGGTCATCCATACACGGTCTCTCCTGCGACGGTGTCCTTGCCGATGCGACGCTCGAGGTAGAGCGACTCGAGCAGCAGCTCCATCGCGCCGGCGCGTTCGCTCGGGGTGTTCGCACCGAGGCGTCGCGCGGCTTCGTCGTACAGGTCGGATTCGCCGAGCACGGGCATCGCTGCGAGCACGTCCGCCGCCGAGACCTGCTCACCGGTCATGACTGTGACGCCCTCGCGCAGCGCCTCGACGAGCACGGTCGAGTCGAGACCGCGGAAGTACGAGCGGGCGGTGTCGGCGATCGCGGTGCGCAGAAGATGCTCGAGGATCGCGTGCTCGCGACCCTCCTCACCGGTCTCGAACTCGATCTTGCCGCCGAGCACGTCGACCGCGGTCTCGAGGTCGACCGGGCGCGCGACCGCGACCTCTTCGCGTTGCCGGGTCGCGCGGTGCAGCGCGGCCGCGGCGATCGTCTCGGCGCCGGCGATCGCGAAGCGCGCCGAAACACCGGCACGCTGGTCGACGGCCTCGGATTCGCGCAGGTTGCGCGTGAAGCGGGCAAGCACCTCGAGCAGGTACTCGGGCACCTCGGCGACGAGGTCGGCCTCCTGCCGGATGACCGCGATCTCCTCGGCGATCGTGAGCGGGTAGTGCGTGCGGATCTCGGCGCCGAAGCGGTCCTGCAGCGGCGTGATGATGCGTCCGCGGTTCGTGTAGTCCTCGGGGTTCGCCGTCGCGACGACGAGCACGTCGAGGTCGAGGCGCAGGAGGTACCCGCGGATCTGGATGTCGCGCTCCTCCATGACGTTCAGCAGCGACACCTGGATGCGCTCGGCGAGGTCGGGCAGCTCGTTGATCGCGACGATGCCGCGGTGGCTGCGCGGCACGAGGCCGTAGTGGATCGTCTCGGGATCGCCGAGCGATCGCCCTTCGGCGACCTTGATCGGATCGATGTCGCCGATCAGGTCGGCGACGGACGTGTCAGGAGTCGCGAGCTTCTCCGCGTAGCGCTCCGAGCGATGCTTCCAGGCGACCGGCAGGTCATCGCCGAGCTCGGCGGCCCGGCGGATCGAGACGGGTGTGATGGGGTGGAACGGATGCTCGCCGAGCTCCGAGCCCTCGATGACGGGCGACCACTCGTCCAGGAGCCCCACGAGGCTGCGCAACAGGCGCGTCTTGCCCTGACCGCGTTCGCCGAGGAGCACGATGTCGTGCCCGGCGAGGATCGCGCGTTCGAGCTGCGGGATGACCGTCGCGTCGAAGCCGTGGATGCCCGGCCACGGATCCCGCCCCTCGGCGAGCGCGGCGAGCAGGTTCTCGCGCAGCTCCTCGCGCAACGGGCGGAACGTGTGCCCTGACTCGCGCAGCTGTCCGGTCGTGGTGATCGCGGAAGGCGACGTCATGACCAGAGATTAGGTCGCCCGGAGGACATGAGGGGCCGAATCGGCGAAATCCTCATGGATCCGCGCGGGATCAGGAGATGCGGACCAGTCCCGCCTCCTCGACCCACGAGTCGACGTCGACGTTGAGTCCCCCAGAGGAGTTGGCCTGGTTGACGAAGTCCTGCAGGGCCGAAGCTCGAAGCTGCTCGGGGTCGGGCGTATCGAACACGAAGCGCAGCGGGATGGAGGGCTGCAGCCAGATGGCGGATCGGCCGGGCTGGCCGGTGCCCTCGTGGCGCCATGCGAGGGTGAAGCTCTCGCCGCGGCGCAGCTTGGTCGTGATGACCACCTTGAGGTGGGCCAGAAGACTGTCGGGAATCTCGATCGGCTCGCTCGTGCTGCCGTAGTACAGGTGCCCCATGTTCACTCCTTGATCGGCCTGAATGCGATGGGGCGACGCCGTGTGCGTCGAACTCGTCCAGGACCTCTCACACTAGCAGGTATTTCACTCATCTAGGTAAATGAGCTAAATCTTCACTGAATTAACTTCAACCGCTACACTGATCGAGATACCAAGCCGAGGAGTTATCCGTGACAACCGGACGAACGAGCCGATCGAAGGTGCGCGCGGCCCTGCTCGCCTACGTGCAGGCGCGTTCCGACGCGCTCTCGCGCGCGCGCCGCGAGCTGGGCATCGGCGAGGGCGACGCGAAGGCGCTCCTGCACATCGCGGCGAATCCCGGCATCCGTCCGTCGCAACTCCGCGATCACCTCGGGATCACGTCGCCGGGAGTCACCGCGCTCATCGACCGTCTCGTCGAACGGGGCATCGTGCGTCGCGACCTCGACCCCCACGATCGGCGCGTGAACCGCATCAGCGTGACCGTAGACCTCGCCGAGGAGCCCTGGGCGGGCCTGACGCGGTTCGACACCGCGTTCGACGACGTCGTCTCGGCCGGCGACGAAGAGGAGGCGGCGCGCTTCGCGGAGCTGCTCGAGTCGTGGACCGCGTCGACGAACGGCAGTCGGGTCGCCTGAGTCCCGCGGACTCGAGCCGATGCTTCAGGGCGCGTCGGTGCCGACGAACGAGGCCGACTTCGCCTGGAGGAACGTGCAGAGCGCGGACAGGACCTGGAGCTCGTTCGACAGCTCCATCACCGCCGCCGCGTCCAGACTGATCGACTCGTCGCGCGGCTCCATCGTGACCACCCATCGCGGGGAGTACGGAGCGTCGGGGTGCACGTAGATCGACGTCGACGCGTTCGCGAGCTGCATCCCGACGAGGCCGGTGTTCGCCCCGTCCTCGCCGTCCTGCTGCATGACCTTGACCGAGCCGGCGATCGTGTACCCCAGCGAGCGGAACTCGCCCAGCCACTCCTCGAGGGTCTCCTTGCTTCGGAAGGGCATCGCGCGACTCTTTCTCGACGGCACGGGCGACCGTCCTGAGCCAAATGTAGGCGCTCGTCCGCGATTCGCCTACCGTCGTCTCACGCGTGTGATGCGGCAGAGTGGTGCTGTGCGCTTCGTCGGTCTGGCTCTTCTCGTCGCCGTCGGCGCGACGGTCGGCACGCTCCTCCGGGCCTCGATCGAGCTCGTGTTCCCGCACGCGCCGGGGGAGTGGCCGTGGGCGACGTTCGCGATCAACATCCTCGGGGGCCTCGCGCTGGGCGCGCTCATCGAGGCACTGGCGCTGCGCGGTCCCGATACCGGGAGACGGCGGATGCTGCGCCTCGGCGTGGGCACGGGCGTGGTCGGGGGCTTCACGACCTACAGCACGTTCGTCGTCGAGATCGACCGGCTCGCGACCGCGGGCGCCGTGTCGATGGCGCTCGTGTACACGCTCGCGAGCGTCGTGCTGGGCGTCGTCGCCGCGGCGATCGGCGCGGGGGTCGCGGCATCCGTCTTCGGTCGTCGTGAACCAGAGGGGGAGGGCGCCGCATGATCCTCGTGCTGACGGCGCTCGCGGGCGGTCTGGGCGGGGCGCTGCGGTTCCTCGTCGACACCGGTGTGGGGCGTGTGAATCGCACGTCGGTGCCGCTCGGGACGATCGTCGTCAACGCGACGGCGTGCTTCGCGCTGGGTCTCGTGACGGCGTCCGCGTCGGCGCACTTCGGAGCGGACGACGTGCGGTCGATCCTCGGGGTCGGGCTCCTCGGCGGCTACTCCACCTTCAGCACGGCGTCGGTCGAGGCGCTCGGTCTGCTGCGCAAGGGGCGCTGGCTCGCGGCGATCGCGCACGCAGGCGGCATGCTCGTCGCGAGCATCGGCGCTTCGGTGCTCGGCCTGCTCGCGGGCGCCCTCATCCCGTGAGCGCGGTGCCGGTCAGAGGTAGATCTCGTCCGCGAACACGAGTCGCTGCTCCCACACGGGAGGCGGTGCGGCCGTGCCGACCGGGGAGTCGGCGAGGGGATCGCCGGGGAACCTCTCCCATTCCTCGACCGTGACCCGCCAGCCGGATGCCTCGGGCCCCGGCCGTCGCAGCGGGATCTCCTCGTCGTCCGAACCGAGGGTCGTGCCCCATGCGATGAGGTGCTCCGCCGGCTGGTAGTTCGCCACGACGAGCCTGCGCGTGTCGACGGTGATCCACCCCAGGTCGCCCGGCATCCCGGGGTCTGCCTTCTGCAGTCGCGCGACGACGAGCCTGCCCAGCTCGATCGATGCGAGGTCGGCGGCGACCGGGTCGTGCGCCGGTCCATGCCGCACCGGCACGGGACCGCTCACCACGACGCGCACCTCGTGCTCGTCGAGCCGGCTCACCAGGGCTGTGCGCTCGGGCGGAACCTGCACGTAGTCCGTCGACACGGGGCTCGAGAGCTCCAGGCCGGGGACGCTCTCGGGCTGATACCGCGCCACGGCGAGCCGCAGGAACGGCCACGACACGGCGCCCGGGTTGAGCGCGACGTCGACGTACCAGAGCCTGCGCTCGGGGTTGTACTGCGGGCGATAGGCGAGCACCGACGCCGTGTACGTCTTCGTGTCGCCGGCAGCGGTCGGCAGCGGCAGACCGGTCTCGGCGCCGACGGGCTCGCCGGGGGTCCACACGTCATCGACCCCGGCGACGCGCCAGAAGTCGACGAGCGTGAGGGGCGAGAGGTGCGGGTT
>NZ_DASRXZ010000016.1:0-35436 GCF_035687345.1 Microbacterium sp.
CCGTCCACTTCGGGAGGAAGGCCCACGATGGTGACGTCATCCTCAGTGAGTCCGACAGTCTCGAGCATCGCGAGGAGGAAGAAGTTCGCGGACGTGTTGCGCGGCAGCATGATCGTCTTGCCCTCGAGGTCCTCCAGCGTCTCGATGCCGGCGGACTTCCTCGCCACGAGCCGGAAGAAGCCCTCGGTGACGGTCATGATGATCCGCAGGTCGGGGTTCACGAGGGACTCGCGCAGCAACTGCGTCTCGGCGTTCGTCGCGAGGTCGACCTCGCCCGAAGTGATCCGCGTGATGCCGCCCTCCCCCACCTCCAGGCCGCCCGGGTAGAACTTGTCTGCGGCCACGAGCACGGGAGCGAGCTCGATCCAATAGCTGCCCGACACCGAGATCGGTGCCGGTGGCC
Source organism: Microbacterium sp. (assembly GCF_035687345.1). Lineage (GTDB taxonomy): Bacteria > Actinomycetota > Actinomycetes > Actinomycetales > Microbacteriaceae > Microbacterium. The sequence goes on from NZ_DASRXZ010000016.1 coordinate 404, forward strand.
CGCCACGGCCTTTGTCACGGCCCTGAGCCTCTACGGCGGACGCGCCCAGGAGGGTCAGCGTCATCGTGGAAACCGCCACAAGAGCGAGCGCGTTCCGGATCAGGCGGTGGGATCTCATCAGCGAGCCTTTCGGTTGCGTAATACGAACTTATGATTCACATTACGAACTTCATGCAACGCTGTCGAGGTCTCGGATGCATCGTGAGGGGCTCCCTCGTCAGCGGGGGCGCTTCACCAACCCCTCCTCCACTGCAGCATGACGCGGCCGTACAGCAGCCGCTTCACCGTGCTTCCCGGCAGCACCTCTTTCGCGATGCGCCGCAGGTCTCCGAGCGTGTCCTTGGGCGGCCACTGCGTCGGAGCCGTGTGCTCCCACTTGCCGCGCATCCTGATCGCGATTCCCCGCGCCACCCACGCGACCGCCACCCACGGCAGGTCACGCACACGCGGGCGCACGAACGTCACCACCCCGAGGACTCCCCCCGGCTCGACGAGCGATCCGAGGTGTTCGAGCGCCCGCCGCGTGTCCGACAGATGGTGCAGCGTCGCGTTCGACACCACCGCGTCGAATCTCGCCTCCGCGGGCGCGAGCTCGAAGACGTCCGCGAGGCGCCACTCGACGCGCGCGTCGGGGAATCGCGCCCGGGCACGCTCCAGCACGCCCTCGTCCCGATCCACCGCGACGACCGTCGGGAGGGACTTCGCGAGCCGGGCAGCAAGGAACCCGTCCCCGCAGCCCACGTCGAGCGCCACGCGCGCACCGGCCGGGACGGCCGCCGCCAGCCGGGCGTCGTCGTGGATGTTGACGTTCCACACGCGTCTGCCGGCATCCGTCACGCGCGCAGTCATGCGATCAGCCGGCGTGAACCGTCGCCTCGACGTGCTCCTCCGCCCGTTCTTCGTCATCGGAGCGCGGCGCCCACAGCGCGAACGCGATCGCGACGAGGCCGAGCGCGACCGCGGGGCCGTGCGGATAGTACGAGCTGACGAAGGTCGCGAGGGCGATGATCGGCAGCGTGAGCCCGAGGATGATCGCCTCCCACAGCGGCAGTCGCTTCGCCCCGGGCGCGAAAGCGACGACGATCCCCCAGATGCCCAGGACGATCAGCAACGGCCCCTCCCAGCCCCACAGGAACCGCAGCGGCGCACCTTGCCCGTGGTTCAGGTAGCTGAGGACGATCACGACCGCGAGCACGAGCAGCAGGGCTCCGTACACCCGCCCACTCCAGCCGACGCGCGCGAGGGTCGGCCCCATCGCGAGCCACAGCAGCACATAAGACACACCAGCCGCGGCGCCGAACATGAGGTAGAGATCCAGCAGACCCGCTTCTGCGAGTGCCGTGCGGATGCCCGTGTAGAACGGCGTGCGGGTGAGGGCGATGGCCCACTCGGGCGCCGCCGAACCCGACCACACCACCGTCTGCTGCGGCAGCAGGAAGAGCGCCCACAGCGACGCGATCGCCGCGAGCACCGCGCATCCGACTCGATTCGGCCACGCGCGCATCAGCCCGCCATCTTCCAGCCGTAGCGGCGGTGCAGGGCGTCCGCGACCCGTGCGAAGCGCTCGGAATCGAGGGCGGATGCCTCGCGGCGCATGCCGTCGACGTGGACGCTGTAGAGCTGGTCGATGTCCGCCCACGACGGACGGCCCTTCGAGTCCCATGGGCCGGATCCGACGTGGAGGAAGTCGCGGTCGCCGTCGTGGGACTGGCTCGTGAGCTTGATCGCGTAGACGCGATCAGCGTCCTGCCGGCCGATCACGAGCACGGGACGATCCTTGCCCCGGCCATCGCGCTCGACGTAGGGAACCCACGTCCACACGACCTCGCCCCCGTCGGGATCGCCGTCCGGCTCGGGTGCATAGTGCAGCTGCAGCGCCCCGGCGGCGGACGGGTCGAGCTCGACTGTCGCCGAGAGCCCTGTACGCCCCGGCTGATCCTCTTCGCCGATGATCGTGGAGGTGCGCTTGGACGGTCGGAGCAGCCCGCCCAGCGTTGCGAGAAGGCCCTTGCGTTTGGTCACGTCGAAACCCTAGCGCCGCAGTGCGCGCAGACCCGACAACGCCGCAGACACGGTGGAGGGGCGCCGCGGCTGCTGCCGCGACGCCCCTGCCCTGTGGTGCGAGCCCGGTGGGGGGATCCGGGCTACTGCGGAATCAGGCCCGGTCTGCCAGGAGGTAGCCCTCTTCGCCGTGCACGACCGTGTCGACACCGGCGATCTCGTCCTCGTTCTTGACGCGGAAGCCGAGCGTCTTCTCGATGGCGAAGCCGATGACCCACGCCGCGACGAAGGAGTAGATCAGCACGCCGAGCGCGGCGACCACCTGCAGCACCAGCTGCTCCCAGCCGCCACCGAGGAAGAGGCCGGTCTCGGTCGCGAAGAAGCCGAGATAGATCGTGCCGATGAGGCCTCCGACGAGGTGGATGCCGACCACGTCGAGCGAGTCGTCGTAGCCGAGCTTCCACTTGAGCTCGACCGCGAGGGCGCAGACGGCACCGGCGAGCACGCCGAGGAGCAGCGCCCAGCCCGGGGTCAGGTTGGCGCACGCAGGCGTGATCGCGACAAGACCGGAGACCGCGCCCGAGGCGGCGCCGACCGACGTGGCCTTGCCGTCCTTGAGCTTCTCGACGATCAGCCAGCCGATGATCGCGGCGGCGGTGGCGCCGAGCGTGTTGACGACGATGAGGCCGACGCTCGAGTCCGCGGTGCCGAGCAGGTTGAACGTGCCCTCCGCACCGGCGTTGAAGCCGAACCAGCCGAACCACAGGATCGAGGCGCCCAGCAGCACGAGCGGGACGTTGTGGGGCTTCTGGATGCCCTTCTGGAAGCCGATGCGCTTGCCCAGCACGAGCGCGAGCGCGAGAGCCGCGGCGCCGGCGTTGATGTGCACGGCCGTACCACCGGCGTAGTCGATGACGCTCGTCGAGAATCCGAAGGTCTCACCGAGGCTCATGACCCAGCCGCCGCCCCAGACCCAGGCCGCGACCGGGAAGTACACGAGCGTGGCCCAGACGCCGGCGAAGATCATCCATGCGCCGAACTTGGCCCGGTCGGCGATCGCGCCCGAGATCAGGGCGACGGTGATGATCGCGAACGTGGCGCCGAACGTGGCGCCCACGAGCGTGTCGCTGTCGGCGTTGGCGAGGCCGAAGTCCGAGAACGGGTTGCCGGCGAACGCCCACGGGCTCTCGACGGCGCTCATGTTGAACCCGTAGAGGACCCACAGCACGCCGACGAGCGCGAGCGAGCCGAAGCTCATCATCATCATGCTGACGACGCTCTTCGCCTTGACGAGGCCGCCGTAGAAGAACGCCACTCCCGGCGTCATGAAGAGCACCAGGGCCGTCGCTGCGACGGACCAGGCGAGGTTACCGCTGTCCATGAGAATCCTCATCCATGTCGTGTTACTCGAGGGACCCCGGAGGTCACGCGGTTTCGGGTTGCTTGGCTCCGGGCGAGCCCCAGTCTCGCGATGCAGGGTTTCCAGAGGCGTGCGTGTCTTGTTTCGCCCGCGTTACGCGACCCCGTCTGACGTAAACATCACGTTTCAGACCGGCGGGAACGCGCCGCGAGTTCGCTCAGCGGAGCGCGTACGGGTCACGCGAGGGTCGACGCGACGAGGCGCGAGATGGCCCGCAGATACTTCTTGCGGTAGCCGCCCGCCAGCATCTCGGCGGGGAAGACGCCGTCGAGCGTGATGCCCGTGGCGCGGATGGGGATCTGCGCGTCGTAGACACGGTCGATGAACGCGACGAAGCGGAGCGCGGCCGACTGATCGTCGAACTCCGAGACATCGCGGATGCCGACGAGCGACAGCCCCTCGATGAGGCGGATGTAGCGCGACGGGTGCACGCGCGCGAGGTGGGAGATGAGGTCGGAGAACGCGTCGTCCGACACGAGGCCGCGGGTCGCGGCATCCGTGATCTCGGCCTCGTATGCCTCGGCGTCGAGCGCGACCGCGTGCCCGTCGACCGCGCGGTGCCGGTAGTCGGTGCCGTCAATGCGGATCGTCTGGAAGCTCGAGGCCATCGCGTGGATCTCGCGCAGGAAGTCCTGCGCGGCGAAGCGCCCTTCGCCGAGCGCGTTCGGCGGGGTGTTGCTCGTCGCGGCGAGGCGCGTGCCGCCCGCGACGAGCTCGCCGAGCAGGCGCGTCATGACCATCGTGTCGCCCGGGTCGTCGAGCTCGAACTCGTCGATGCACAGCAGGTCGGCGCCGCGGAAGAGGTCGACCGTGTTCTTGTAGCCGAGAGCGCCGACGAGAGCCGTGTATTCGATGAACGAGCCGAAGTACTTCCGGCGCACGGGCATCGCGTGGTAGGTCGCCGCGAGCAGGTGGGTCTTGCCGACGCCGAAGCCGCCGTCGAGGTAGACGCCGGGCTTGAGCTCGGGGCCCTTCTTCGCGCGCTTGAAGAAGCCGCCCTTCGCGGGGGCCGCTCCCCCGCCGGCGAACGCGGTGAGGGCGTCCTTCGCCTCCTGCTGCGACGGGTACGCGGGGTCGGCCTGGTACGACTCGAACGTCGCCTCGTCGAACTGCGGCGGGGGCACGAGCTGGGCGACCATCTCGGCGCCCGACAGCTGGGGCGCCCGCTCTGCGAGGCGCACGATGCCGGAACGTGCCGCGGTCGTTGTCATGTGCTCGTCTCGTCATTCGACCGCAGGCGGAAGCCATGCGGTAACAGGATTACGGAAAGAATGCGCTCCCCCGCGCGGGACCCTATCGTCGTAGGCAGCGCGGCGAGGGATGGAAATACCCTACGCCGTTCCCGCACGCCAAGACCCGAGGAGCATCCGGTGACTGTTGAGTTCGACACGTCTTCGCCCAAGTTCGCCGAGTACGCGGAGCCCGGCCGGCTGGTGACCGGCGAGTGGCTCGAAGCACGCCTCGGGCAGCCCGGCCTCGTCGTGGTCGAGTCCGATGAGGACGTGCTGCTGTACGAGACAGGTCACATCCCGGGAGCGGTCAAGGTCGACTGGCACACCGAGCTGAACGACCCCGTCGTGCGCGACTACGTCGACGGCAAGGGCTTCGCCGAACTGCTCAGCAGCAAGGGCATCAGCCGCGACGACACCGTCGTCATCTACGGCGACAAGAACAACTGGTGGGCGGCGTACGCGCTGTGGGTGTTCTCGCTGTTCGGCCACGAGGACGTGCGCCTGCTCGACGGCGGTCGCGACAAGTGGATCGCCGAAGGCCGCCCGATCACGACCGAGCCCACCGTGCGCGAGCGCACCGAGTACCCCGTCGTCGAGCGCGACGACAGCGTCCTGCGCGCGTACAAGGACGACGTGCTCGCCCACCTCGGCAACCCGCTCATCGACGTGCGCTCGCCCGAGGAGTACAACGGCTCGCGCACGTCGGCACCCGCCTACCCCGAGGAGGGCGCGCTGCGCGCGGGCCACATCCCCACCGCGAAGAGCGTCCCGTGGGCGCGCGCGGTCGCCGAGGACGGCGGCTTCAAGCCGCGCGCCGAGCTCGACGCGATCTACCGCGAGGAGGCGGGCCTGTCCGACGGAGAGCCGATCATCGCGTACTGCCGCATCGGCGAGCGCTCGAGCCACACGTGGTTCGTGCTGAAGCACCTCCTGGGCTTCGAGAACGTCCGAAACTACGACGGCTCATGGACCGAGTGGGGCTCCGCCGTGCGGGTGCCCATCGTGACGGGTGACGCGCCCGGCGAGGTGCCCGGCCGCTCCTGAGCGCGGCCGGCGCCCAGGTGCCCGTGGGATGATTGAGCGGATGACCGAGACCACTCTGCCCGCGAGCCTCGCGGAGATCCGCGACGAGTTCCTCGAGCTGCCCGAGCCGGAGCGCCTTCAGCTGCTGCTCGAGTTCTCGAACGAGCTCCCGGCCATCCCCGCGCGCTACGAGGGCCATCAGGAGCTCCTCGAGCAGGTGCTCGAGTGCCAGTCGCCCGTGTTCATCGCGATCGAGGTCGACGACGACGACCGCGTGGCGATGTTCGCGACGGCGCCGCGCGAGGCGCCGACGACGCGCGGCTTCGCGAGCATCCTCGTGCAGGGGCTCTCTGGTCTGACGGTCGACGAGGCCCTCGCGGTGCCCGACGACTACCCCGACTCGATCGGCCTGCGCCGGGCCGTGTCGCCCCTGCGCCTGTCGGGCATGACGGGCATGCTCGCGCGCGCGAAGCGGCAGATCCGCGCCAAGCGCCACAGCTCCTGATGCTGGTCACCGAGGTCGTCCCGCGCACCCTCGAGACCGCGGATGCCGCGACCGACGCCGGCCGCGAATGGCTGGGTGCCCGCTACCGTCGCGACGACTCCGCCTACGTGCGGCTCAACATGATCACGAGCCTCACGGGCGCGGCATCCGGCGCCGACGGAACGAGCGACACGCTCACGAGCCGCGTCGACCGCGCCGTGCTCGGCGCGATCCGTCGCGACGCAGACGTCGTGGTCGTCGGCGCGCAGAGCGTCCGCACCGAAGGCTACGTCGTTCCCAAGTCGGCGCACCTCGCCGTCGTGACCGCGTCCGGACGCCTCGACGGGCACCGCCTCGAGCTCGACGCCGAGGTGGCCGCGCGCGTGCTGCTCGTCGTGCCCGAGGCCGGCGCCGACGGCATCGCCGAGCGCGCAGGCCTCGCCGACGTGCGTGTGCTCGCGATCCCCGCCGACGAGCGTCTCGACCCGCGCGCGATCGTCGCGGCACTCGCGGCCGAGGGACTCCCCCGCATCGTGTGCGAAGGCGGCCCGTCGCTCGCGGGTCAGTTCGCCGACGCCGGCGTCATCGACGAGTACTGCGTCACCGTCGCACCGACGATCGACCCCGTCGACGGCGCGTTCCTCCCTGTGCGGGCGCGCGTCGACGCGCGCGTCGCGGGCTTGCTCGTCGACGAGGCCGGCTTCAGCTATCTGCGTCTGCGCTCGCAGGGATGAGCCCCTGGCGGTCGAGCCAGTCACGGATGCTCGCCGTCCACCGCTCCTGGTCGTAGTTCCACAGCTTCGTGTGCCGGGCGACCTCGAACACCTGCATCTCCACGAGGTCGGGGCGCGCGACCACGAGGTCGTGGGACGCGTCGGACGGCACGAACCCGTCGTCGTCGCTGTGCAGGATGAGGATCGGATGCTGCAGCTCGTCGGCGCGCGCGACGACGTCGAGCTGTTCGAACGGAATGCGTCCGCCCGCCCGCGTGATCGTCGAGCCCCACTCCGATCCGAGCGCCCCGAGGGCGAGGTCCTTCACGGGGGCCGGCAGCTTCAGCATCCGCGCCTGGTAATCCAGCACGATGCGCCAGTCGATCACGGGCGATTCGAGCACAATCCCCGCGACCACGTTCCGGTGGGCAGAGTTGAGCGCGAGCTGCAGGACGATGGCGCCGCCCATCGACCACCCCATGAGGATGATCCTGCGTGCGCCGCGACGGCGCGCGAACCCGACTGCCGCGTCCACGTCGCGCCACTCGGTCGCGCCGAGCGTGTAGGTGCCCGCGCGACTGCGCGGCGCCTCGCCGTCGTTGCGGTACGACACGAGCAGACTCGTGATGCCGAGCCCGTGGAACAGAGGCACGGCGCGGAGGCACTCGGCCCGCGTGGTGCCGCGCCCGTGCACCGCGATCACCCACACGTCGCCGTCGCCGGCGGGGAACAGCCACGCGGGGCACGGGCCGAGCGGCGAGCCGATGAGCTCGGACGAGAACGGGAGCTGCAGGTCCTCGGGCCGGTCGAAATACCAGCCGCTGAACGCGGCGTCGCGCGAGATGCGCGCCTGCGGGCCGACGTGCGTGAGGAGCTTGCGCTTGACGCTCACCGCATCCTGCGCGAGGACCGACCCGAGCTTGAGGTAGTTCTCGGTGCCGCTCGTGAACAGACCGTACCGCCCCGGAAGCACCGTGTCGTCGGTGCGCTCGAGGGTGATGGTCTGCGCGGCCGTGTCGAGCGCGAGGATGCGCGTGTCCGCGACGCGGTCCGCCGGCGTCACGACGCGGCGGGCGACCCGCGTCGACAGCACGGCGAGCACAGCGAGGACGCCGGCGAGCGCCGCGCTCATGACCGTGAGCGCGGCCCTCACGCCGGCGACGAGTGCGGGAGAGGCGCCGCTGCTCGCGGCGCGCCTGGGGCTGGTCATCGACCCATCACTCTAGTCTGTCCGCGTGGCCGAGCTCCGCCCTCCCGAACCGTCGTCGTTCGCGCGCGCGGCCGCCGAGGTCCGGGCGACGAGATTCCGGGCTGATCTGGTGGTCCGTGAGATCCCCGCGCCCACGGGACTCGCCCCCGACGCCATCGCGCTCGCCGGGGACGTGCGCCCCGACGCCGACACCGGCGACTCCGTCTACGGCACGGGCCGTTTCGTGCTCCTGCACGACCCCGAAGAGCCGCCGCCGTGGAACGGTCCGTGGCGCATCGTGTGCTTCGCGCAGGCCCCCCTCGAGCCCGACATCGGGGCGGACCCGCTCCTGGCGGATGTAGCGTGGTCATGGCTGGCCGACGCGCTCGACGCGCATCGCGCCGGCTACCACTCCGCGTCGGGCACCGCGACGAAGACGATCTCGAAGGGGTTCGGCTCGCTCAGCAGCGAAGGCGACGGCTCGCAGATCGAGTTGCGGGCCTCGTGGTCGCCGGCGGGGCCGTTGGGGCCCCACGTCGAGGCCTGGGCGGAGCTGGTGTGCATGCTCGCGGGTCTTCCGCCGGGCTCGGAGGACATCGCGGTGATCGGGATACGAAGGACGACGCGTGGCTGAATACGACGTGCTCGCGGATGCCGCGGGCCTGGTCGCCGCCGCGCGCTCCCTCGCCGCGGGCACGGGCCCCGTCGCCGTCGACGTCGAGCGCGCGTCCGGTTTCCGCTATTCGCAGCGCGCGTACCTCGTGCAGGTGTTCCGGCGCGACGCAGGCATCTTCCTCTTCGATCCACCCGCGATCGGGGACTTCGACCCGCTGCAGGAGGCGATCGGCGACGCCGAGTGGGTGCTGCACGCCGCGAGCCAGGATCTCCCGTCGCTGCGCGAGCTCGGGCTCGAGCCCGCGTCGATCTTCGACACCGAACTCGCGGCCCGCCTGCTCGGACATGCGCGCGTGGGACTCGCCGCCGTCGTCGAGGACACGCTCGGCATCTCCCTCGCGAAGGCGCATTCCGCCTCGGACTGGTCCGCCCGACCGCTCCCCCAGGCGTGGCTCGAGTACGCGGCGCTCGATGTGGAGCACCTCGTCGACGTGCGCGACGCGCTCGCCGCCGAGCTCGCCGAGCAGGGCAAGACGCGTTTCGCCGAGGAGGAGTTCCGCGCCGTGCTCGAGCGCGAGCCGAAGCCCGCACGCGAGGAGCCGTGGCGCCGTCTGAGCGGCCTCCACGCCGTACGCGGCCGCAAGGCGCTCGCCGTGGCCCGCTCGCTGTGGATGGCGCGCGAGGAGTTCGCGCAGGCCGAGGACGTCGCCCCGGGCCGCCTCGTGCCCGACCGGGCGCTCGTCGCCGCGGTGCTCGCCGACCCGAAGAGCAAGCAGGAGCTCGCGGGCCTCAAGGAGTTCACCGGCCGCGCGAGCCGCACGCAGCTCGACCGATGGTGGGCGGCCATCGAGCGCGGGCGCGCCGAGAAGGACCTTCCGCTCGAGCGCGCGCCACGCGGGGACTCGCTTCCTCCCCCGCGCGCGTGGGCCGATCGCAACCCCGCGGCCGACGCGCGTCTGAAGGCGGCGCGTCCCGCCGTCGAGGAGGTCGCCACGGCGCTGTCGATGCCGGTGGAGAACCTGCTCACGCCCGATCTGCTGCGCCGCGTCGCGTGGGCGCCGCCCGAACCTGTGACTGCGCAGTCGATCTCCCGAGCACTGGCTGAACTGGGCGCCCGGACGTGGCAGATTGAACAGACGGCACAGGTGATCGCCGACGCGTTTGTGGCTTCCGCGCAAACGACGGCGACGACTTCGGATGCCGCTTCGTAGGTTGCATCAACCGATTTCGTGATACCCAGTCCCACAATAGGCTGGACGCGATCCCAATACTTGGAGGCAGAGTGGCCGAGACCTCGGACGTCTTCTTCGTCGATGGAATGCGCACCCCGTTCGGGCGCGCCGGCGAAAAGGGCATGTACTGGAACACGCGCGCCGACGACCTCGCCGTGAAGGCGACGATCGGACTTCTCGAGCGCAACACCGACGTTCCGAAGGACCGCATCGACGACGTCGCGATCGCGGCGACGTCGCAGACCGGCGACCAGGGACTCACGCTCGGGCGCTCGGTGGCGATCCTCGCGGGGCTCCCGCAGACGGTGCCCGGCTTCGCGATCGACCGCATGTGCGCGGGCGCGATGACGAGCGTCACCACGATGGCCGCGTCGATCGGCGTCGGCATGTACGACCTCGCCCTGGCGGGCGGCGTCGAGCACATGGGGCACCACCCCATCGGCTCGAACGCCGACCCGAACCCGCGGTTCGTCGCCGAGCGCATGGTCGACCCGGGTGCGCTCAACATGGGCGTCACGGCGGAGCGCATCTTCGACCGCTTCCCGCACCTCACCAAGGAGCGCTCCGACCGCTTCGGCATGCTGAGCCAGCACAAGGCGCAGGCGGCATACGACGCGGGCAAGATCCAGCCGGATCTCGTGCCCGTCGCGATCAAGGACGCCGACGGTGCGTGGGGCCTCGCGACCGAAGACGAGGGTCGCCGCCCCAACACGACGATGGAGGACCTCGCCGGCCTCAAGACGCCGTTCCGTCCCCACGGCCGCGTCACAGCCGGCACCTCGTCGCCGCTCACCGACGGCGCGACGATGTCGCTGCTCGCCGGCGGAGCCGCCGTCAAGGAGTTCGGCCTCCGGCCCAAGATGAAGCTCGTCTCGTTCGCCTTCGCGGGTGTGCAGCCCGAGATCATGGGCATCGGTCCGATCCCGTCGACCGAGAAGGCGCTCAAGAAGGCCGGTCTCACGATCGATGACATCGGCCTGTTCGAGCTCAACGAGGCTTTCGCGATCCAGGTCATCTCGCTGCTCGATCACTTCGGCATCGCCGACGACGACCCGCGGGTCAACCAGTGGGGCGGCGCGATCGCCCTCGGTCACCCGCTCGCGGCATCCGGCGTTCGCCTCATGATCCAGCTCGCGGCGCAGTTCGCCGAGCGTCCCGACGTGCGCTACGGCCTGACCGCGATGTGCGTCGGCCTCGGGCAGGGCGGGTCCGTGATCTGGGAGAACCCGCACTACGACGGCAAGAAGAAGCACTGAGGACCGGGAAACGATCGATGACTGACTACGAAAAGGTCGACTTCTCTCCGCTCGACGCGCTCGCGGAGGGCGAGGTCGTCACGCACTCACGCGTGCGCGACATCCGCCTGCCCTCCGGCAAGGTCCTCGCGCTCATCACGCTCGACAACGGTCGCGACCACACCCGTCCGAACACGCTCGGCCCCGCGACGCTCAAGGAGCTCGGCGCCACGCTCGACGCGCTCAAGGCGCGCGCGGCCGCCGGCGAGATCCAGGCGGTCGGCGTCACCGGCAAGCAGTACATCCTCGCCGCGGGTGCCGACCTGTCCGACATCTCGCGCGTGGGCTCGAAGGACAACGCCCGCCTCATCGCGCAGCTCGGCCACCACGTGTTCGGCAAGCTCGACGAGCTCGGCGTGCCGTCGTTCGCTTTCGTGAACGGGCTCGCGCTCGGCGGCGGTCTCGAGATCGCCCTGAACTCGACGTACCGCACGGTCGACGCGTCGGCCGCCGCGCTCGCGCTCCCCGAGGTGTTCCTGGGCCTCATCCCCGGATGGGGTGGCGCCTACCTGCTGCCGAACCTCATCGGCATCGAGAACGCGCTCGAGGTCGTGATCTCGAACCCGCTCAAGCAGAACCGCACGCTCAAGCCGCAGCAGGCGTTCGACCTCGGCATCGTCGACGCGATCTTCCCGGCGGCGAACTACCTCGAGGACTCGCTGCGCTGGGCCGACGGCGTGCTGTCGGGCGCCATCAAGGTCGAACGCAAGAACAAGCCGGGCAAGCTCGAGCGCACCATGAAATGGCCGGTCGCGATCAAGGTCGCGCGCGGCATGCTCGAGTCGAGGATCGGCACGGTCCCCCGCTCGCCGTACGTCGCGCTCGACCTGCTCGACAAGGCACGCAGCGGCACGAAGGCCGAAGGCTTCGAGCGTGAGGACGAGGCTCTCGCGGAGCTCGTCGCCGGCGACCAGTTCGCCGCGTCGATGTACGCGTTCGACCTCGTGCAGAAGCGCGCGAAGCGCCCGGTCGGCGCGCCCGCCAAGGAGCTCGCGAAGAAGGTCACGAAGGTCGGCATCATCGGCGCCGGCCTCATGGCGAGCCAGTTCGCGCTGCTGTTCGTGCGCAAGCTGCAGGTGCCGGTGCTCATCACCGACCTCGACCAGGAGCGCGTCGACAAGGGCGTGGCCTACATCCACGAGGAGATCGGCAAGCTCGAGGCGAAGGGCCGTCTCGACGGCGACACCGCCAACAAGCTGCGTGCGCTCGTGACGGGCACGACCGACAAGAGCCTCTACGCGGACTGCGACTTCGTCATCGAGGCCGTCTTCGAAGAGGTCGGCGTCAAGCAGCAGGTGTTCGCCGAGATGGAGCAGATCATCGCCGAGGACGCGATCCTCGCGACGAACACCTCGTCGCTCTCCGTCGAGGAGATCGGCTCGAAGCTCGCGCACCCCGAGCGGCTCGTCGGGTTCCACTTCTTCAACCCGGTCGCGGTCATGCCGCTCATCGAGATCGTGAAGACGCCGCAGACGGCGGATGCCGCGCTCTCGACCGCGTTCGTCGTCGCGAAGCACCTCGGCAAGAACGCGGTCCTGACCGCCGACGCGCCGGGCTTCGTCGTGAACCGGCTTCTCGCGAAGGTCATGGGCGAGGCCGCCCGCGCCGTCTACCAGGGCACTCCCCTGCTGACGGTCGAGAAGGCGTTCCAGCCGCTCGGCCTCCCGATGACGCCGTTCCAGCTCATCGACCTCGTCGGCTGGAAGGTCGCCGCCCACGTGCAGGACACGATGGTGCGCGCGTTCCCCGACCGCTTCTACGCGAACGAGAACTTCCACGCGCTCGCGGAGCTGCCGGAGGTCGTCGAGAAGGACAAGAGCGGCAAGGTCACCGGCTGGACGAAGGCCGCCGAGAAGACGCTCAAGGGCGCGGTCGGCTCGACTCCGGCGACCGAGGACGAGATCCTGCGCCGCGTGCAGGACGGCCTCGCGCAGGAGATCAAGATCATGCTCGACGAGGGCGTCGTCCCCGAGGTCGAAGACATCGACCTGTGCTTGATCCTCGGCGCCGGCTGGCCGTTCATCGACGGCGGCGCGTCGCCGTATCTCGATCGCGAGGGCGCATCCGAGCGCGTCTTCGGCGACACCTTCCACCACCCGCCCATCAAGGGCGTCGGCGCCTGACCTGTTCCAGCACAGACAGGAGAAGGGCGGTCCCCACGGGGGCCGCCCTTCTCCCTTCTCCCGCCCGGTCCGCAGGTCGGTCCGCGGTCAACGCGGCTGGGCGGCGCGGACCCGAAGGTCGCGCGCGAGATGGTCCCGCTGCTCCACGACGATTCGCCGCAGCGCGGCGGGCGCATCCTCGTTCGCGGCGAGCCAGTCATCCACGAGATCGAGCGAGTCGCGCTCGGGGAACAGCCCGCGCACGAGGCGCGCGGCGATCTCGATGCTCCGCTCTTCCCACACGACCCGGATGCGGGCGAAGTACTCCTCGTCGAACGCCGCGATGAGATCGCGCCGCCCGCCCGCGCGCACGCCGGAGATCGTCGCGCTGAGGTGATCGTTCGTGAGCGTCGTGTCGTCCCACGCCGCGTGCCACGCGGCGGCGCGCACCTCGGGGTCGGGTCGCGCCGCCAGCACCGTGCGGTGAGCGGTGCGGCCCTTCGCGGTCGGGTCGCGCCGGAGCTCCTCGTCCGCATCCTCCGCGGTGGCATGACCGGTCGCCGAGAGCGCCGCAAGCCACATCCAGCGCAGCTCCGGATCGAGTCGCAGACCGTCGGGGGCCGCGAGAGTACCGGCGAGCATGTCCCGCAGCTCCTGTGCGCGAGTGTCATCGTGCGAAGCGGCGACACCCACCGCACGCGCCCACGCGAGCTGCGCATCGCCGCCGGCCTCGGCCGACCGCATGCTGTGCCACGCGGTCTCGAGCCACGCGGCCCACTCGCGCGGCCGGGCGTCATCCGTGACGTAGTGTGCGATCGCGAAGGCCGCGTTGGCGAGCACATCGGCACGGAGGGCGGAGTGGGTCTCGGCTCCCGCATGGAGTCGCACGATGTCGAGGTATCGCGCGGCCGGCAGATCGCCGTCGCGCGTCGCGTTCCACAGCGCCGACCACACCAGGCCGCGGGCGAGGGCATCGTCCAGCGTCGAGAGCGCGCGCTCGACCGTGCCCAGCGACGCATCGTCGAGCCGCACCTTCGCGTATGTGAGATCGCCATCGTTGGGGAGGACGAGGTCTGCGGGGCCGAGCGCGCCGAGCGGCGTGCGCTCGTCACGGACGTCCGCGTCGGCGGCATCCGTGCGCTCCAGTCGGCCGTCGCGCAGCGCGTACAGCCCGACGCGCAGCCGATGTGGGCGCGGGTCCGTCTGCACCAAGACGCCGCCGTCGGCGTCGCGCTCCACCCGAATGGTCGAGACACCCGTCGTCTCGAGCCACGCGCGCGACCACGCGTGCACATCGCGCCCGGAGGCCTCCTCGAGGTGGCGCAGCAGATCGTCCAGCGTCGTGTTCCCGAAGGCGTGCGCTGCGAAGTAGCGCCGGGCGCCCTCGAAGAACGCCTCCTCGCCGACGAACGCCACGAGCTGCTTGAGCACCGACGCGCCCTTGGCGTACGTGATGCCGTCGAAGTTCAGCTTCGCCGCCTCGAGGTCGTGGATGTCGGCGACGACCGGATGCGTCGTGGGCAGCTGATCCTGCTGATACGCCCACGCCTTCCGTCTCGTCGCGAACGTCACCCACGCGTCCGGGAAGCGCGTGACCGCGGCGGTGGCATGCGCGCCCATGTAATCGGCGAAGGACTCCTTGAGCCACAGGTCGTCCCACCAGCGCATCGTGACGAGGTCGCCGAACCACATGTGGGCCATCTCGTGGAGGATCGTGTTGGCGCGCGCCTCGTGCTGCGCGACAGTCGACGCACCGCGGAAGATGTACGACTCGGTGAAGGTGACCAGCCCGGGGTTCTCCATCGCGCCGATGTTGTACTCGGGCACGAAGATCTGGTCGTACTTGCCCCACGGGTACGGGTACGCGAATGCATCCGTGAAGAAATCGAGGCCCTGGCCGGTGACCTCGAGGATCTCGTCGGCGTCAAGGTGCTCGGCGAGTGAGGCCCGGCAGTGCACCCCCAGCGCGATCGTCTGCTCGCCTCGACGCCACTCCCCCTCGACGCGGTGGTACGGCCCGGCTGCGACGGCGGTGATGTAGCTCGAGATGGGAAGCGTCTCGGCGAACTCCACGCGCTGTGCGTCGCCCACGGCGTCGATCGATGCTGCGGCCTGATTCGAGAGCACGAGCCAGTCCGCCGGCGCGGTCACCACGAACGTGTACCGTGCCTTCATGTCGGGCTGCTCGAAGCACGCCATCACGCGGCGGGCGTCGGCGGGCTCGTAGTGCGTGTACAGGTAGGTCTGGTCGTCGACGGGATCGACGAAGCGGTGCAGCCCCTCCCCGGAGCGGCTGTACGCCCCGCGGGCCGCGATCCGCACCGTCTGACGGCCACCCAGGCCGGTGAGCCGGATGCGGGCGCCGTCCCACTCGACGGGCCGTGAGACGCCGTCGACCTCGACTTCATCGACGCTCTCGCCGATGAAGTCGACCCACGTGTCGACGCCGCCGCCGGCAACCGTCTCGATCTCGAGCGTGCTGACAGTCGCGAACCCGGTCTCATCGGGATCGGGAGCGGTCGTCAGGTCAAGCTCGACGCGGGAGGTTCGGACGGTCACGGAGGCGGACCGCGCGGCGGTCTCGTCCCGGGTCAGATTGGCGGTGCTCACCCGTCCATGCTTCCACGGCCGGGGGCGTGCTTCCGGCGTGCTCGGCCGCGGAGCCTCAGCGACGCTCTTCGTCGGCGCGGACGAACGCCTTGAGCGTCGGCAGCTCGTTCGCGGCCGCGCCGCGCGCGACGGGAACGCGCGTGCCGAGCACCTGCGCCACGACGTCGTGCGCGATCTTCGACGGCGTCAGCCCCGCGTCGGCGAGGATCTGCTCGCGGCTCGCGTGATCGATGAACTCGTCGGGGACGCCCAGCTCGTCGACGGCCGTGTCGATGCCCGCCTCGCGGAGCACCTGGCGAACGCGCGTGCCGATGCCGCCCACCCGGATGCCGTCCTCGATCGTGATCACGAGTCGGTGCGCCGCGGCGAGCTCGACGATCGACGGCTGCACGGGGATGACCCAGCGCGGGTCGACGACGGTCGCTCCGATGCCCTGCGCGCGCAGGCGGTCGGCGACCTCGACAGCGATGTGCGCCATCGGGCCGATGCCCACGAGGAGCACGTCCTGGGCGTCGGAGCGCACGAGCACGTCGACACCGTCGGAGAGGCGATCGAGCGCGGGAAGCTCGGGAGCGACCGCGCCTTTCGGATAGCGCACGACGGTGGGGGCATCCGTCACCGCCACCGCCTCCTGAAGCTCTTCGCGCAGACGCTCGCCGTCCCGCGGCACGGCGATGCGGATGTGGGGCACGAGCTGAAGCATCGCGAGATCCCAGATCCCGTGGTGGCTCGGACCGTCGGGGCCGGTGACGCCCGCGCGGTCGAGCACGAAGGTGACGCCCGCGCGGTGCAGCGCGACGTCCATGAGCACCTGGTCGAACGCGCGGTTCATGAAGGTCGCGTAGATCGCTACGACCGGATGAAGGCCGCCGTACGCGAGTCCGGCAGCCGCGGCCACCGCGTGCTGCTCGGCGATGCCGACGTCGTACACACGGTCGGGGAAGCGCTGCGCGAACGGGAGGAGCCCCGTCGGCCGCAGCATCGCGGCCGTGATCGCGATCACGTCGTCGTTCGCCTCGCCGACGCGCACGAGCTCGGCGGCGAAGACGTCGGTCCAGTCATCCGTCGAGGCCTTGTTGCCGACCGTCTTGCCGGTGACCGGATCGATCTTGCCGACGGCGTGGAACTGATCGGCCTCGTCGTCGAGTGCCGGCTGGTAGCCGCGGCCCTTCTCGGTGATCGCATGCACGATGACCGGTGCGCCGTACTGCTTCGCGAGCTCGAGCGTCTCGATGAGCGACGCCAGGTCGTGCCCGTCGACGGGACCGAGGTACTTGATGTCGAGGTTCGAGTAGAGCGCCGCGTTGTTCGTGAACCTCGAGAGGAAGCCGTGCGTGCCGCCGCGCACGCCGCGGTAGACGGCTCGGGCGGCGGGGCCCAGCTTGCGGAAGAGGTTGTCGGACCCGCGGTGAAGGTTGCGGTACGCCTCGGCGGTGCGCACGCGGTTGAGGTAGCGCGCCATTCCGCCGATCGTCGGCGCGTACGAGCGACCGTTGTCGTTGACGACGATCACGAGATTGCGGTCGTTGTCGTCGGAGATGTTGTTGAGCGCCTCCCACGTCATGCCGCCCGTGAGCGCGCCGTCGCCGACGACGGCCACGACGTGCCGGTCGCGACGGCCGGTGCGCGTGAGCGCGCGCGAGATGCCGTCGGCCCAGCTGAGCGAGCTCGACGCGTGCGACGACTCGACGACGTCGTGCGGGCTCTCGGAGCGCTGCGGGTAGCCCGCGAGGCCGCCACGGGTGCGCAGCTTCGAGAAGTCCTGCCGGCCCGTGACGAGTTTATGGACATACGACTGATGACCGGTGTCGAAGACGATCGGGTCGTTCGGCGAGTCGAACACGCGGTGGATCGCGAGCGTCAGCTCGACGATCCCGAGGTTCGGGCCGAGATGGCCGCCCGTGCGGGCGACGTTCTCGATGAGGAAAGCGCGGATCTCGGCGGCGAGCTGCTCGAGCTCGCGGACGCTCAGCGCATCGAGGTCGCGCGGACCCTTGATCGACGGAAGAAGCGGCATCCGTCTCCCTTCGCAGTCGGCCTCGGGCGCATCCGGTGATCGGATGGCGGGTCCAGTTTAGTCCGCGGGGGCTGTACGACCGGTCCGAGGAGCCCGTACCCTCGCCGGGTGGAAGCTCCCTTCTCCGTCCGCGTGACCGAGCCGCGCTGGTTGCGCGGGATCGCCGATTGGGCGAGGTCGAGCCTGCGGGCACAGGGCATCGAGCCGCTCGGAGACCCCGCTCAGGTGCACGTGCGCCCGTGGTCGACCGTGTTCGCGATCGAGACCGACGCGGGGCGCGTGTGGCTCAAGGCGGGCGCACCCGACTTCGCCTTCGAGGCGGCACTTCAACGGGTGCTCGCCGAGCTCGCCCCCGACGCCGTCCAGGCCCCGCTCGCCGTCGATGCGGGTCGCGGATGGATGATCACGCTCGAGCACGGACCCTCCATGGGCGACACCGAGCACCCCGATGCCGACGAGTGGCGGGAACTGGTCGTAGGTGCGGCGCGCGCGCAGAGAAGGCTTGCCGGATGCCGCGGGGAGCTGCTCGCGACGGGACTGCCCGACCGCTCCCCCGCGCGGGTCGTGGAGCTCTTCGACGCGCTGCGCGCCCGCAGGCGGGGCTGCCGCGCGGGCCATCCGGGCCGGCTCGAGCCGGGCGATGACGAGCTGCTCGAGGCGGCCCGCCCGCAGCTCGCCGCAGCGGCGGACAGGCTCGAGGCGAGCGCCGTCCCGTCGACGTGGGTGCACGGGGACCTGCATCCGTTCAACGCCTACCGCTCGTCTGCCGGCGTGCACGCGTTCGACCTCGGCGACTCGTCATGGGGGAACGCGCTCGAGGTGCTCGCCGTCCCCTTGGGCTGGATGCGTCGCCAGGCCGGGTGGCCCGGCGACGGAGGCGTCCTCGACATCGACGCGGTGATCGACGCGTACTTCGACGTGTGGGACGTCGACGTCGAACGCGACCGCCTGCTCGCCGACGCGATGCTCACGCACGCGGTGAACCGCTCGCAGACGTGGGCCGCATGGCTCGACGACACGACGGATGCCGAGCTCGCCGAGTACGGCGGCTACGGCGAGGAGCACCTCACGAGTGTGCTCGACCTGCTCGGCATGCGTGAGGCCCCGGAACCGTAGGGCTCCGGGGCCTCACCGCGGCCAGTGCGACCGTCTCGCTCAGACGAGCGAGCGGAGCACGTACTGCAGGATTCCGCCGTTGCGGTAGTAGTCGGCCTCACCGGGCGTGTCGATGCGCACGACGGCGTCGAACGTGACGGTCTGCTTGCCCTCGGGCGAGAACTCGCTCGGCTCGGCCGTGACCTTGACGGTCTTCGGCGTGACGCCCTCGTTGAGCTGTTCGAGGCCCTCGATCGAGATGATCTCGGTGCCGTCGAGGCCGAGAGACTTCCAGCTCTCGCCGGCCGGGAACTGCAGCGGCACGACGCCCATGCCGATGAGGTTCGAACGGTGGATGCGCTCGAAGCTCTCGGCGATGACCGCCTTCACGCCCAGCAGGCGCGTGCCCTTCGCCGCCCAGTCGCGCGACGAGCCGGAGCCGTACTCCTTGCCGCCGAACACGACCAGCGGGATGTTCTGCGCCTGGTAGTTCATGCACGCGTCGTAGATGAACGACTGCGGACCGCCCGGCTGCGTGAAGTCGCGCGTGTAGCCGCCCTCGACGATCTGGCCGTCGTTGACCGCCGCGACGATCTCGTTCTTCAGGCGGATGTTCGCGAACGTGCCGCGGATCATCACCTCGTGGTTGCCGCGACGCGACCCGTACGAGTTGAAGTCCTTCTGGGCGACGCCGTGCTCGGTGAGGTACTGCGCGGCGGGGGTGCCGGCCTTGATCGAGCCGGCCGGGCTGATGTGGTCGGTCGTGACGGAGTCGCCCAGCGTCGCCATGACGCGCGCGCCGGTGATGTCGGTGACCGGCTCCAGCTCCATCGTCATGCCGTCGAAGTACGGAGCCTTGCGGACGTACGTGGAGTCCTCGTCCCACTCGAACACGGGACCGGTCGGCGTGGGGAGGTTCTTCCAGCGCTCGTCGCCCTCGAAGACCGTCTTGTACTGCGTGATGAACTGCTCACGCGAGATCGACGAGTCGACGACCTCCTGCACCTCTTCGGGCGCCGGCCAGATGTCCTTCAGGAAGACGTCGTTGCCGTCCTCGTCCTTGCCCAGCGGGTCGGTCTCGAAGTCGAAGTGCATCGATCCGGCCAGCGCGTACGCCACGACGAGCGGCGGCGACGCGAGGTAGTTCATCTTCACGTCGGGGCTGATGCGGCCCTCGAAGTTGCGGTTGCCGGAGAGGACGGCGGTCACGGCGAGGTCGTGCTCGTTCACCGCCGACGACACTTCGTCGATGAGCGGACCCGAGTTGCCGATGCAGATCGTGCAGCCGTAGCCGACCGTGTAGAAGCCGAGCGCCTCGAGGTCCTTGTCGAGGCCCGACTTCTCGTAGTAGTCGGTGACGACCTTCGAGCCGGGCGCAAGCGTCGTCTTCACCCACGGCTTCTGCTTGAGGCCCCTCTCGCGCGCCTTGCGCGCCAGAAGACCGGCGGCGACCATCACCGACGGGTTCGACGTGTTGGTGCACGACGTGATCGCCGCGAGGGTCACGGCGCCGTGGTCGATGATGTAGGGCTGACCGTCCTTCGGCTCGATCGTGATCGGCTTCGTGACGGACTTCGGGCCGCCGCTGTTGATGTGGACGGGGCGCGTGACGGGGTCTTCCTCACCGGGGACGGCGCCCGGGTCGGATGCGGGGAACGAGTGCTTCGACTCGAGGTCGACGATGTCCTCCGACGTGCACGGATCGGCGTAGGCGAGGATGTCCTCCTCGAACTTCTCCTTCGCCTCCGACAGCAGGATGCGGTCCTGCGGGCGCTTCGGACCGGCGATCGACGGGACGACCGTCGACAGGTCGAGTTCCATGTACTCGCTGAAGTTCGGCTCGTTGGCCGGGTCGTGCCACAGCGACTGCTCCTTGGCGTACGCCTCGACGAGCGAGACCGTCTCGTCGGAGCGACCCGTGAGGCGCAGGTAGTCGAGCGTCACGTCGTCGATCGGGAAGATCGCCGCGGTCGAGCCGAACTCGGGGCTCATGTTGCCGATGGTGGCGCGGTTGGCGAGCGGGACGGATGCCACGCCCTCGCCGTAGAACTCGACGAACTTGCCCACCACCCCGTGCTTGCGGAGCATGTCGGTGATCGTGAGCACGACGTCGGTCGCCGTGACGCCCGCGGGGATCTCGCCCGTGAGCTTGAAGCCGACGACGCGCGGGATGAGCATCGACACGGGCTGGCCGAGCATGGCCGCCTCGGCCTCGATGCCGCCGACACCCCACCCGAGCACGCCGAGGCCGTTGACCATCGTCGTGTGCGAGTCCGTGCCGACGCACGTGTCGGGGTAGGCGCGCAGCACGCCGTTCACCTCGCGGTCGTAGACCACCTTGGCGAGGTGCTCGATGTTCACCTGGTGCACGATGCCCGTGCCCGGGGGCACGACCTTGAAGTCGTCGAACGCGGTCTGGCCCCAGCGCAGGAACTGATAGCGCTCGCCGTTGCGCTCGTACTCGATCTCGACGTTGCGCTCGAGCGCGTCCTCACGCCCGAACAGATCGGCGATGACGGAGTGGTCGATGACGAGCTCCGCCGGCGACAGCGGGTTGATCTTGTTGGGGTCGCCGCCCAGCTCAGTGACGGCCTCGCGCATCGTCGCAAGGTCGACGATGCACGGCACGCCGGTGAAGTCCTGCATCACCACGCGTGCCGGCGTGAACTGGATCTCGGTGTCGGGCTCGGCCGCAGGGTTCCACGAGCCGAGGGCTTGGATCTGCTCCTTCGTCACGTTCGCGCCGTCCTCGGTGCGAAGCAGGTTCTCGAGCAGCACCTTGAGGCTGAACGGAAGCTTCTCGTAGCCGGCGACCTTGTCGACGCGGAAGATCTCGTAGTCGGTGCTGCCGACCGTCAGGGTGCTCTTGGCACCGAAGCTGTCAACCGTGGACACGTCAGTCTCCTCTGTCGGCGGGATGGGCGCGGGCGCCTCGCATCCCCATCTTCCCCCGCGCGCGGACCGACGGCCAGTGAGGTCGCCCTAATCCCGCACGTGAGCACAATTTATCTTGATATCAAGATAAATGTATCACTCCCCCGTCGCGGCCTCCGGCTCGCGCGGCGTCTTCGCGTAGGCCGCGCGCACGGCCAGCCAGGTCACGGCGACGAGCGGCGCGAACAGCGGCAGCCCCATGATGAGCTTCAGCGTGCCGAGCGCGGTGACGTCGCCCGCGAGGTACAGCGGGAACTGCAATGCGAGCCGCGCGTAGAACAGCGCCGCCCATGCGATCGCGAGCCAGAAGAAGACGCGGCGCTTGCGCTTGTCGCGTCGCCACGCCGTCCCCTCCCCCATCAGGAACCCGGATGCGAGGCCGATGAGCGACCATCCGATGAGAGCCGACACGAGGAACGCCGTGCCGTACAGCGCATTGGTGATGAAGCCGGGGATGAAGTTTGTCTCAGCACGTCCGGTAAGAAGCGCAAGCGCCGCGGCGGCCGCGACGGCAATCAGCCCACCGAGCGCCGCTGATATGGGCGAGCGCTGGATGAGGCGGATAATTGCGAAGATCGCAGCGACCCCGACCGACAGCCCGAGCGACAGCCACAGATTGCCTTGAGACGTCGCGCCGTCCTCCGTCGCAGGCTCCAACGTGACCGTGTAGACGACGATGAACACGAGCCCCGGGAGAACCGACTCCAGCACGCCGCGCCAGCCGCCCATCGCGGCCCACACGACGTGGTGCGTCTGCGTCTCCTTCGAAGGGTCGAGGCCCGCTCGACGAGCCGCGGCGCCGAGCGCCGCGCCCATCAGCTCCGACGCGGACTGCTCGCGCGGCGCGGGTTCCCGCTGCTCGGGGACGCCGGATGCGGCATCCGTCGGGTCGCTCACGCCGATCCCGGGGTCGCGGGCATCCGCAGCGGAATGAGGTCGCGCGGAGGCATGGGCGATCCGCCGCGGACGACGACGATCGAGCGGAAGAGATCCTCGACCTTCGTGGCCGCCTCGACGTCGACCGCCGCCGCGCCGCCGATCACGCCGCGCAGGAACCAACGCGGACCGTCGACGCCCACGAAGCGCGCGATGCGCTTGCCGGCCTGGCCGTCGGCGCCCGCGACGACGGGCACCTCGGCGAGGAGCTCGGCGCCGAGCGGGCCCTCGCGCTCCTCGACGCGGCCGCCCTGTTGGCGGATCTGCGTGCGGATCTGCTCGCGCGTCTCCTCCCACAGACCGGCGTTGCGGGGAGCGGCGAACGGCTGCACTTGAAGTGTGGAGTTCGCGTAGTCGAGACCGACCGCGACGATGCGCTTGGTCTGCTCCTCGACCTCGAGGCGCAGGTTCAGGCCCTCGCGCGGCAGCACCTTGATGCCGCCGAGGTCGATGTAGGGGCGGACAGGGTTGGCCTCGGACTCGTCGAACGGACCCGCGGTCGCCCGATCTGCGGGAGCGCTCTTGGGAGCGTCGGGGAGCGGTGCGTCGGTCATGCGGGGACTCCGTCCTTGTTGGAACCGTTCGAGGTGAAGCCGGTCGAGCCGAAGCCGCCCTCGCCTCGCACGCTCTCGGGAAGCGTCTCGACCGGGATGAATCTCGCCCGCGGGACGGGCATGACGATGAGCTGGGCGATGCGATCGCCGACGTTCACGTCGAACGCGTTCTCGGCGTCGGTGTTCAGCAGGGACACCTTGATCTCGCCGCGGTAGCCCGCGTCGACCGTCCCGGGGGCGTTCACGATCGTGATCCCGTGCTTGGCGGCCAGTCCGCTGCGCGGCACGACGAAGGCCACGTAGCCCTCGGGGAGGGCGATGCGCACACCCGTTCCCACCAGCGCACGCTGACCGGGCTCGAGTCGCACCGATTCGGCCGCGACGAGGTCGGCGCCGGCGTCGCCGGGGTGCGCGTAGGCGGGAGCCTCGGGGGCGATAATGAGGACGTCCACCGTTTCAGTCACGCATCGAGGGTAATGCAGAAGCCAGCAGGCCATGTCGGCGGCGAGTCCGCCGAGCCGACGTATCGCGAACGCCTGAGCCCCTCGCTGTGGGTGCTCGCCGCCGCGGCGGTGTGCGCGCCGATGGCCGCGCTCGTCGTGGCCCCGATCGACACGACGATCGCGCTCATCGCGGGGCTCGCGGTCGGTCTGCTCGTGGTCGTCGCGCTGATCCTCGTGTCGCCCGTCGTCGAGGTGCGCGACGGCGAGCTGCGAGCGGGACGCGCCCACATCCCTGTCTCACTGCTCGAGAATCCTCGCGCGCTGACGGGAGAGGATGCCCGCATCGCGCGCGGTTCGGGGCTTCATCCGCGGTCGTGGCACCTCATCCGCGGCGGGATCGACGGGATCGTCGTGGTGGATGTGGCCGATCCGGACGACCCGACCCCGTCGTGGGTCATCTCATCGCGGACGCCGGATCGGCTCGCGGCGGCGGTGCGCCGCGCTCAGGTCAGGCGCACTCCACACAGATAGGGCCGCTCGCCCCTTCGTGGTCGATCTGCGAGCGGTGCTTCACGAGGAAGCAGTTCGAGCACGTGAACTCGTCCTCCTGAGGAGGCAGGACGACGACATCGAGCTCGACGTCGGAGAGGTCGGCGCCCGGCAGTTCGAAGCCCGAGGGGTTGTCGGCATCCTCGACGTCGACAGAACCAGAGAGCTTGTCGGGCACGCGCTCCTTGAGAGCCTCGATCGACTCGCTGTCGTCCTCGGTCTTGCGGGGGGCGTCGTAGTCGGTTGCCATGCGTGAACGTCTCAACTTCCGGTTGTGCAGCGTGCCTATTGCCGGTCGGGCGGCGATAGTTTGCACGACTGCTGTGCTTTTCGCAAATGCAGATCGCGATTCGCTCCGCGGTTAAACTCGCGGCACGCGCCGGATATTCCCGCCGCCCGGGATGCCCTGTGTCAGCATGGACACCACCGCCGGATCGGAGAGGCGTCCCCCATGGAACAGCTCAGAGTCATCGGAACCGAAGACGACGTGCTCGTCCTCGCCACCGAGTCGGGCGAGCGCTTCGCGCTTCCCGTCGACGATGCCCTGCGCATGGAGCTGCGGCGTGCCCGCCGCGATCGCACGGACGAGGCTTCCTCGCCCAAGGCCAGCCCCCGCGAGATCCAGGCCCACATCCGGGCTGGGCTGTCGGCCGACGAGGTGGCGAGCCTCCTCGGCATCCGTGTCGAAGACGTCGCCCGCTACGAGGGCCCCGTGCTGGCCGAGCGCGAGCACATCGTCGGGCAGGCGCTCGCCGTGCCCGTCCTCCTCGGCGGCGAGCTCGAGCACGATGCCCTGCCGACATTCGGAGCGGCCGTGCGCGCGAAGCTCAGTGAGGCCGGTGCCACGGGCGAGCGGTGGACGAGCTGGAAAGACCACTCGGGCTGGATCGTGAAGCTCGAGTTCACCGCGAACGACGTCGACCACGACGCCCGCTGGGGCTTCGACCCGCGCCGCACGACGCTGTCGCCGCTCAACTCCGACGCGATCCAGCTCTCACGGCAGGGTTCGCTTCCGGAAGGGCTCATTCCCCGGTTGCGTGCCCTCGACGCGGCCCCGCCGAAGGATGAGTCGCGGTTCGACAGCGGCGCGTTCGGTCCGCGACGCCCGCCCGAGGCCGACCTCGAGTCGCCCGAGCTCCCCGCGCCGGTCGCACCTGCCGTGCAGAAGGCCGCGATCAAGCGCGCCGAAGAGACGGTCGTGACATCCGCCGAGACCGCCGACCTCCTCGAGGCGCTGCGCCGCCGCCGCGGCCAGCGCGAGCCGGCGCCCACCGCGGAGGAGTCGGCACCCGTGCGCACGCACGCGCCCGTCGCGCTGTTCGACGCTCTCGAGCCGGGCTATGACGAGGCGCCGACCGACGAAGAGCCGGATGCCGCGCCTCCGCAGCGCCACGAGCCCGCCCCCCTCTCGCTGCCCACGCAGTCCGCTGTGGGCGAATCGTCGGGTCGTCGCAAGGGCCGCGCCGCGATGCCGTCGTGGGACGAGATCGTCTTCGGCGCCCGCACAGAGGACTGACGCGAGCCGGGTCGATGCGCCGCGCTGGCGCCCCCGACCCGGCGCGTCCACGCTGAGCGAGCGAAGCGAGACGAAGCGCGACCGTACCGGGTCGGCTAACGCGCGAACGCCCCCAGCCGGATGAGCGGCACGATCCGCTCCTCATCGGTGAGCGATCCGTGTTGCCCGACCATTCGCTGCGGCGCCTTGTCGGCGAGTCGGTCGTCGTAATACGCGATGCCCGAGCGCGCCGCGACGAGCACATCGCCGATGCGCGCCCGCACGGCGTCGTCGACCTCGCCGAAGAGACCGGCGGCGATCGCCTCGTCGCGCGATGCGATCCACGACCGCGAGGCCTCGACGTCGCGCCACGCCGTCAGCACGTGGCCGGCGGCGCCCGGCTCGGCGTAGAGGTGGAGCATCCGGGGTTCTCCGCCGATATGACGCACGCCCTCGACCAATGGGCTGCCCTCCTCGAGCAGCACGTGACGGTGGCGCGGGACGTCGATCATGCCGTGGTCGGCCGTCACCACGAGCCCGACGCCCGGCGCGAGCGACTCCGACAGACGGCGTGCGGCGGCGTCGACGCGCTCGAGTGCCGCGCTCCAGCCGTCGGACTCCCAGCCGCGTCGGTGCCCGATCGCGTCGAGATCCGGCACATAGAGATAGATGAGGGCGCCCGGATGCCGCGCCGCCAGCTCGGCCGCGCGATCCACGCGTGTCGTGAAGTCGTTCTCGCCGACGAACGCCGCGCCGCGCATCGTCGCGACTGTGAACCCCGTGTTCTCGTACTCGGACTTCGTCACGACGAACACCGGTCGTCCGGCGGTCGCCTCTCGCAGCAGCAGCGGCTCGACGCGCTGCCACGTCCACGGGTCGAGCCCGTCCGTGTCCCAGCCGCGGAGCTGATTGAGGACGCGGTCGGACTCCGGCTCGAGCGCGCGGTAGCCGACGATCCCGTGCCGGCCGGGGCCCTCGCCCGTGAGGAGGCTCGACAGCGCCGACGCGGTCGTCGACGGGAACACCGTGCGGGCGACGTCCTTCCTCGCGCGCACCGACGTCAGGAACCGCGCGTGGCCGGAGCGCGACGAGAGGTTGTGCACCCCGAGGCCGTCGACCACGAAGAGGATCACGCTCGTGGCCGGAGGGAACCACGGGGCATCCGGCCCGCCCAGCGGCGCCTGCGGCATCGAGCCCTCCCCACGGCGCAGCGCGTCGATCAGTTGCGGCACGAGCCCGGTGAGGCTCCGGGCCGACGGCGGGTCCGCCGGTAGGCTGAGGGACATCGGGGCCAGTCTCGCACACCGCGCACACGGCCCCTCGAACCTGAGGCCCGAAGAACGTCCATGCCCGCATCCCGCACTGAGTCCGCCCCTGCCGACCACGGCCGCATCGAAGACGTCGATGTCTCGGCCGAGATGCAGGGGTCCTTCCTCGAGTACGCCTACTCGGTGATCTACTCGCGCGCCCTGCCCGACGCGCGCGACGGCCTGAAGCCCGTGCAGAGGCGCATCCTCTTCCAGATGGCCGACATGGGGCTGCGCCCCGACCGCGGTCACGTCAAGAGCGCACGCGTCGTCGGCGAGGTGATGGGAAAGCTCCACCCGCATGGCGACGCCGCCATCTACGACGCGCTCGTCCGCCTCGCGCAGCCGTTCTCGCTGCGCGTGCCCCTCGTCGACGGTCACGGCAACTTCGGCTCGCTCGACGACGGCCCGGCGGCCCCGCGCTACACAGAGGCGCGGCTCGCCCCTGCGGCCCTCGCCCTGACCGAGAACCTCGACGAAGACGTCGTCGACTTCATCCCGAACTACGACGGTCAATTCCAGCAGCCCGAGGTGCTGCCTGCGGCCTTCCCGAACCTGCTCGTCAACGGGGCATCCGGCATCGCGGTCGGCATGGCGACCAACATGGCTCCGCACAACCTCATCGAGGTGGTCGCCGCGGCGAACCATCTGCTCGAGAATCCGGATGCCACGGTCGAAGACCTCATGGAGTTCGTGCCCGGTCCCGACCTGCCTTCGGGCGGTGTGATCGTGGGGCTCGACGGCATCAAGGACGCCTACACGTCGGGGCGCGGCTCGTTCCGCACGCGCGCGAAGGTGTCGATCGAGCCGCTCGGGCCGCGCCGCACCGGGCTGGTCGTCACCGAGCTGCCGTACCTCGTGGGCCCCGAGCGGATCATCGAGAAGATCAAAGACGCGGTGAACAGCAAGAAGCTGCAGGGCATCTCCGACGTCACCGACCTCACCGATCGCCGCAACGGCCTGCGTCTCGTGATCGGGATCAAGACCGGGTTCGACCCGCAGGCCGTCCTCGAGCACCTCTACCGGCTCACGCCCCTCGAGGACTCGTTCGGCATCAACAACGTCGCCCTCGTGAAGGGGCAGCCGCAGACGCTCGGGCTCAAGGAGCTGCTGCGCGTCTACCTCGACCACCGCATCGAGGTCGTGACGCGTCGCAGCCGGTTCCGTCTCGCGCGTCGGCGCGAGCGCCTGCACCTCGTCGAAGGCCTCCTCATCGCGATCCTCGACATCGACGAGGTCATCCAGGTCATCCGCAGCTCCGACGACAGCGACCAGGCGCGCTCGCGCCTCATGACGGTCTTCGACCTGTCCGAGCCTCAGGCCGAATATATCCTCGAGCTGCGCCTGCGGCGCCTCACGAAGTTCTCGCGCATCGAGCTCGAGCGCGAGCGCGACGAACTGCAGGCCGAGATCGCACGACTCGAAGAGCTCCTCGGCAGCGACGTGCTGCTGCGTCAGCAGGTCGCCCGCGAGCTCGACGCCGTCGCCGAGACGTACGGCACACCGCGGCGCACGCTGCTCGTGAACGGCGGTCCCGTGCAGCCCCGGTCGCGTGCGGCCGCGTCGGCGGCCGATCTGCAGATCGCGGATGCCCCGTGCCGGGTCTTCCTCTCGGCGACGGGCCGCATGGTGCGCGCCGACCTCCGCACGGGCGACGACGGCAACGGGAACGGCGGCATCGTGACGCCCTCGCGACGGTACAAGCACGACGCGATCCGCTCATCGGTCGACACGACCACGCGCGGCGACGTCGGGGCCGTCACGACCGCGGGGCGCCTCATCCGCTTCTCCCCCGTCGACCTGCCGTCCGTCCCGGGCAACTCGGTGCAGCCGGCCGCCGGTACGCGGGCCGACCAGTACCTCGGCCTCTCGGGCGGCGAGCACGTGGTCGCACTCGTTCCTCTCACGGGCGAGCCGCCGATCGCGCTCGGCACGGCGCAGGGCGTCGTCAAGCGAGTGTCGGCGACCGAGCTCGGCAACAAGCACGACGTCGAGATCATCGCGCTCAAGGACGGCGACTCCGTGGTCGGGGCCGCGCCCGCGCCCGACGACGCCGAGCTCGTGTTCGTCACGAGCGACGCGCAGCTGCTCCGGTTCGATGCGTCCGCGGTGCGGCCGCAGGGCCGCTCGGCGGGCGGCATGGCGGGCATCCGCGTCGCGTCGGGCGAGAAGGTCGTCTTCTTCGGGGCGGTGCCGTCCGGGGCATCCGACACGGTCGTCGTCACCATCGCGGGCAGCACGCAGGCGCTGTCGGGCACGGATGCCGGAACCGGCAAGGTCTCGCCGTTCGACGAGTTCCCGCCGAAGGGCCGCGCGACGGGCGGCGTGCGCGCGCAGCGGTTCCTCAAGGGCGAAGACACCCTCACGCTCGCATGGGTCGGCGACGAGCCGCGCGCGGTCGGGTCCGACGGCGGCGTGCGTACGCTGCCGACCGCGGGTGCGAAGCGCGACGCGTCGGGTCAGCCGCTCGACGGGGTCATCGGCGCGGTCGGCACCGTGGTCCGCTGAGGCGGCGCAGCCACGCCGCACGGCGCTCCGCGCCACAGGTTCACGCGCGACGGAACACCGTCAGGTCGTAGTCGACCCATCCCTTCGCGAGGCCCCGCTG
This sequence comes from Microbacterium sp., assembly GCF_035687345.1. Taxonomy (GTDB): domain Bacteria; phylum Actinomycetota; class Actinomycetes; order Actinomycetales; family Microbacteriaceae; genus Microbacterium. The sequence continues at coordinate 30,258 of NZ_DASRXZ010000016.1, forward strand.
CAGCGCTGTTCCCCCGATGAGCGGATCGAGCCGCGTCGAGCGCCACGGCAGGGCTCCGAGTGGCGCGACGAGCGCGGCGATCGCGACGTCACGCGGTCGGCGCAGTTCGAGGTACGGCGTCAGGCGCTCGGTGGACTCGTGGACGAAGCCGGCCCGTTCCGCCATCGCCTGCAGCTCGTGAGGCGTGAGCAGCGTGTTGGCGTGCCACCCGCGCGCGAACCGCCGCAGTGTCCGCTCCGCCGCGCGGCCGTCGGCTGCGCCCCGCATGTCGTCGCAGATCGCCAACGCGCCCCCGGGGCGCACGAGGCGTGCGCACTCCGCGAAGAAGCGCTCGGCGTCGGGCGCGTGGACGAACGACTCGATCGCGAACGCGACGTCCGCCGGCTGAAGGTCTTCCGGAAGATCGGAGAAGTCGCCCTCGCGGCACGTCACGCGCTCGGCGAGGCCGAGCGACGCGATCCGCGCGCGCCCGATCTCGGCCTGCTCGGGGCTCAGGGTGATCCCCGTTCCGCGGATGGAGAGCCGCTCCGCGAGGTAGCAGAGGCTCGCGCACACACCGCAGCCGAGATCGACGACGTGCAGCGAGCCCGGCCCTCCCTCGCGCCCGCGGATGACGTCGGCGATCCGATCCTCCACGTAGTGAAGCGCCCGCCGCCTGTCGCCCACTCCAGGACCCCACACGGCACGATGGATCGCTCCTTCACCCCCGCCGTGACCGTAGCGAAGGAACGCACGAGTGTTCCGGTCGTAGTAGCGGCGGATCGCCGCCGCGTCGAAGCCGGGCCGGTCGCGGCGCGTCGGAGGCCCGCCCATGGGCGTCAGACGTCGATGCGCTCGCGGTCGAGGCGCGTGCTCGAGTCGATGATGAACTCGCGGCGCGGTGCGACCTCATTGCCCATGAGGAGTTCGAACACGGATGCCGCGGCCTCCGCATCCGTCAGATTCACGCGCCGCAGGAGGCGCCCCGCGCGATCCATCGTCGTGCTCGCGAGCTGCTCGGCGTCCATCTCGCCCAGGCCCTTGTAGCGCTGGATGGGCTCCTGCCACCGCTTGCCGGCCTTCGTGAGCTTCGCCAGCAGCGCGTGGAGCTCCTGCTCGCTGTAGGTGTAGATCGTCTCGTTGGGCTTCGAGCCCGGGTTCATGACGATGATGCGGTGCAGCGGAGGGACGGCCGCGTAGACGCGCCCCGCCTCGATGAGCGGCCGCATGTACCGGAAGAACAGTGTGAGCAGCAGCGTGCGGATGTGGGCGCCGTCGACGTCCGCGTCGCTCATGAGGATGATCTTGCCGTAGCGGGCGGCGTCGAGGTCGAACGTGCGACCCGACCCCGCACCGATGACCTGGATGATCGACGCGCACTCCGCGTTCGACAGCATGTCGCTGATCGACGCCTTCTGGACGTTGAGGATCTTGCCGCGAATCGGCAGGAGCGCCTGGTACTCGCTGTTGCGCGCGAGCTTCGCGGTGCCGAGGGCGGAGTCGCCCTCGACGATGAACAGTTCGGAATCGGCGACGTCGTTCGAGCGGCAGTCGACGAGCTTCGCGGGCAGCGACGACGACTCGAGTGCGTTCTTGCGCCGCTGCGTCTCTTTGTGGGCTCGCGCCGAGATGCGCGCCTTCATCTCGGAGACGACCTTCTCGAGGAGCGCCGCCGACTGCGCCTTGTCGTCGCGCTTCGATGAGGTGAAGCGCGCCGTCAGCTCGCGCGAGACGACGTTCGACACGATCTGGCGCACCGCCGGCGTGCCGAGCACTTCCTTCGTCTGGCCCTCGAACTGCGGCTCGGGCACCCGCACGGTGAGCACCACCGTGAGCCCTGCGAGGATGTCGTCCTTCTCGAGCTTGTCGTTGCCGACCTTGAGGCGCCGTGCGTTCTGCTCGACCTGCGAGCGCAGCACCTTCATGAGGCCCTGTTCGAAGCCCTGCTGGTGCGTGCCGCCCTTGGGCGTCGCGATGATGTTGACGAACGACCGCTGCACCGTCTCGTAGCCCGTGCCCCAGCGCACCGCGATGTCGACGTGACACTCACGCTGGATCTCCGTGGGCACCATCGCGCCGGACGGCTGGAGCACCGGCACGGTCTCGGTGAACGTGCCTTCGCCCGTGAGTCGCCACGTGTCGGTCACGGGTGCGTCGGGCGCGAGGAACTCGACGAACTCGGAGATGCCGCCGTCGTAGCGGAAGCTCGTCTCGATCGGCTCCTCGCCGTTGACGGTTCCGCGCTCGTCGCGGATGACGATCTCGAGACCCGGAACCAGGAAAGCCGTCTGTCGCGCGCGCTGTTCGAGCTCCTCGAGGTTGAACGCCGCATCCTTCGTGAAGATCTGGCGATCCGCCCAATAGCGGATGCGGCTGCCGGTCACGCCCTTCGCGACCTTGCCGACCACCCGGAGCTCGCTGCTCTCCTCGAACGGGGTGAACGCCGAATCGGGCGAGCCGTTCGCGAAGACGCCCGGCTCGCCGCGGTGGAACGACATCGCCCACGTCTTGCCGTTGCGGTCGACCTCGACATCGAGGCGCTCCGAGAGGGCGTTGACGACGGATGCGCCGACGCCGTGGAGACCACCGGATGCGGCGTACGACCCGCCGCCGAACTTGCCGCCCGCGTGCAGTTTCGTGAAGACGACCTCGACGCCCGACAGGCCTGTGCGCGGCTCGATGTCGACCGGGATGCCGCGTGCGCGGTCGCGCACCTCGACGCTCCCGTCAGCGTGCAGGAGGATGTCGATGCGCGTGCCGAAGCCGGCGAGAGCCTCGTCGACGGCGTTGTCGATGATCTCCCACAGGCAGTGCATCAGACCGCGGGAATCCGTCGAGCCGATGTACATACCGGGGCGCTTGCGAACCGCCTCGAGACCCTCGAGCACCTGGAGATGATGGGCGGAGTACTCGGTGGTCACAATCCTCAAGCGTATCCGGGGCTGCCGACGCCCCCGACCAGACACGCGCCATCGCGCAAGGCCGTACGCGGTCAGCGAACTGTCACCCGTTCGCGGCATTCTCGAGACAAACCCGTGGTTGTATCTCATGACCGGTACGTGAGTTCTACGCAATCGAGGAGGCAAGAAATGAGCACATCGACACCGACTGAGGCCGCTGCCGTCCTCGAGTACCGTCTCACCGCGATGGACCGCTGCGACTCGTGCGGCGCCCAGGCCTACATCGCCGCCGAGGTCAACGGCAGCGAGCTGCTGTTCTGCGCGCACCACGGGCGCAAGTACGAAGAGAAGCTTCGCGCCGTCGCCACAACGTGGCACGACGAGACCGCCCGTCTCAACGAAACGGTCTGACTCAGGCTCCCCGGTACTCCCGCGGAACGCGCGGCGACACCCGCAGCGCGACCTCTTCGCCGATCGTCCCGATGAGCTCGGCGAGATCGGTTGCGCTTGCGGCCGCTTCACGCCCGAACACGTCCACGAGCTGGCCGGGTGCCGCATCCGGCCACGACTCGACCCATGACCGACGCCCGTCGATCCGCGTCACCCGACGCGGGCCGGCGGGCGTCGTCACGTCGAAGCGGCCCGCGAGCGTCGACGGGAGCCCGTCGAGAGAGCCCACGCCCACGACGACCGACTCCCCGTCGACCGAGATGACGGGCGCCCGCAGAGTCGCGATCGGACGGATGCCGAGCACCGCGTCGCTCGGCCCGCCCGACGGACGGATGCCGTAGCAGAACGCCCCGATGCGGCACAGGTCGTAACGGAACTCGCCCCGCGCGAACGACGCCGCGCTGGCAGCCAGGTGCCGGAGCGCGGGGCGCAGACCGGCCTCCTCCGCCTGCCGCACCGCGAGGTCGAACGCGGCGCGGGCCGCGTCGTCCTCCGCATCCGACGCCTCGGCGATGTGGCTCCAGATGCCGACGACCTCGATTGCGCCGACGCGCTCGAGCTGCGCGGCGCGTTCCACGAAAGCGGGCCACTCCTCCGGGCGGACGCCGTTGCGGTGCAGCCCCGAGTCGACCTTGAGGTGCACGCGCGTTCGGCCGCCGACGGCCGCGATCTCTTCGAGCAGTGCCGCGTCGCCGACCCCGAGGTCCAGGTCCAGCTCCGCGACGCTGCGCAACTCGTCCTCGCCGAACGCGAGCCACACGAAGATGCGCGGCTCGTGGCCGAGCGCTTCGCGCACCGCACGGCCGGTCGGCACGTCGAACGCGCCGAACCAGCGGACGCCCTCCTGCCACGCGCGCATGACGATGGCGGGGATGCCGTGCGCGTACGCGTCGTCCTTCACCACGAGCATCACGTCGGCCGGCGCGACGCGCGAGCGCGCCGTCGCGACGTTCGCCGCGAACGCGTCGAGGTCCACCGACAGAATCGCCTCGCTCACTCGTGGTCCCTCCGCACGCGTGCTCCCACGAGCGCGACGAGCTCCGCGGCGCCCATGCCGGTCGAGCTCACCCACTCCTCGAGGGGCGGCTCGCCCCGCGACGGGTCGCCGAAGAAGACCACCGGGTCGCCGCGGCGGATCTCCGCCTCCTGGACGTCGACGACGCACACATCCATCGCGACGCGACCGATGATCGGATGCAGCGCCCCTCGCACGCGCACGTGCGCGCGCCCGCCGAGCGCCCGCACGACACCCTGCGCATAGCCTCCTGTGACGAGCGCGATCCGCGTGTCGTGGGCGGCGCGATGGAGGTAGCCGTACGACACGCCCTCCCCCGCCCGCAGGGGCTTCACACCGAGGACGGTGCCGCTCAGTCGCATGACCGGCGCCCCGGACCCCTCGATGCCGAACAGCGCGGCGGTGTCGAGCGTCGGGTCGCCGTCGGTGAGCACGCGCAGGCGGCCGGCTGCCGCATCCGTCACCGCGTCGGCCAGGTCGCCGTCGACGATCACCGCGTCCACGCCCGCGTCGGCGAGGGTGGGCGCACACGCGGCCGCACCGTGGCCGAGCGCGTCGTACCGCAGGTCGACGATGTGATCGCCGGATGCGACGGATGCCACGCCCGCTCGCGCGTTCGCGGCGAGGGCCGCGTGCGAGATGCGTGCCCGCGGCGCACTTCCCGTCCGCGTCGAGGGATGCTCAGGATCGGCCGCGGTCACGCCTCTAGACTATCCGGGTCCCCCACTCCCGACCCTGGAGACCGCATGCCTCGCAAGGGCCTCAGCCTCGCGCCTCGCCTTCGCTACCTCGCCGGACGCGCCCGCCGCATCGACGTCGGATCCGTGCTCGAGCG
>NZ_DASRXZ010000017.1:0-4160 GCF_035687345.1 Microbacterium sp.
CTACCGCGCGACCACCGAGCACCTCGTGATGTCGGTGCGCACCGACGACGACGAGCCGCAGCTCATCGTCACCGACCACGACGGGCAGGGCGAGCGCACGCTGCCGTTGCCGGGCGAAGGCTTCATCACGAACCTCCAGAGCGCCGATCGCGGCGACCTCATCGGCTACACGTTCTCGGCCGCCGACCTGGGTGCCGCGGGCGGGCTCGAGAGCGCACTGTTCACGGCGTCGCTGACAGACAGCGAAGCGGATGCCGAACCCCGACCCATCGAGGTCGAAGGCGCCGATCCGCGGGTCGCCGAGTTCCGCTTCGTGCCCGACACCGACAGCATCCTGCTGCTGTCGTTCGACGGCTCGCTCCTGCTCACCGCACCCGACGGGCAGGCCACCTCTCTCGGCATCGCGAACGGCATCGACGGCATCGCGCGCGGGTCGTCGCACGCGATCGTCGATCGGGCCGAGGGCGTCGTGGTCATCGACCTCACCGACGGCTCCGAGGAGCCGCTCGTCGCACCCGACCCGGCGCTCGGCCCGGCGAGCTCGATCCTTCCGCTCTCGACGGGCGGCACGGTGCGCTCTTCGGCGGTGCTGACGCCCGAGGGGCTGCCCACCGGCGTCACCTCGGTGGATCGCGTCGCCGACGACGGCTTGGTCCGCGCGCTCACGTCGGTATCGTCGAGCGACGGCCTGCTTCAGACGTGCGTCTCGCCGAGCGAACGCTACCTCGCGGTGCTCATCGCACCCGACGCTGTCGAGAACCCGTACGACACCTATCTGCTGCCGTTGCCGCAACGCGTGGAGACGCACGTCTTCGACATGACCTCCGACGACACCGAGGGCGAAGGCGCCGAGGAGCTCGTCGCGCTCGCGGGATCCTCCGTCTCGTGGTGCCAGGTGCCGCCGATATGACCCCGATCCCCATCGGCCCCGACGCCGTACGCCCCGCTGCGCGCGAGGACCTCCTGCCCCTGCCGCTCGAGGTCGCTCCGCGTCTGCTCGGTGCCGTGCTCGAGACCGTCGTCGACGGCGAGCTCGTCGCGGTGCGGCTGACCGAGGTCGAGGCGTACCACGGCCAGGGCACGGGGCCCGTGCCCGACCCGGGCTCGCACGCGCGGATGGGCCGCACCGCGCGCAACGCGACGATGTGGGGCGAGCCCGGGCACCTCTACGTCTACTTGAGCCACGGCATCCACTCGTGCGTCAACGTCGTGTGCGGCCCCGAGGGGGTCGCCGGCGGTGTGCTGCTGCGCGGTGGCGAGGTGATCGAAGGGGCGGATGCCGCGGCCCGCCGCCGTCCGGCCGCCCGCACGCCCCGCGACTTCGCCCGCGGGCCGGGTCGCCTCGGCGATGCGGTGGGGCTGCGGCATCCGCTTCACGACGGAATCGACGCGGTCACCGGCGAGCCGCTGCACGGCGCGGTCGCGCGGCTGTCGCTGCGCGAGGAGCCGCTCGAGGAGTTCGAGCGCGGTCCGCGCGTGGGGGTCGCGGGGCACGCGGGCGGGCCTGCGTTCCCGTGGCGGTTCTGGATCCCGGGCGATCCCACGGTGTCGGCGTTCCGCTGGGGCCGCGGGGCCGGGCCGGCCGCGGTCGGGGCGGATGCGGCATCCGTGCTAGACTGATTCTTTGTCTGCGCGCACTCCAGCGCGTAGTTCGTACTCACAATCCCCGCATTCCGTCCCTGAGCCTGTCGAAGGGTCGAGCCTCTCGAAGGTCCCTGAGCCTGTCGAAGGGTCGCACGGGTGTGAGTGCAGACAAGGGATCTTGGGTGGGGCCGTCCGGCTTCACGGTATAGAGGAGACAACCACCATGGCAGCAGTGTGCCAGGTGACCGGCGCGGTTCCCGGCTTCGGTCACAACATCTCGCACTCGCACCGCCGGACGAAGCGCCGCTTCGACCCGAACGTGCAGAAGAAGACGTACTACGTTCCGTCGCTCGGCCGTAAGGTCACGCTCAACGTGTCCGCCAAGGGCATGAAGGTGATCGACGCCCGTGGCATCGAGTCCGTCGTGAAGGACCTCATCGCGAAGGGTGTGAAGCTCTGATGGCGAAGAAGGCTCAGGACGTTCGTCCGATCATCAAGCTGCGTTCGACCGCCGGCACGGGCTACACCTACGTGACGCGCAAGAACCGCCGCAACAACCCCGACCGCATCGTGCTCAAGAAGTACGACCCCATCGTGCGCAAGCACGTCGACTTCCGAGAGGAGCGCTGATCATGGCCAAGAAGAGCAAGATCGCGCGCAACCAGCAGCGCCAGGAGGTCGTCGACCGCTACGCCGCGAAGCGCGCCGAGCTGAAGAAGCAGCTCGTCGACCCGAACTCGACCGACGAGCAGCGCGAGGCCGCTCGTGTGGGCCTGCAGAAGCTGCCCCGCGATGCTTCGCCCGTGCGCCTGCGCAACCGCGACGTCATCGACGGTCGCCCGCGCGGCCACCTGTCGAAGTTCGGCATCTCGCGTGTCCGCTTCCGCGACATGGCGCACCGTGGCGAGCTGCCCGGCGTCACCAAGTCGAGCTGGTAAGCACCGCATCAGGGTCGAAGGCCCGGAGTTCCTCGGAGCTCCGGGCCTTTCGCATGCCCGGGGAACCCCTCCCTTCCTTCGCCGAGTGCACGACTTCCCGCCGACTGCACGACCTGCCCGCGTGGCGAGGGCGTGCACTCGACGCGAGGTCGTGCACTCGCCGCCCGTAAGACGGTGTCAAGGTCGGTGCGCACGGCCACGCGGAACGAGAAGATGAGGAGCATGCCGCTGGACCCGTTCTTCGCCGAGCGACTTCGCGTGCACCGCCGTTACCTCATGGGGCGCGCGCTCGCGGATCTGCGCGCCCGCCTGAAGGCCCTGTGGCCCTTCGCGCGCGAGCCGATCGCGCCGGCATCCGCCGACCCCGCGCCCCCGAAGGCGAAGAAGACGGATGCCGCATCCGCCGCCCTCGGACCCCGAGCCCGCGCTCGCGCGAAGCACCGTCGCGCCGCGCTCGCATGGGACCGCAAGGAGCTCGAGACCGTCGGGACGCCCGGACCCGACGTCCGAACGGCGGAGTACACGATCGACGTGCCCGACCGGCCCGCGGTGCGCGTGCGCGTGTACGACCCGCGAGGCGGCGACCGCGCCGAACCCCTGCCCGCCGTCCTGACGTTCTTCGGAGGCGCGTTCCGGATCGGCGGGATCGACTATCCGACGACGGATGCCGCCAACCGCCGCCATGCGGTCGACGCGGACGTCGTGGTGGTGGCGGTCGACTACGCGCTCGCGCCCGAGCACAAATACCCGACGCAGGTGTTCCAGGGGCACGCCGCCCTGGAGTGGCTGTTCGAGAACGTGGGGCGGCTCCGCGTCGACCCGGAGCGGATCGGGATCGCCGGGGCATCCGCCGGCGCGAATCTCGCCGCAGCCGTGACGCTCATGAACCGGGATCGCCACCGACGGCCGATCCGGCTGCAGGTGCTCGAGGTGCCGGTCGTCGACCTCACGGGCAAGCACCTCGACCTGCGTGCGACGCGGGCGCTCGGCATTCCGACGCTCATCGCGCTGCGCGAGCTGCGTTCGGTCGCGCGCACCTACCTGCCCGACAGTCGCGCCGCCCGCGACCCGTACGCGTCGCCCCTGCTCGCCGGCTCGCACGAAGGGCTTCCGCCTGCCGTGATCCTCACCGCGGAGTACGACCCGCTGCGCGGCGACGGCGAGGCGTATGCCGCCGCGCTGCGCGACGCGGGCGTGGACGCGAGCGCCGTGCGATACCTCGGGGGCACCCACGACACCGCGATCTTCACCGCCGTGCTGCCTGCCGCGCGACGCTGGCACGCCGATGTGGTCGCGGCGCTGCGGCGCTTGCACGAATGAACCGAAAACGCAACGACCGACGGGGTTCTCGCATCCGCTTGGCCCGATCGACCGTGCGTCCGTCACATCTGTCACACCAGCAACACCAGCACCAAGGAATTTCCTCCGTAAACCGCGCCGGGTGCGGGAAATCCGCGTGATTACGCGGAACGTGGGTATATTCGGTCGCGGTCGATCCGACCAAGCCGGGGGGCAAGCAGTCTCTCGGTCCGCGCAATGAAACGGTGGCGACGAGCCGCCGTGGAGGACAACCACATGGCTGACAAGTCCATCACCAAGACCGAACTCGTCGCGAGCATCGCGAGCGCGACCGGGCAG